>JANPDA010000340.1:0-28707 GCA_031431235.1 Hyphomicrobiaceae bacterium
ACCCCAACACATTCGCCATCGAGTACAGCCCCGCACCCTTGTCCTTCGCCCACAGTGCCGCTTTGACGGCGCCGCGCGCGAAGATCGAGCGGTCGGTGGCTTTGTGGGTGATTTCCACGCGCTCGTGCTCGCCCGCGAAGATGACGGTGTGCTCGCCCACGACGTTGCCGCCGCGCAGTGCGGCAAAGCCGATCTGACCTCGCCCCCGCACGCCGGTCTGGCCGTGCCGGGCGAACATGCCCTTCGCACCCAGGTCGACGCCGCGACCCTCGGCCGCTGCGTGGCCGAGCATCAGCGCGGTGCCCGATGGCGCATCCACCTTCATCTTGTGGTGCATCTCGACGATCTCGATATCGAAATCCTCATCCAGCGCCGCCGCGATCTTCCTCGTCAACGCCACCAGCAGATTGACGCCGAGGCTCATGTTGCCGGCCTTGACGATGCGCGCCCCTCGCGCCGCCGCGCCTGCGATCTCGGCGTCGTCGGCCGCCGACAATCCGGTGGTGCCGATCACGTGCACGAGACCCTTCTCCGCCGCGAGTCTGGCGCAGGCAATCGTTGCATCGGGAGCGGTGAAATCGAGCACGGCGTCCGCGCGAGCGAGCGCCGCTTTCAGGTCATCCGAGATCGGAACCGTCAGTTTGCCGACGCCCGCGAGCAGCCCCACGTCCTGCCCGATCGCGATCGAGCCCGGCCGCTCGATGGCGGCCGTCACGACGGCGCCCGGCGTCTCCTTGATCGTGCGCACGAGCGCGAGGCCCATGCGCCCCGCCGCTCCGAGCACGGCGAATCTCATGTCTGCCATGGTGAGCTCCTCATGTACTACCGCCCTCTATCGCAGCCCAACCTCACGGTGCAAGCGGCTTGTTCCTGCCGCAACTGCGCGCCATAGACTGCCCAGCGATCGATCGGCCTGCGATTGAAGGCTTTCCATGCGTGCCCTGCCCCTCATTGCCATCGCGCTGGCCTTGCTGCCCTCACCCTGCGCGGCCGGCGGCGTGAAGAGCGTCTACACCACGATCGACCTCGCCAGATGCAAGATCGCCGCGACCGGAGAGACCTTCACCACCTGGGGCTGCCCAGGAACCGAGAACGGCTTCGATCTCGTCATCTCCGAGGACAACAGGCGTTTCCTCGTCAGCTTCGGCAAGCCCGCCAAGGAAAGTCGCGCCTCGACACAGAAGCTGAAGGCCTTCAACTCTCTGTTCGAAAGCAAGGACGCCAACGCGACCGTCGAATGGCGGCTCGAGCGCAAGGGCACCCGCTGGGTTCCGTTCGCGACCATCCTGCGCTACTACACCCAGAGCGATGCGAGCGAACAGGCGCTCGAGGGCCAGGTGCTGGTCGTTTCCAAGGTCGGGGGCGGCGACGGCGGCGATTCGTGCCATGTCGCCTATGTGGACGCCCTCGCCAACGCAGATGGCAACGAGATTGCCGTGCGCGCCGCCGACCAGCTCGCCGCCGCTTTCGACTGCCGCAAGGAGCCCGTCGTGATCGGCAAGGCCGGCAAGAGCCCCATGTAGCGCAGGGGAGAGCGCCCAGGCACGCATTGCAGGATCGACCGGGAAGGATTGATCATGGTCCCAGTCGAGCCGTTTGCCTCACCCGATCGGAGCCACCAATGACGGCCTTCCCGCATCTCCTCTCGCCGCTCCAGGTCGGTGCCAAGACGATCCGCAATCGCGTGCTCGTGACGGGTCATGTGCCGGGGCTCGCCAAGAGCAACCTGCCGACGGACGAGTGGGTCGCCTATCACCGGGCGCGGGCAAAGGGTGGCGCCGGCCTGCAACTCACCGGCGCGACGCCGATCCACCGCACCGGCGGTCTCGATTCCTCGCTGTGCCTGCAAAACGTGGACGACTCGATCATCCCCGGCTATCGCAAGCTCGCCGCCGCCGTGCACGCCGAGGGCGGGACCTTCCTCGCCCAGCTCGCTCACAGCGCCCAGACCGGGCACGGCTCGGGCGTTGGCGCACCGATGTGGGCGCCGTCCCCGGTCGCCTCCGATCTGGTGCGCGAGATCCCCCATCAGATGAGCAAGGCCGAGATCGCCGAGATCGTGGCAGCCTACGGCGCGGCCTCGCACCGGGTGAAGGAAGGCCGCCTCGACGGCGTCGAGATTCTAGGTGCCTTCGGCTTCCTTCTCGCCGCCTTCATGTCGCCCAAGACCAACCGGCGCGACGACCGCTATGGCGGCAGCCTCGACAACCGGTTGCGCTTCGCCTTCGAGGTGGTCGATGCCGTGCGCGAGGCGGTCGGGCCGGCCCTCATCGTCGGCATGCGGATCGCGGGCGACGAGATGACCGAGGGAGGGCTCTCGGCCAGCGACATGCAGGAGATCGCCAAGCGGCTCGCGGCAGCCGGCAAGCTCGACTACCTGAACGTGATCGCAGGCACCAACTCCGACCGGTTGATGCGATGGGAGCACTGGCCGCCGACGCCCGCGCCGCACGGCCTGTTCGTTCCCCTCGCGGCCGCCATCAAGAAGGTCGTGAGCATCCCCGTCTTCTCGACCGGCCGGATCGTCGATCCGCGCATGGCGGAAGCCTTCGTGCGCGACGGCAAGCTCGACATGGTCGGCATGACGCGCGCCCACATCGCCGACCCCGACATCGTTGCGAAGATCACGAGCGGCCGGGCCGACGAGATCCGCCCTTGCGTCGGCGCCAACATCTGCATCGACCGCGTGCAGGCGGGCGGGCCGCTGCGCTGCTTCCACAATGCCGAAGCCGGCCGCGAGCTGACCTGGGGCCCGGCCAAACCGGCCAAGCAGCCGAGGCGCGTTGCCGTGATCGGCGCCGGGCCGGCAGGGCTCGAAGCGGCCCGCGTTGCCGCCGGGCGCGGCCATCGCGTGACGGTCTACGAGCAGGGCACGGCAATCGGCGGCCAGTTGCGGCTTTGGGCAAGAGCGCCGCAGACGCGAGAATTCTCCCGCTCGCTCGACTGGTTCGAGGCTGCGCTCGCCCGTGCTCAGGTGCGGATCGAGACGGGCCGTGCGATTGGTCCGGCGGATCTGGCCAAGCTCGAGGCCGATACCATCGTGATTGCAACGGGCGCGGCGCCGCAGCGGCCGCGAGCCTGGCCGGGGGAGGAGACGTCGGGGATGAGGATCGCCGATCCCTATGCTGTGCTGGAGGTGCCACCGTCGGGCGTCGAGCATGCGGTCGTGCGCGATGGCGGTTGGGGTCGGGCGGGCCTCTCGGCTGCCGAGCTGCTCGCCGAGATGGGGTGCCGCGTCACCATCGTCTCGGCGGAGTTCGTGATCGGCGAGAAGATTTCGCCGATCATCCGCACGCCCCTCTTCAAGCACCTGCTCGGCCACGGTGCCGAGCTGAAGGCGGCCGAGGAGGTGGTCCGGCTCGAAACGCGCACGGTCGTGCTCAGGAATGTCTACTCGGGCCGCGAGAGCCGGATCGAGGGTGTCGACCTGTTGGTCGACTGGAACGGTCCGATGATGGTCGAGGAGCTGGCCGGCGCCGCCAAGGCCGCCGGCAAGACCGTGCATGTGATCGGCGACTGTGTGTCGCCGCGCGCAATCGATGTCGCGGTCGCCGAGGGCGCGCTGGCGGGGCGCGGGATCTGAGGCGGGGCCTCCTCTTCCACTCTCCCGAGGGAGAAGGTTGCCACAAAGTCAACGGCCTCTTCGCCGTCGCTCAGCTGGCGGAGCCGCGGGCGTCGTGCCTTGCTGCTGCACGAGCAGCTCGCGCCATGCCGCCAAAGTCGCCTCGCGATGGGCCGTGGCGGCGGTCGTGGCATCGACTGGCGAGCCGCGGACGAGCGCCTTCAGGATCGCCCTGTGCTCCTGCTGGGTCGCCCGCATGCGGGCAGGGGCTTCTGCGAAGATCGTGCGGGTTCGCGTTCGCCAGACGCGATCCCACAGCTCCTCGATCTCGTCCCGCAAAGTCGCATTGCTGCCCGGCGCATAGGCAAGCCGGTGGAACTCCCGGTTCAGCTCGGAGAAGCGCTGGGCGTTGCTGTCGCTGATCGCCTCGTCCATTGCCGCGTAGCGCTCGCGCAGCTGCTTGATCGCGACGGCGTCGTGCCGGCCGGCGGCGAGCGTGAGCGCCAGCACCTCGAGTTGGGTTCGCACCTCGATGATCTCGATCGCCCGCTCGAGCGGCAAGTCGGTCACGGTCGCCCCGCGGTGGCTTTCCATCGCCACGAGGCGGTCGCGATGCAGCATCCGCAGCGCCTCGCGCACCGGCATCTCGCTGATGCCGAGACCGCGCGCGATATCAGTCAGGCGCAACCGGTCGCCCGGCTTCAACTCGCCGGCGACAATCCGCCCGCGCAGATGCTCGTAGACCCATTCGGCTTTGGTGGCGAAGTGGGGTGCAGTCATCCTGTCACGCCGTCTTCCGGTAGCCGGCATAATAGTCGGTGGCGGCAGGAATGGCTGCCGCACCGGCATCGAACCGCGCCACGTCGAAGGGCGCGACCAATCCGGGGCGCGCGCCCGTCTCCAGCCATTCAGCCAGCAACTCGCCGAGCTTGGGTCCGAGCAGGAAGCCCCGTCCGTTGTCGCCGTTCATCTGCACTAGCCCAGGCCGGGATGTTACCGGGCCGATCGTCGGCTTGCGGTCGGGCGTCACGTCGTACATGCCTGCCCATTGGCGCACGACCCGCAGCTGGCCGAGGATCGGCGCCTTGCTCAACATGGCCGTTGCCGTGCGGATCGCGAATTCCGGCGTCGAGGCGAGCGTGATGCCGGGCTGATCATGCTCGTCTGTCACCCCCATGACGACCTCGCCGCGCAACGTCTGATTGAGCCAGCCCTCGGTCGGGCGGTAGAAAGTGATGAGGGTATCGATCAGCGGCTTCACCGCTTCGGTCACCATGGCTTCCCGGCGCAGCGGCACGTTGGGCGGTTCCAGCCCCGCCATGTGCGAGATCGTGCTCGACCAGGCGCCGGTGGCGTTGACAACCAGCGGTGCGCGGATCTCTTTGCCGTCGCCGAGCGTGACGCCTTCGATCCGGTCGCCCGACCTGAGGAGGCCAACGACTTCGGTCTGCTCGTGCAGATCGACACCCCGGCTGAGAACCGCGCGGCGGTAGGCGAACAGCACGGCATCATGATGCGCGGCGGCGTCGCGATGATAGAGCGAGCCGCGCGGGCGCACACCGCCCTCGAGCACCGGCATGCGGCGGATCGATTCCGCGCCGCCGATCAGCTCGGTCTTCAGGCCGATTTCCTCGCGCAGCATCCGGTCGACGCCCGCCATCACCTCCATCTCGTCCTCGTCGTAGAGCACCAGCGCGTAACCCGCACGCCAGAACAGGGTATTGGCGCCGAGCTCGGCTGAGAGGCCGGCGTGCTTGCGTTGGCAGGCGAGCGAGAGCCTTGCCAATTCGGGTGTCAGCTGGATTGCGCGCACGCGCCCGACATTGCGGCTGGAGGCGCCCGCACCCAGATGGCGGCGCTCGATCAGCGCAATTCGGCGGCGGCGCAATTGCTGCAGCTCGAACGCGAGCGCGAGTCCGAAGATGCCCCCGCCGACGATGACGACATCTGCTGCGCTCTTCATGGTAGGGAGTCCGCCAACTCCGCAAGCGGGATCGGCCGCACGAAGGGCCGTTGCGTCGGCAGCGCGACGCGTTTTCCCTGGCGGGCGAGGCACGCAGCGATCTCGGCGTGGCAGAGTTTGCCTTGGCAGGGTCCGGTTGCGGCTCCAGTGCGCCGTTTCAACAGCTCGATGTCGTCGAAGCCATCGGCTATGGCGCGGTCGAGGTCCTTGGCGCGGACGTCCTCGCAGGGGCAAATGATGGTCGCGGGATCGGGCGGCGGACCGAGCAGGCGTGCACCATCGTCCGACCGCCAGCCTTCCTCCCCAGCCAACCATGCAGGTGCCGCCGTGCTGATCTCGTGACGTTGAGCAATCGACCCGGCGACACTCCCCACGGCGAACAGCGGAACGGCACTCTCGCCGACCGGCCTGACCACCGGTGGGGAGCCGCTCACATCGGCGTGCAGACCTGCCTGCAGCAGCAATTCGTAGGTCGGCTGGAGGTAGCAGGAGACGAGCAGGTCGCAGGGTTTGCGACCGCCGCCGGCGAAGTCGACCGAGCGGATGTGGCGGCTCCCCGTCGCACGCTCCGGGATGGTGTTGGCCTGCCAGGCGAAGTCAAGACCATGGCGCTCCGCGGTGCGGCGCAGGCTCGCGACCTCAGGCCCGGGCCCGATCACGCCGATCACCCGATAGCCCGGGATAGCGCTTGCTGCTGCAAGCCGGACGAATGCCGCAGCCCCGATGATGCCGGGAACGTCGTTGCCGGCGAAGGCGGGCAGCTTGTCGATAGCCCCGGTTGCAACCACCAGGCGCTCGAAAGAAATGACGATTGGGCCGTCGGCGCCGACGGCGAGCGCGCGCCGTGGGCTTTCGTAGAGCCCGGCCACGAGCGTATGCGTCAACAAACGGGCGCCCGCTTCGCGCGCCTTACTCTCGGCCTCGGCGACCTGCGGGACGGCGGCATGCGCGAGGGCGGCGCGGCCACCGAGCGGGCCAGCTTCGCACAGCAGCACGTCTTGTCCAAGACTTGCGAGCACGCCAGCAGCTTCGAGGCCCGTCAGGCCGCCGCCTGCGACCAGCGTCTGGCACGTCTCCTCGCGCCGGCGACCGCGCGCCGGCTGGGGCTTGGTGCTCGGCCGGGGTGCGGCGGAAAGGCTCCGCAATCGCTCGACGAAGGTTTGGCGCAACGCCTCGGGCAGCACGACCTCGTGGAACCACGGCGAGAAACGCTCCGCCAGCCAGCCCACCGGCCGCAGCAGATCGATCCCGCCCGGCAGCGCTGCGCTTCCTGCCGGCAGCATGCAAGCGAGACGCGGTCCTTGCGGCGTCGCGATCCGGCACTGCTGACACCAGCCGGCATGGCAGAAGCCGCCCCGCGGCCGGTGAAAGCGAAAGCTACGCGTGATCGCCATGCGCCCGCTAGCGGCCGCTTCGCCGGCCACGCTGCGGCCGATTTCGGCAATCCGGGCCTGCGTTGTGCCCTCGTCCCTCGCCGTTGCCATGACTGCCATCCACCATTTGATATTTGATACGATCCTAGTTCAATGCTAGGGAGGAGGCAACGAAAAGCATCGCGCGGAGGACGCAATGACCACACTCATCGAGGTCGCGCGCACGGCGCACAAGGTCATTACCGACTGCATGGGCGTGAAGCCGGGCGAGAGCGTTCTCATCGTCGTCGATGATCGCACCAGCCCGTCGATCTGGCAGGCGCTCGCGGCACAGACCTACGCCGTCGGGGGCGATCCGGTCGTCGCCATGATGACGCCGCGTGCGAGGAGCGGCACCGAGCCGCCCGCGCCGATCGCGGCGGCAATGACCAAAGCGAACGTGGTGATCGCGGCGGCGAGCCGGTCGATGTACCACATCGAGGCCAAGAACCAGGCCAAGCTCGCGGGCGCCCGCGGCGTCTTCAACGCGCCATTCAACGAGGATGGCTGGATCAACGGCGCCATGACGGCGGATTTCGTGGCGATCCGCGCGCTGGCCGAGCGCCTTCGGGACCGGCTCGCCAAGGGCAGGATCGTACACTTGACCTCGCCTGCGGGCACGGATGTAAAGGTCGTGGTCGAGGGCAGGAAACCCGTCGGCTGGCTGACCGGCATCTGTCGTAACCCAGGTGAGACCTCGGCGTTCCCGGGTGGCGAGGTGTCCTTTCCCCCACTCGAAGGCCACAGCGAGGGAACAATCGTCTTCGAGCACATCATGACTGACCTCGGCCGGCTTGCGAGGCCCGTCGTGCTCGAAGTCAATGCAGGTCTCGTCACGGCGATCGATGGCGGCGCGGAGGCGCGCGCGCTCGAAGCCTATATCGAGGGGATCGTGAATGCCCGCAACATCGCCGAGCTCGGCATCGGACTCAATCCGAAATCGCGCCTGTCCGGCGAGATCACCGAAGTGAAGAAGAAGCTCGGCACGGCCCATATGGCGATCGGGGATTCGGCCGCCGGCTATGGTGGCGCGGTGGTCTCGGAGGTTCATCTCGACGGCATGATCATGGATGCGCACATCACGCTCGACGGCGAGGTGATCGTCGCGGACGGCAAGGTGCTGGTGTGACGCCAAGTCGTGAAGTCGCCAGGTCGCCAAGTCGAGTCACAGGACCTGGCGGCTTGGCGGCTGCACGAATTCACGGGATGAGATCATGATCCGCAACTCCTCCATCGACATCACCGAGCGCCTGCGCCGCCTCGAAGGTGGGGGCTTGCGGACATTCGCCGATCCCGAGCCCTTCGTCTGGGATCGGGCGGAGGGCGCCCATATCTGGGACGCAGACGGCAAGCGCCATCTCGACCTCTATGGCGGTTTCGCCGTTGCCGCGACCGGCTACTCGCATCCCAAGGTGGTGGCGGCGATCCGTGAGCAAGCGGGACTGCTCATGCACTGCCCCTCCGCCTCTCCCAGTCGCGTGCGCGCCGAGTTCCTGGAGGCGCTCGAGAGCATCACGCCGAAAGGGCTGACGCGATTTCTTCCCGCCATCACCGGTGCCATGGCCAACGAGATGGCGGTGCTGATCGCCAGATCGCGCAAGCCAGGAGCTGAGATCGTCACCTTCACCGGCGGCTATTTCGGCCGCTCGATCGGCACCGTCGGACTCGCCGGCAAGGTGCGCTATCGCGAGGCGCTCGGCGTGCCTGCAGCCGCCCACTTCGTGCCCTTCCCCTATCCCCTCCATCTCGGGCCGACCGCGACTGATCAGACCATGGCAGCGCTCGACCGGCTGGCGGGTCCCGCTGGCGGTATCGGCAAGATCGCCGCCGTGATCCTGGAGCCCATTCAAGGCAATGGCGGCACTGTCGTTCCGCCGCCCGACTTCCTGCCGCGGCTGCGCGCCTTCTGCGACCGGCACGACGCGCTCATGATCGTAGACGAGATCCAGTCCGGCTGCGGCCGCACCGGCAGGATGTGGGCCTTCGAGCATTCAGGCATCACGCCCGATCTCGTCACCGTCGGCAAGGGGATCGGCGGGGGCGTCGCGGTTGCGGCGGTGATGGGCACCGCTGACAGCATGACCTGGAAGCCCGACAGCTATACGTCGACCTTCCTGACCAACAATCTGAACCTCGCCGCCGCCGTCGCTGCCATCGGTGTGATGCGCGACGAAAAGCTGACCGAGCGTGCGGCGCGCCTCGAGCAACCCTGCTTGCAGCGGCTGCGCAATGCGCTCCACAATCGGCCGGGTGTCGCCGAGATCCGTGGGCAAGGCCTCTGGTTCGGTATCGAGCTGATGACGGACGCAGGCAGACCCGACGGTGCGCGCGCCGCAAGGGCAGTGGCCAAGTTGCGCCAGCGCGGTTTCATCGTCGGCCGCGGCGGCTATGAGGACAATGTGGTGAAGCTCTCGCCGCCGCTCGTCATCGACGAGGCCGAGCTGTTTGCAGGCTTGGATGCGGTCTGTGAGATCGTGGGTGAAGCGTAGTGTCCCGTCTCTGAATTGTCGACAAACTAGCGGCACGCTCGTTCGACAATTCCGAGACATGAGGGACACTACCAACTTTGGGTCTCTCGTGTAGCTCTGTCTCGCAATTGCCTCGAGTAGCCTGGCCGCGAAGTTTGAAGGCAATTGCGAAACGCCACACGAGCCGAATTGATGGAGGGTCAGCATGATCGAGGTCCGCAACTATGTCGCCGGCAAATGGGTCGATCCCGGCGGCGAGCGCTTCAAGAGCTACAATCCGTTTACGGGCGAGGTGCTGTCGAGCGCACCGCAGAGCGACGCCAAGGCCGTCGATGCCGCCGTCTCGGCCGCTCGGCGTGCGTTCGACAAGGGCGAGTGGCGCTGGCTGAAGGGCTCGCAGCGGGCCGCTGCCCTGCTCACCTTCGCCGACAAGCTGGAGGAGCGGGCGAAGCCCATCTCCGAGTTGATCGCACGCGAGATGGGCAAGCCCGTCACCGTCAACATGACGCGCGAGGTCGAAAGCGCCGTCGACAAGCTGCGCTACTACGCCGGCGCGGCGCGCATGATCGATGGTCGTGTCACCGGCGGGACGCTGCCGGAAGTTTGGGATATGGAGCTGCCGGAGGCGATCGGCGTTTGCGCCCTGATCATTCCCTGGAACGATCCCGTCGACCTCGCCGTGCGCAAGATGGGCGCGGCGCTGGCGGCCGGATGCACCATGGTCGTGAAATCCTCGGAGGTGACTCCCGCCTCGACCGAAGCGCTGATCGCCTGCGCCCATGATTGTGGCGTCTTCCCTCCGGGCGTCATCAACTATGTGAACGGCGCCGGCACGCCGACCGGCGAGGCGCTCGTCACGCACAAAGGCGTCGACAAGATCGGCTTCACCGGCTCGACCGCGACCGGTATCCGCATCATGGAGATGGCGGCCAAGGGCCTGAAGAAGGTCGGCCTCGAGTGCGGCGGCAAGCTGCCGGCGATCATCTTTGCCGATGCCGATCTCGAGAAGGCGCTCGATGCGGTCACCTATGGTGCCTTCATGTACTCGGGCCAGTCGTGCACGGCCTGCACGAGACTCGTGGTGCATGAGAGCCTGAAGCAGAAGGCGATCGATGGCGTCGCAGAAGCAGTACGACAAGGCGCTCGCCTACATCCGTCTCGGCCTCGAGGAAGGCGGCAGGGCAGCGGTTGGCGGCGTCCCGAGGAAGCAGGGCGGGCTGCTGCTCTCCCCCACCGTGATCGTGGATGCGCCCGCCGATGGCCGTCTCGCGCGCGAGGAGGTGTTCGGACCGGTGCTTTCGGTGCTGACATTCAAGGACGAGGCCGAGGCGCTCACGATCGCCAATGACACGCCCTACGGCCTCGGCGGCTCGATCTGGTCGCAGGACATTTCCCGGGCGCTGCGGATGGCACGCCGGCTCGATGTCGCCGATATCTGGATCAACACCCATTACATCCGCCACGCCGAGACGTCTTTCGGTGGCCGGCATCTCTCGGGGCTCGGTCGCGAGCTCGGCATGTCGGGCGTCGAGGAATACCTCTCCTGGAAGCGGCTCTGCATCGATACGCGACCCAACTTCCATCTGAAGACCTTGTTCGATGCGACCCGGGGGATGGCATGAGCATGAAGCCCGATGTCATCGTCGTCGGCGCCGGTATTGTCGGTGCTTCGACCGCCTATTTCCTGAGCAAAAAGGGTGTGAAGGTCACGCTGATCGACGGCGAGGCACCCGGCTGGGGAGCCTCCGGCCGCAATCCCGGCTATCAGTGGCTGCATACCCGCAAGGCCGGCGTGCAGATGGAGATCGGCCTGATGGGCCGCAAGCTGTCGGATGAGCTCGCCGCCGAGCTGGAAGGCTGGGACTTCCGCGCGTCGGGCGGCATGTTCTATTTTTTCGACCCGGCGCTCGAGCCGCTCTTCAAGAACTTCGTCGCCGAGCGACGGCGCGCCGGCCTGCCGATGGAGTACCTGGACGCCAAGGGCGCGCTCGAGCGCTGCCCGATCCTCGCGCCCCATGTGGTCGGCGCGACCTACAATCCCCTCGACGCACACCAGCACACGATGAAGCTCTGCGAGGCGCTGGCCGAAGGCGCGCGGCGCAACGGCGCGACGTTGCTTTTCGGCGAAAGGGTCGAGGAGCTGATCGTCGAGGGCGGACGCTGCCGCGGTGTCAAGACGACGAAGGGCGAGCATCGGGCGGATCGCGTGGTGCTCGCCTGTGGCGCGTGGACGCCGAAGCTGCTGGAGTCTCACGGCGTCAAGCTCCCGATCACGCCGATGCGGCTGCAGGTCATCGAGACCGAGCCCGCGCCCTTCCGCTTCGAGCCGCTGCTCTACGGGCCGACTGCGGTGAAGCAGTACGCCTTCTTCCGCGACATCGAGGGCTACACCGACGAGGGCTCGACCCATCCCCTCGAGAAGACCTTCCCCGGCATCGAGTTCCTGGAGCTCGCCGTTCAGCGCAAGGACGGCCGCGTGCTGCTCGGCTGCCCCATGGATTTTCCCGGGTTCGACGACCGCCCGACGGTTGCGGGCATCGCCATGACGCTGGCAGCGCTGGCGGATGCGCTTCCCGCCATCAAGTCGCTCGCCATTGAGCGGGTCTGGGCGGGTCTGCTGCCGCAGACGCCGGATGCGCTGCCGATCCTGGGCGATGTGCCCCAGATCGAGGGGCTGGTGCTCAATGCCGGCCACGTCTTCGGCAATCTCGCCGGGCCGCTGTCGGGCAAGT
The DNA here is from genome assembly GCA_031431235.1 of Hyphomicrobiaceae bacterium. Taxonomy (GTDB): domain Bacteria; phylum Pseudomonadota; class Alphaproteobacteria; order Rhizobiales; family Hyphomicrobiaceae; genus JANNSW01. The sequence goes on from JANPDA010000340.1 coordinate 12,138, forward strand.
CGATCGCGCAACACCTGACCGGCGAGAAGCCCGACCTCGATCTCCACCAGCTCCGCCTCGATCGCCCGACGCTGAGGGCCAACAATGACGAGCACCGGAGGTGGTGAAGGCGCGGCCTACGCGCTATGCTCTGAGCTAAATCGAGACGGAGCACAGCCATGACGACGATCACGATCCGCAACGTTGACGATGAGCTGAAGGAGCGGCTGAAGGTGCGCGCCAGCGAGCATGGCCGATCCATGGAGGCCGAGGCGCGGGAGATCCTGCGCGAGGTGCTGGATCGGGCGAACAAGCCTGAGCCTGGCGATCTCTATCGTGCGGTTCGCGGCATCGTGGAGCCGCTAGGGGGGATCGACTTGGACCTACCAGCACGCAAACCGATCCGGGACCGCAAGCTGTTCGACTAGGCTCAGTATGTTTGTGCTCGATACGAATGTCCTGTCGGAGATCATGAAGCCGACTCCAGATCTGGCGGTCGCTGGTTGGATGCTACGCCGGACCGAGGACGAATTGTTCACCGCAGCCATCTGTGAAGCCGAAGTTCTGTACGGAATCGCGAAGCTGGCCCATGGCAAGCGGAGAGTAGCGCTGAGTGGTGCAGCCCGCCGCGTGCTCGACCTGTTTGCCGGGCGGATCCTTCCGTTCGAGAGCATGGCCGCAACTCACTACGCAGACATCTCGGTCAGTCGCCGACGCATCGGCAAACGGATCGACGACTTCGACGCTCAGATTGCTGCGATCACACGCGCGCGAGGAATGAAGATCGTCACTAGAAACGCCTCTGATTTCGCGAGCACTGGCATCGAGATTGTCGATCCGTGGAAGACCTAACGGAGCCCCGTATGACCCTGAAAATCGACTTCATCAATCCCTTCGGCACCCGCGCCTATGACGACATCATCCGCGAGACGCTGATGCACTACGCAGCTGAAGGCACCGAGCTGCACATCTCCCACATGGACGCCTGCCCGCCCGACATCGACTACTTCTATTCCAAGCACCTGATGGAGAGCGTGCTGTTCGAGCGCATCATGCAGGACGAGGAGGAGGGGTTCGATGCGGTCATCGTCGGCTGCTGCTACGATCCGGGCGTGCGCACCGCGCGCGAGCTGGTCGACATCCCCGTCATCGGCCCGCTCGAAGCCTCCATGTCGCTCGCTCCCCATTTCGGCCATTTCTACACGGTCGTCACCGATCACCACAAAGCCGCGCCCTACATCGAGGATCTGACCCGTCTCTATGGTCTCGACGGCTATTGCCGCGGCGTCAGGACCATCGAGTGGTTCGTGAAGGACATGGTCGGCGACCCCGATGCGGTTGCGCGCGACACCATCGAGACCTGCCGCCGTGTGATCAAGGAGACCCACTCGGACACGATCATCATGGGCTGCACCATCGTCGCGGCCTGCTACCAGCGCTATCTGATGCGCGGCGGGGAAGCCCCCGAGATTGCGATCGTCAATCCGAACCTGATGGCCTTGAAGATGGCCGAGATGCTGGGCGGCCTCCACCAGAAGGGCGGCTACAGGATCTCCCGTGCCGGCTACTACGAGAAGCCGAGCGGGCATTACGGATCCGAGTTCCAGAAGGCGCGCAAGACCTTCCGCAAGGCGATCGCAGCCATGGCGAAAGGCGAGTAGCGGGCGGGGCTTCCCACTCGCGAAGCTATCAACCAGCGCTCTCTTTCAGCTTCCGGATCAGCTCGGTCGAAATCGTGCCGGTCACCTGCATGCTGTTCTTCTGCTCGAACTTGCGGATCGCGGCGCGCGTGCCTGGTCCCAGTACTCCGTCCGAGGTCCCCACGCCGTAGCCGAGCTTGCCGAGCAGGCCCTGCACCGTGCTGATCTCGGCAGCGGCAAGGCCTGGGTCGCTCGCGGGAAGGGCTGGAGCCGTCTCGGCGATGATCTCTTCCTCGCTCGCGGCCACGTTCACTGCGCTGATGGCAGTCTTGGCCTCGAAGGCGCGGATCAGCTTTTCAGCCTTGGCGATGACATCGGGCGACAGGCGAGCGTGGACCTCCTGCTTGCGCTTGGTGGCTTCCTGGTCGCCGCCGGCGGCGGCGAGAGCGAACCAGCGATAGGACTCAGAGACGTTGCGCTTGACACCCAGTCCGTTGGCGTAGAGCAGAGCGAGGTTGAACTGGCTGTCAACCAGGCCATACTCGGCCGCCTTCTGGAACCACACGAGCGAGCCGGCGTAGTCTGGCGCGACGCCTGGTTGCGAAACGCCGAGCACCGCCAGATTGTGCATGGCGCGCACATTGCCCTGCTCGGCGGCGCGGCGGTACCAGGTCTGAGCGCGGGCAATGTCCTTCTCGACGCCCTTGCCCCGCTCGTAGATGGTGGCGAGCTGGTACTGGGCCGGCGCATAGCCCGCGCTCGCCGAGCGCTGGAACCAGACGGCGGCGGCTGCATGGTCGGGTTCGGTGCCGTTCGCGCCTGACGTCAGCCGTGCTCCGATCAGCAGCTGGGCTGCTGGATCGCCCTCCACAGCCTTGACCCGGATGGCGAGCGGGGCGACGGCAGCGGGGGGAAGGTCGTCGTCCGCAGTCTCGGCTGCGATCGCGCCGGGCGCTTCCGGCTCGCCGAGCGAGACTGGGGTGGCTGCCAACAGGCCGTCCTCGGTTGCGATCCCCGGATCGGCCGCGGCCTCGGGTCCAGGTGTGACCTCCGAGGCATCGCCCGTCTCGCCGCCACCTTCCTCGCCATTGAAGGCGAGCGGGTCCTCGTCATCGCCGGACAGCGCGCCTGTCGTGGCCTTCTTCTTCGTCTTCTGAGGCTTGGCGTCATCGCCACTCTTCTGCTTCGACGTCTTGCCGGTGGAGTTGGCCAAGGGCTCGGCCTGCTCGGTCTTGGGCGTCGTGTCGGTGGTCGTTAGCGCCGGCGCTCCGGCGGTCCCCTCGCCCTGCAGCGCCTGGGGAGACTGCTCGGGCACCTCATCGGCGGGAAGCGCCTGCTCGATCACGATGGTGGGAGCCTGGGGCTTGCGGGTCATCTGGCCGTAGAGCATGGCAAGGCCGGCGATCACCAGCGCGACCACCGCGACGAGCAGCACCGGGCGCGGACTCGCCTTTTCGAACGACAGCATCGAGCGCAAAGCCGCCGGCGTCGCCTTGTCGCCGGGGCTCCAGCGGGACGGCTTGGGCTGGGCCGCCTCGGCCGCCGCCTGGGCAGCGGCCGCCGCCTGGGCCGCACGGCGTGCAGAGGCCATCAGGTCGTCGCGGCCCTGTGGGCGGTTGGATGCGGCCGGCGCGGGCTCGATGCCATGGGCATCGCCTCCATTGCGGCCGATCCGCAGCTCGACCTCGGCGGCTTCCGGAGTAATGGTGCGAAGCTGGCCGATCGCGGGTGATGCAGCCTGGTGTTGCGGCTCGGGATAGTAACGGGTCTGATCGGCGGCGGCGGGACGGGGCGAGGGGGCGACCGACTGCCGAGAGACCACAGAGGCTTCCGAATAGGCCTCGTCGGCAGCGATCAGGGCGTTCTCGAGCGCCTCGATGCGCTGCGACAGCGATCCGACCATCTCGTGCACCGAGTGCAGAATGGCGGACGTATCATCGGCTTTGGCGGCACGTCTCTGCTCGGCTACGAACTGGCTGAGCATCTGCTCGATCTCGTCGATCCGCCGGGTGTCGAGCGCGGCAGCTGCCGGCGCCTGCGGGATGCGCTGGATCAGTTGATGGCCGACGCGATGTGCCGCCTCGTCCACCAGCTTGGGTACCCGCACGGCAATGTCGTCGCGCAGATTGGCGGATGAGGCTGCGATCATTTCGGCAATTCGGGCATAGTCGACCGGGGCTGGCGCCATGACAGGGCGCGCGGAGCGCTCCTGCTCGAGCTCGACGAGCGCGGCAAGGTCGGAAGCGACCTGACCGAGCTCGCTTCTGAGCTCGTCCAGATGGGATTCGAGCAGGCGGATCGCCTCGGCTTCGCCGTGCCGGAGGATGGCACTGTCGATCTTGTCCTCCAGCTCCTCGATCCGCGCGCACAAGCGGTCGAAGTCGGCAACCGATTGCCGCTCGAGCATTGCGGGCAACAAGGCGGCGACTGGGCGTGCCGCCTCGAGGGTTGCGACCGGCAACGAGACCGCCACGGCCACAGCCGGTTCCGCCGGCGCTGCGAAGCCGCCGAGAGCGCGTGGCAGGTCCGGCACCAGGAGCGGCTCGACAATGCTGTTGACGGCAGGCGGCTCGTGGGCAACCCAGTCGACCGCCTCGTGCCGATCCGGCTCGCCGCTCAGTGCGGGAGCATCGGTAGCGACCATGGGCGTTGCGGACGGCGCCATCGCGTCCTGCCACGATTGATCATGGGTGTGGATGGCGGGAGGCGCCTTGACCGGTTTCGCGCTGGTGGAACGCTGGCGCATATCGACGGCGGCAGGCTTTGCGGAATGCGGAAAGCCGGATGCAAAGGAGGCGAAGACGCGGTCGAGCCGGCGTTCGTCGCCAGCACCGGCGCTATCGGCGAGCAGTGATGCTGGCGCGGCCGGTGTCTGGAACATCGGCGGAGCACCCTTCGACTCGGCGACGGGCGGCTGGATCACCGAGGCCTCGCCCGTCAAACGCTGCAATTGCCGGTCGATTTGGCTGAAGGCCTCGGTGAGATGGTGTGGGACCTCGCCGCGCGCTTGCTTCACCTGGGTTGCGATCCGCGCGATGCTGACGCGCATCTCGGCCGCCTCGCCCGGCTGCCAGCTCGCAGCCGAGCCCAGCCTCGATGTGATCTGATGCAGCACGCCTGCGATCTCGCTCATTCCAGTCCCGCCGGATGCCGGCGTTGCGGAGCCGTCCACCGTTGCCTCCAGGGCTCGATTGTTGAGGGTCATGCCAGTTCCTCGTGCTCTCAAGTCCGTCTCAATCGCCCCTGTGGCCAGCCTCGGGCCATTGGGACAGGTGGGGTCCGGATGCGTGCACGGAACGCGGACCGTTCATGCTGGAAACTCGCAGTGAACGGTAAACATAAGATTAATGACAATAGCTTATCGATACATATTAATGACGATCCTCATCAAATCCATCCATCAGGCGGAGATTTAATGTGAAATCGGCTGCAGAGCTGGAGCATTTTCCGGCGAAGTGGCCACCGGCTCGTCGAAAGAAAATGCGACCAGACGAGATTCCAGAGCGCCCGGCCCGACACTACCGGATCGCAATGCGTTCTGGCGCACAGGCTCGGCACTTCGCAAGCATCCGGTCTTGCAGTCGCGCGGCACACGGGCCATGGTATGGTCATCGTTCCTCGCCACCCTCGGATGCGCCCAGCGGCTGGGCGCCCGGAGCGGCAAGCTGAGCCGGAGCGGCAAGTTGAGGGAGTGACCGATGCGACCGATAGTGATTGTGGCGATGCTCGCCTCGAGCTTGTGTGCGGCCTCCGCGATGGCAGCCGATCAGGGTGGACGCTACATGATGTCGCCTTCGGGCGAGGGGTTCGCTCGACTCGACACCGAGACCGGCGTCATCGCCATGTGCCGGCCCGAAGGCACCGAGCTCGCGTGCAAGGCGGCCAGCGACGACACGCTCAAGCTGCAAGCCGAGATCGATCGCCTCACCAATGAGAACCTGGCCTTGACGGAGGAGCTAGAGCAGGCCCGTATCGCCGGTGCAGTGGCCGGCAACGCGGCGGCTCCCACGCTGAAGTTACCCTCGGAAGCCGAGGTGGACAAAGCCATGAGTTTCGTCGAGAAGCTCATTCGCCGGTTCAAGGCTCTGGTCGACGACCTGAACCGCGACAACGGGCGGACGATGCCGCTCTGACCGCGCGCATGGCAAGCTAGACGGACGGACCATGGTCTCGCTGACGACAACACGTCATGAGCTCGATTTCCATACCGCCGGCTCCGTCCTCAACGACATCACGGAAGGGCTGACCGGCTGGCTCACCGACATCGGTGCCGGTGAAGGGCTGCTCACATTGTTCGTGCGCCATTCGTCAGCTTGCCTCACCATCCAGGAGAGCAACGATCCGGCGGCCCAGTCCGATCTGCTGGCAATGTTGTCGCGATTGGCCGCGGAGGGCATGGGCAGGCAGCAGCGCAGCGACCTGTTGGGCGATATGCCCGCCCACATCAAGGCGATGCTGTCCTCGCTCAGCCTCAGTATTCCCGTGGTCGCGGGCCGTCTTGCGCTCGGGACCTGGCAAGCCGTCTACCTGATCGAGCACCGCATGCGCTCCGACCGACGCGCGGTCGTGCTGCAGTTCATTGGCGCGACAGAGGCGGCGCGTTAGCACAGCCCGAACAATAACCGAATCTTTTTCGCGAGCGGATGCGCTTCGGAGTAGGGTGCAATAGGCGCCTTCGCCGTATTGCACCTTCGGCTGGCGTTGCGATCCGGGGTGGTGCAATACGGCCTGAAGTAGGCCTATTGCACCCTACAGATCCCGTCCTCGACTTGACGACGAGACGTAGCGGTTATTGTTGGGAGTGTCCTTAGGCCAAGCTCGACCGTCCGTGGGTTGGATTGAAGGTCATCCGGCCGAGTCTTGTTGTTGACGCTCGAGTGTGGTCGCAAGCTCGCCATAGCCGGTCAGGCGCCGCTCGTAGGCGAGGCCCAGCTTACGCGCTGCATCGCGCGCCTTTGCCTCCAGCCCCTCGTCCTCCGTCTGCGCCAGATAGACGACCTTGGTGTAATGGCCGAACATCATGTCGCGCATGCCGTCCCGGTCGAGGCTGTAGGTGTCCCAGATCAGCTTGTCGAAGTGTCGGGCGAGATAGTCGGTGAGGAAGAAGGCCGTCAGGTCCTCCTCCTCGGCGCGGGCCGCGAACGCCGCATTGCCTGCAAAAAACGAATAGCAGTGCGGCCCCTCGATCCGCTCGACGCCTTCCGCCGCGAGCACCGTGTCGAGCAGCCCCCCAGTGCCGCAGTCGCCATAGGCAATGAGGATCCTCTCGTACTTGCCCCGCGCCGCCCGGATCTTGTCGCGCACGCCCTCGGGGATCTTCTCCGGCGTGTTGTGCCAGATGGCGGGCAGGCAGGTGACGTCGAGATGGCTCCAGCCGTTCAGCTCGATCAACGCCACGATCTCGCGGGCCAGCGCCCCGCACGCGATCACCAGCACGCTGCCCTGGCCGCGCCTGAATTCATAGGTCTCGTCGGGTTGCAGGTTCATGGCAAGACTATATCACGCCCTCGGCGCGTCCGGCGTCGGCAAACGCGGCAATTGCGGTCTCGACATCCGCGTCGGACAAGGCCGCCGACATCTGGGTGCGGATGCGCGCCTTGCCTTTTGGCACCACGGGGAAGAAGAACCCGGCCACATAGATGCCACGGGCATCGAGCGCTGCCGCCATTCGCTGCGCCAGCTTGGCCTCGCCCAGCATCACCGGGATGATCGGCGTCTCCCCGGGAAGCGTGGCGAAGCCGGCCTGCTCGAGGCCCGCCCGGAAGCGCTTGGCATGGCGGAACAGCCGCTCGCGCCGGTCGTCGGCTGCCTCCGCGATGTCGATTGCAGCAAGCGAGCCGGCTGCTACCGCAGGCGCCAGCGAGTTCGAGAACAGATAGGGCCGCGCCCGCTGGCGCAGCAGGTCGATGATCGGCTGGCTCGCGGCGACGTATCCGCCCATGGCGCCGCCGAGCGCCTTGCCGAGCGTGCCGGTCACGATCTCGACGTCGTCCGCGACGCCCGCGCGATGCGGAGTGCCGCGGCCCTGCGGCCCGATGAAGCCTGTCGCATGGCAATCGTCGACCAGAATGGTCGCGCCATAGCGCCGCGCGAGTGCCGAAATCCCTTTGAGATCGGCGAGAGTGCCATCCATCGAGAACACGCCATCTGTCGCGATCAGCTTGAACCGTACCCCTGCCGTGTCGGCTTCCTGGAGCCGCGTCTCCAGCTCGTTCAGGTCGCCATTGGCAAAGCGGTAGCGCTTGGCCTTGCAGAGCCGTACGCCGTCGATGATCGACGCATGGTTGAGCCCATCCGAGATGATCGCGTCCTCCTCGCCCAACAGCGGCTCGAACACGCCGCCATTGGCATCGAAGCAGGCCGCGAACAGGATCGCATCGTCTTTGCCGAGATAGCGCGCGATGCGGGATTCGAGCGCGCGATGCAGCGTCTGCGTCCCGCAGATGAAGCGAACCGAGGCCATGCCAAAACCGAGCTCGTCGAGCGCCTGCTTGGCCGCCGCGATCACATCTGGATGGTCGGCGAGGCCCAGATAGTTGTTGGCGCACAGATTGAGCATCGTCCGCCGCTTGCCCCCGCTCTCCACCTCGATGTGCGCGCGCTGCGGAGTCGCGATCAGCCGCTCGCGCTTGGTGAGGCCATCCGCCTCGATCCGGGTGAGGGTCGCGCGGACATGGTCGATCAGGGTGTCGGGCATGGCTCGTCTCCGTTGCCTGCACCGAGCGGTAGGGCAAGCAGGCGGACTTGCGCAAGCGGAAAGGGCCGCGCCTCGAGGCACGGCCCTCCGTGAGATCGGCAGATCGAAGTGCCTCGGCCGGACGCCCGGTCGAGAGGTGATCCGGCGTGATCAGGCGAGCGCCAGAGGCAGCTCCAGCATCGCAGTGATCGTGGTTGGCCGCTTCGACCGCACGATAATCCCACTCGACATTGGATCACCTCCTTTCCGTTGTTGAAACCCGACACGGAGATTGCATGATTTGGCCGGTTCTGCCAAGGGCGGAAATGCGACAGTGCTAACGCACGATGTTGGGAGTTCGGGTAAGACCCTTGGCACGGAAACCGTGCGCCGCCGTCAGAACGACGAGTTCGGCTGCTTCAGGAATTCGGCTTCCTCCGCGGTCGTTGCCCGTCCGAGCATCGCATTCCTGTGCGGGAAGCGCCCGAACCGATCGATGATGACCTTGTACAGTTGCGCGTAATGGAGCGCATCCGCGTCCTCCAGCGTGGCGAACAGGGCGACCGAAACCGCTTGCACCGCACGATCCTCACTGTGCTCGAAAGGGAGATAGAGGAACCGCCGCTGCTCGACGGCAAGCTGATGATCGAAGCCATCCTCGATCGCGCGGTTGGCGATCAGCAGAGCCAGATCATCCTGCGCGAAGGCGCGCTCGCTGCCCCGCCAGATGTGCCGTGAGAGCTGGTCGAGCACCAGCACGCTCGCCAGGTAGCTCTGGGCCGTCGTGCAGCTTCCGGGCGCGGCTTCGCGGGCGAGGCGGTCGTGCAGCGGTCCGAAGCGGCGGATGATCGCCTGATCGACCCGCGTGCTCTTCGTCCACCAGTCCTCGGTTTTCAGCTCAGCGAACCAGAACCGGACGACCTCGCCGACCCACCCCCGCGTCTCCGTCTGCATGCCGGCAATCCCCCGCGCGGCTCAGCCGTCTTGCCGCTCGCGCAGCCTGACCACCACATCGACCCGGGCGATCTCCATGCCGGCGGGCGCATCGGGCACGCCGACGATGCAGATGCCGCTCTCGGGGATATCCATGATCGATCCGTCCCACTCGCAATAGAAATGGTGATGATCGGAGGTGTTGGTATCGAAATAGGTCTTCGAGCCATCGACTGCGACGGCGCGCAACAGCCCCGCCTCGGTGAACTGGTGCAGCGTGTTGTAGACAGTCGCGAGCGACACCGGCACGCCCGCCGCCGTCGCTTCCTCGTAGAGCTGCTCGGCCGTGACGTGGCGGTCCGTGCCCTCGAACAGCAACGCGCCGAGTGCCAGCCTTTGCCTCGTGGGGCGAAAACCTGCCATCTTCAGCCGGTTTGCCAGTACGGAAACTTTTTGTTTGCCAGAGCCCATCGTCAGTGCCGTCCGATCGGGCCCGGCCATCTGCCGTGCCTGCTGCCCACTCGACTGGACCAACATTAGAAAGTGCGATGCGGAATTGCAACAGTGCTGGCCGCGGCAGAGTGTACGCCGCGGCCAGGCAGATCGACGTTGTCAGAGACCGCCCACCACGAAATCGCTTGCATCGAGGCTGGACAACTGGACGCCCAGCAGCAGCACGCTTGCGCCCGTAGCGAGGTCATCGAACAGCACATTGGCGCCGACCTGCTCGGCAAAGGCGAGCGAAGCGGTTCCCGACAACCCGAAATTGGTGAAATCGAGCTTGTCCGCACCATTCCCGAAGTCGGTCACAGCGTCGGCGCCGCCCTGCAGGTCGAACACGAACCTGTCGGCGCCTGTGCCGCCCGTCAACAGGTCATGGCCGCCGTCGCCCTTCAGGCGGTCGTTGCCGGCATCGCCATTGAGAGCATCGTCGCCCTTGCCGCCACGCAGCTGGTCGTTGCCATCGCCGCCATTGATGGTGTCGTTGCCGCCCTCGCCACGCAACTCTTCGGCGCGTGCCGAGCCATTCAGCGTATCGTCACGGCTCGTTCCACGGATTTTCTTGAGGCCCATCCGTCGTGCTCCTGCTCTGGGTTGAGGAATGTATCAGCCAGGATGCTATCCTGCCGCACCCGTCCTATCGCGGACCTGACGGGCGATGTCAGCGGGCTGTCAGCTTCACGCTTGCACGCGATGCATGCGGATCGACCGGGGAGGATTTTGTTGCTGCCGGGAAAGTGTGTTAGGAAACCCGGCCGGAGCGCGATGAGCCCGGCAACTCAACGGGCGGGTGCTTGTCGGAGAGACGATGGCCGAGCGGCGTGAAAGCTATGAATATCAGGATCTTCTCGCCTGCGGGCGGGGCGAGCTGTTCGGCCATGGCAATGCGCAGCTGCCATTGCCGCCGATGCTGATGTTCGACCGCATTGCGAGCATCTCCGAGACGGGCGGCGCGCACGGCAAGGGGCAGATTATTGCGGAGTTCGCCATCCGCCCCGACCTCTGGTTCTTCGATTGTCATTTCAAGGGCGATCCCGTGATGCCGGGCTGTCTGGGCCTCGACGCACTCTGGCAGCTCACCGGTTTCTTCCTCGGCTGGCTCGGGGCTCCAGGGCGAGGGCGGGCGATCGGCGTTGGCGAAGTCAAGCTCACGGGCATGGTCGTTCCGACGGTCAAGCGCGTCGAATACGTGATCGACATGAAGCGTGTCATCCTGCGCAAGCTGAAGCTCGGCATTGCCGATGGCGTGATGAAGGCCGACGGTGCGGTCGTCTACACGGCGAGCGACCTCCGGGTCGGCCTGTTCGAGACTGGCGCGCCCGTCGGATCGGCCGAGTAGGCAATTGGTTTTCGGCGTGCTAGCCGCCGGCAGCGGTTGCTCCGGCGCCGTGCGGGGGTGGGATAGAAGGGGTTCTGAGGAATGAGAAGAGTTGTCGTCACGGGGCTCGGGATCGTCTCCTCGATCGGCAACAACGCGCAGGAGGTCACCGCCTCGCTGCGCGAAGCCAAGTCGGGCATCCGCAAGGCACAGAAATATGCCGACTACGGCTTCCGTTGCCAGGTCCACGGCGAGCCCCAGCTCGACTGGGAGGGTCTGATCGATCGCAAGATCCGCCGCTTCATGGCGGCGGGCTCAGCCTGGAACTACATCGCCATGGATCAGGCGATTCGCGATTCAGGCCTCGACAGCAAGGACGTCTCCAACGAGCGCACCGGCATCATCATGGGCTCGGGCGGCCCCTCGACCTCTACGATCGTTGCCGCCGCGGACACCACGCGCACCAAGGGACCCAAGAAGGTCGGGCCCTTCGACGTGCCGAAATCCATGTCGTCGACGGCTTCCGCGACGCTTGCGACCCCCTTCAAGATCCACGGCGTCAACTACTCGATCTCGTCTGCCTGCGCCACATCGGCCCATTGCATCGGCAATGCGGCCGAGCTCATTCAGTGGGGCAAGCAGGACGTGATGTTCGCCGGCGGCAGCGAGGAGCTCGACTGGACCATGTCGGTGCTGTTCGACGCCATGCAGGCGATGTCGTCGCACTTCAACGACACCCCCGACAAGGCGAGCCGCGCCTATGACATCAACCGCGACGGTTTCGTGATCGCGGGCGGCGCCGGCGTGCTGGTGCTGGAGGCGCTCGATCATGCCAAGGCGCGCGGCGCCCGCATTCTCGCCGAGGTGGCGGGTTACGGCGCCACCTCCGACGGCTACGACATGGTCGCCCCTTCGGGCGAAGGTGCGGCGCGTTGCATGAAGCTCGCCCTGCAAGGGCTCGACGGCAAGGGGGTCGGTCAGAAGATCGACTACATCAATCCGCACGCGACCTCGACTCCGGTCGGCGACTTGAAGGAGATCGAGGCGATCCGCGCCGTGTTCGGGCGCGATGTTCCCCCACTCTCCGGCACCAAGTCGTTGACCGGGCATTCGCTCGGCGCCGCCGGCGTGCAGGAGGCGATTTATTGCCTCCTCATGATGAAGGGTGGGTTCATCGCCAAGTCCGCCAACATCGAGGAGCTCGATCCTGCTTTCGCCGACATTCCGATCGTGCGAGACCGCAAGGACGATGTTCGGCTCGATTGCGTGATGTCCAACAGCTTCGGCTTTGGCGGCACCAACGGCACACTTGTTTTCCGCCGTTACGAAGGTTGACTTTAGTCTCGTCGCAAAACGCGCCTAAAGTGGCCGTACCGACTGCAGAACTGCCCAAGGCGCAGCTGCGAGCAATTCAAGGAGACGGCTCAGATGAGCGAGATCGATTTGGCCAAGCCCGGTCCGCTGATGGCAGGAAAGCGGGGGCTCGTGATGGGCGTCGCGAATGACCGCTCGATCGCCTGGGGGATCGCCCGCATGCTGGCGGGACACGGTGCCAAGCTCGCTTTCACCTATCAGGGTGACGCTTTCGGCCGGCGGGCCATTCCGTTGGCCAAGTCCGTCGGATCGGAGATCATCGTTCCTTGCGATGTGATGGATCTGGCCTCCGTCGACACCGTGTTCGCTGAGATCGGCAAGGCCTGGGGCTCGCTCGATTTCGTGGTGCACGCACTTGCCTTCTCCGATCGCAACGAGCTCAAAGGTCGTTACGCCGACACCACCCGCGCCAATTTCACCCAGACCATGGTGATCTCCTGCTTCTCCTTCACCGAGATTGCCAAGCGTGCGGCTGCGCTGATGCCCGCTGGCGGCTCGCTGCTGACGCTCACCTTCGGCGGGTCTACCCGCGTGGTCCCGAGCTACAATGTGATGGGAGTTGCCAAGGCGGCGCTGGAGGCTTCCGTGCGCTATCTGGCGGCCGATCTGGGTCCGACCGGCATCCGCGTCAACGCGCTGTCGGCCGGGCCGATGCGCACGCTCGCCGGCGCCGGCATCTCGGATGCCCGCACCATCTTCAATTTCCAGAAGGACCACGCGCCGCTGCGCCGCACCCCCCATCTGGACGAGGTCGGCGGGGCTGCGCTCTATTTGCTGTCGAACCTGGCGGGCGCGGTGACGGGCGAGGTTCACTACGTCGATTGCGGCTACAACACGCTAGCGATGCCCACACTCGATGCGCTGAAGGAGTTGGAGGCTGACGCCGAGGCCATGGGCCGCCATCGTCGGCCCGACGCTGCCGAGTAGGCCGCCTGCGGCGCAATCAATCTTCGTCGGGATCGGCTTCGTCGTCCCCAACCGCCTCGTCCTGATCGATTTCGGCCGCCAGATCGCGCACGATCTCCACGAGCGCCCCGAACGCTGCGAATTGCGACAGATCCTCGGATGGCCCCAGCTTCTGCATCCGGTCCCACACCGGCCCGATCATGGCCGCGAACGCCTGCAGCTCCTCGTCCTCCATGGAATCGAGGAAATCCAGGTTGAGCACGTCCTCTGCGTCGTCGAAATCGTCGTTCGTCGCCATAGCGTGTTCCATCGCACGAGCCCCCGGAAGATGTCTGCCACCCCAGCCACTATCAATAGCTGATTCGCAGGCCGCCAGTCGCGTCCCTCGCGCGGTTCGTCACGCAACTTGCCAGGCCCTGACCGCTGGTGGCGATCTGGGCCTGGCACGTCGCCGGCGCTCAAAAATTATAGGGGTTGCCGGCGACGATCGTGCCGGTACCGTCGTCCTTGCCGTCTTTCACCCAGGCCACCTTTTCGCCCTCGATCCTGACCTGCCAGCAACCCTTGGGGTCGGTGCCATACTGGAAGCACATGGTGTCAGCTTCGACCGACCAGGCGCCCTTGTAGTCCTTGCCCTTGATCACGCCATCGGCAGCGTAGTGCTCGGTATAGGCGCCACTCGCGATCATCTCGCCCTGCACCGTGTTGCCGCTGATCGCGGCCTTGATCTGGTCGCCAGTCGCCATCTCGGCGGCGAGTGCGGGGAAGGAAAACGTCGCGCCCAAGGCGAGGGTGAATACAGTGCGAATCAGACTCATATCGATCTCCATGACTGTTCCTGGGCTCCGTTCGCCGGGGCCGCTGACATCAACGCCCGACCTGCTCGCAGGCAGCGTCGGCTGACCCGGTTGCTCTAGCTGGGCTGTTGTGGCGAGAGCAAGGCATCGCGCTTCCGGTCACGCGTTGCAGTTCCCCCGAGCCTCGGCTAGAACGCGGCCTTGCCGGTCCAAAGCAAGCCACGAGAATGTGATGGGCCGCACCACATCATCTTACCTGCTTGGTTGGCAGCGAGTGAGAGGACGAGGACGACATGCCAGAGATCACGATCACGTTTCCCGACGGCGCGCGGAAATCCTATGAGGCCGGCATCACCGGCCGCGAGATCGCCGCGAAAATCTCCAAGTCGCTCGAGAAGCGCACCGTCGCCATGGCGCTCGACGGCAAGCTCGCCGATCTGGGCGACAAGATCCAGGCCGACGCCACGATCAAATTCCTGAAGCGCGAGGATCCCGAGTGCCTGGAATTGATCCGGCACGATTGTGCGCACGTGCTGGCGGAAGCCGTGCAGGAGCTATGGCCCGATACCAAGGTGACGATCGGTCCCGTGATCGAGGACGGCTTCTACTACGATTTCGACAAGGCCGAGCCCTTCCACCCCGACGACCTGCCTCGGATCGAGGCGCGGATGAAGGAGGTGATCGCGCGCAACAAGCCATTCACCAAGCAGCTCTGGAGCCGGGAAAAGGCCAAGCAGTTCTTCAGGGAGCGCGGCGAGCCCTATAAGATCGAGCTCATCGACGCGATCCCCGAGGGCGACGACATCCGCATCTATGCCCAAGGCGCCTGGACGGACCTCTGCCGCGGTCCGCACATGACCTCGACGGGGCATGTGGGAAGCGCTTTCAAGCTGATGAAGATCGCAGGCGCCTATTGGCGCGGCGACAGCAATCGCCAGATGTTGCAGCGCCTCTACGGCACCGCCTGGGCGAGCGAAGCCGACCTGAAAGCCCACCTCCACAAGCTGGAGGAGGCCGAGAAACGCGACCACCGCAAGCTCGGGCGCGAGATGGACCTCTTCCACTTCCAGGAGGAAGGCCCTGGCACGGTGTTCTGGCACGCCAAGGGCTGGACGCTCTTCCAGGCGATCGTCTCCTACATGCGCCGCCGCCTCAGCACACTCGGCTACGACGAGGTCAACGCGCCCCAGCTGCTCGACAAGTCGCTGTGGGAGACGTCGGGCCACTGGGGCTGGTACCGCGAGAGCATGTTCAGCGCGACGTCGGCGGGTGACGACACCGAGGACGAGCGCGTCTACGCGATCAAGCCGATGAATTGCCCCGGCCACGTGCAGATCTTCAAGCATGGGCTCAAATCCTATCGTGATCTGCCGCTGCGCCTGGCCGAGTTCGGCTCCGTCCACCGCTACGAGCCGAGCGGAGCACTGCACGGCCTGATGCGCGTGCGCGCGTTCACCCAGGACGACGCGCACATCTTCTGCACGCAGGCGCAGATGGCGGAGGAATGCCTGAAGATCAACGACCTGATCCTCACGACCTACGCCGATTTCGGCTTCACCGAGATCGTGGTGAAGCTCTCCACGCGCCCCGAGAAGAGGGTCGGCACGGACGAGGCCTGGGACCAGGCCGAGGCAGTCATGACCGAAGTGCTCGCCGAGATCGCCGCGCGCTCCGGCGGCCAGATCAAGACCAGCATCAATCCGGGCGAAGGCGCGTTCTACGGCCCGAAGTTCGAATACGTGCTGAGGGACGCGATCGGGCGCGACTGGCAATGCGGCACGACTCAGGTCGACTTCAACCTGCCCGAGCGGTTCGGCGCCTTCTTCATCGACAGCGACGGCGGGAAGAAGCCGCCCGTGATGATCCACCGCGCCATCTGCGGCTCGATGGAGCGCTTTCTCGGCATCCTGACAGAGCACTATGCGGGGCATTTCCCGCTCTGGCTGGCGCCGCTGCAGGTGGTGGTCGCGCCGATCGTGTCGGACGCGGACGCCTATGCCGAGGAGGTGCTGGCGGCCTGCCGCAAGGCTGGCTTGCGGGCCCAGGCCGATCTTCGCAACGAGAAGATCAACTACAAGGTGCGCGAGCACAGCCATGCCAAGGTGCCGGTGATGCTGGTCGTGGGCAAGCGCGAGGCAGAGGACAGCACCGTCTCGGTTCGCAGGCTCGGCGGGAAGGATCAGGAGGTCGTGGGGCTCCAGGAGATTATCGGCTTGCTCGCCGAGGAGGCCGTGGCGCCGGACGTGCGGCGGACGAGAGCGACGTGACGGGGGTCACGCGCCGAGCCATCCTGCAGGCTGCAGTCGCCGCGTCTCTCGTTCAGACTTTGCAGTGCGTCGCCGACGCCGGCCTGCGCGTCGTGCTCAAAGATGCGAGCAGCCTCAACCCTACTCCGGTAATCAGGCATTGGGTCGTCAGCTCCGATCAGCAGGCCTCGTTCGTCGAG
>JANPDA010000341.1:0-5509 GCA_031431235.1 Hyphomicrobiaceae bacterium
GACCTGGATGACGTGCGCGCGATCCTCGATCGCGCAGGCCCGGCCCAGCTGGTCGATGCCCGGCCGGCCGGGCGTTTCGCCGGCACCGAGCCCGAGCCACGCCCGGGCTTACGCGGCGGTCACATCCCGGGCGCACGCAATCTGCCGCTTGCCGACCTCGTCAATGTCGACGGCACGTTGAAGCAGGAGGTCGAGCTGCGCGCTGCGATCGCCCGCGCCGGCATCGAGCTCGGCCAGCCGATCGTCGCCAGCTGCGGATCGGGCGTGACGGCCGGCGTCGTCGCCTTCGCCCTTGCCCTGCTCGGCCATCGCCAGAGCGCGATCTATGACGGCTCGTGGGCGGAATGGGGCGCGCGCGCCGATCTGCCGGTCGAGACCGGGCCGGCACGGTGAGGTGTTGGTCTTGCCGCGTCCGCCCCGAGTGATATATATTGTTGGTATATCTCACGATCACACGGAAGGCTCGAAATGTCGGCCAGAGCCAAAGTCTTCATGAGCGGTCGCAGCCAAGCGGTTCGGCTGCCGAAGGAATTCCGGCTTCCATGCAAGGAGGTGCGGATCACCCGTGTCGAGGGCGGTCTGCTGCTGCAGCCGATCCGCTCACTGGAGGATGTCTTTGCCGAGCTCGATCGCATGAACGAGCTGTATGGACCGTTCGTATTCGAGCGCAATCAACCACCGATGCCAGAGGATGAGGATCTGTTCGAGTGAGCTTCCTCCTCGACACCAATGCGGTGATTGCAATCCTGAACGAACGGTCGACGACTGTGCGCGAACGGTGGCGCAGATCGAAGGTTGCCGGGCATGACGTCGTCACGTCGAGCATCGTCCTGTTCGAGTTGAGCTACGGGGCCCACAAGAGCGCGAAGCCGCGCAAGAGCCTCGACAGACTTCAGGTCGTGCTTTCGGCTCCGCTGGACGTTTTGGCATTCGAGCTAGAGGATGCGCACCTGGCTGGCGAGATCAGGGCTCAACTCGCTGCACAGGGCAAGCCGATCGGGCCCTATGACCTCCTGATCGCCGGACAGGCACTCCGCCGGGGCCTCACGGTCGTGACTGCGAACACGCACGAGTTCCAGCGCGTGCACGGTTTGAAGGTGGAGAACTGGGAACTGCCCTGAACAGGGCTTCCAGGCGCCCCTTTCCATTCCGCGTCGGACAGCCTATCTCACTCCCATGGCCACATTGATCGACACCCGCGACCGCCCGCGCCACCCCGAGAAGGCGGCGCGCCCCGAGACACCGATGCTGCGAAAGCCCGATTGGATCCGGGTCAAGGCGCCGGGGTCCCCCGGCTTCCTCGAGACGCGCGCGATCGTGCGCGAGCACGGCCTCCATACCGTCTGCGAGGAGGCGGGCTGCCCCAATATCGGGGAATGCTGGGAGAGCCGGCACGCCACCATGATGATCATGGGTGACACCTGCACGCGGGCCTGCGCCTTCTGCAATGTGCGCACGGGCCTGCCGGGGCCGCTCGATGCGGACGAGCCCGCGCGCGTGGGCGACGCCGTCGCCAAGCTCGGCCTGAAGCACGTGGTCATCACCTCGGTCGACCGCGATGACCTTCCCGATGGGGGAGCTGCCCATTTCGCCGCCGTCGTGCGCGCGATCAGGGTAGCCGCGCCGCTAGCAACCATCGAGATCCTGACGCCCGATTTCCTCAGGAAGGAGGGAGCCCTGGAAATCGTCGTCGAGTCCGCCCCCGACGTCTTCAACCACAACCTCGAGACGGTGCCCTCGCTCTACCTGACGATCCGCCCGGGCGCGCGCTACTTCCACTCGCTGCGCCTGCTGCAGCGGGTGAAGGAGCTGGCGTCCCCCATGTTCACCAAGTCGGGGCTGATGGTGGGCCTGGGCGAAAGCCGCAACGAGATCCTCCAGGTGATGGACGATCTGCGCAGCGCCGACGTCGATTTCCTGACGATCGGGCAATATCTGCAGCCGACCCGGCGCCACGCCGAGGTCAAGCGCTTCGTCGCTCCCCAAGAGTTCCAGGCACTCCAGACGATCGCGACCGCAAAAGGCTTCCTCGTCGTCTCGGCGAGCCCGCTCACGCGCTCTTCCCACCATGCGGGGGAGGACTTTTCTCGATTGAAGGCAGCGCGCGAGGGTGCTGCAGGCGGGAGGTAGAGGGGGCGAGGCGTGCCCTGGATGGAGGGCAGGGTTGAGCCGACTCGGCGGCTTCCGGCCATCAAGAGAAATGCGCTATTGGCGCAAACTCCGAACCCGGATGACATTCAATCAGGCAATCCGATCTTGCGAAGGGCTTCGATGAAGTGCTCGCGTGCATTGCGGTCCGCGTATCGGTACAAATGAGTCACTTCGCGCAAGGTCAAGCCCGGTCTGAACTTGCGCGCCATGGCGGCGACCAATGCAGCCCCTGACAGATCTCCCTGGCAGGCGCGTGCAGCTGCAAGGTAAAGATGGCCACTGACATAGTGCTGAGGGACGCTCTCGAGCGCTCCGATAGCATCGGCGTAGCGCTGGAGATCGAAGAGGATTTCTCCGCGCACAATTTCAAACCATCGCGGCACGAATGGACCGAGGCTGATGGCCTTCTCGATGGTGGCCAGCGCCTCCTTCGGGTAGCCACTCATGCGTTGCAGACTCGCATAGTCGCCGCGTATCTGAATGTCGGCTGGGTTGAGCATCATGGCGCGATCGAAGTGGAACCGTGATCGATCAAAATCGCCGGTCCACTGCAGGACCAGCGCCCTCGAATAGTGGGCCATCGCATCGTTTCCGCCCAGCTCCAACGCTCGCTTGGCTGCCGCCTCGGCTCGACCGTGTCTGCTTGTCGCGCCGCCAAGCACGTCAGCCATCGTCAACGCAATGGCGAGCCAAGCGTGGGCCGACGCGAACTCCGGATCGATGGCGACAGCGCGCTCGAGCAGGGGGACGGCCTCGGGCTCCTTGTACTCGTTGCAGAGCTGCCGGCCTTGCAGCACGAAGTCATAGGCCGACCAGTTGGCTGCCGGTTTCCTGCGCACCATGGCCGCTCCCGCCATGACCATGCGGCCTTCGAGCATGGCGACGATCGCCTCCACGACCTCGTCCTGCAAAGCGAAGACATCCTGCGCGGCGCGGTCATAGCGCTCGGCCCAGATCTGGTCGCCGGACCCCGCATCGATCAGTTGTGCGGAAATCCGGATACGCTCGCCAGACTTGCGCACGCTTCCTTCGAGCACGAACATGGCGCCGAGCTGTCGGGCAATCTCGGCAAGTCCGGCCCCCTTGGCGGCGAAGTGGAACGAGGCGAGGCGCGCTGCCACGGAGAGACCACGAAACCGCGACAGCTCGGTCAGGATGTCCTCGGTGATGCCATCGGAGACATACTGCTGCCCCGGATCGCCGCTCATATTGGCGAAGGGCATCACGGCAATCGAGATGCTGTGGTCCGGCGCCGGAGATCGTCGCTCTTGGGGCGTGCCGTCCAGTGATCTGCGAAACTCTTGAAGCTCCTCGCCCGGCTCTGCTTGCAGCTCCCGTTTCAGCAAAAGCCTGCAGGTCTCGTACTGCCTGATCGCAAGTGCGGTTTGGCCGAGCGTGCGATGGGCCTGCATCAAGGCGAGGTGTGAAGCTTCACGCAGAGGATCGATCGCGACCAGCCGCTCGGTCATTGCGACGCACTCTTCAGGGGGAAGCCGCTCGGACAGCGAAGAAAAGACCCTGGTCGCGCGAGCGTGCAAGTCGGAGCGGGTTTCGCGCAACCAATCCTCGAAGGCGGCGTCTGCCACGTTCAGGCCGTCCAGGAATGATCCGGCATAGAGATCGGCGGCTCGGCGCAGATCCGCCAGATCGCGACTCGCCGATGTCAGGAGAAACTCTGTCACATCGACTTCGATATGCTTCGGGTCGAGCGCGACGCGATCGCCAATCAGGACCAACGGTTCGGCATCGAGTGAGGCGAAGTCCTTTCGCAATGCCACGAGCGCTTGGCGCAGGCTGTTTCGGGCCTGCTCATCAGCGCGATCGCTCCACAGGAGGCCTGCGAGCCTGTCGCGGGTCACCTCTATGCGAGGCGCCATGGCGAGAACGCCAAGGATGGCCCGGTTCTTCTTTGCGGCGACCTCGACAATCTGGCCCAAACCGTCTGCCAAACGAAATCCGCCAAGGAGCTCTAGCCGCGGAGTCTGCCTGGCGATTTGCCGTCGGGCGCAGAGTTTTTTCTCGACTTTCACGCGGTCTTTCACAGGCGCCTCACGGCCGAAGCGCGAGGTTGCCCAGGAAGGACACCGGCAACCACTACGAGAAGGGCCATTCCCATGTCTATCCTGACGATGACTTCGAGGAAGATTTCCTGGCTGGCGACCGTTCGGCTTCCCCGGATTCCAAAGATCTACCTGGGTCAGCTGATCTTAGATGCCGTCGACGCCAAGGCTCAAGCTCAGGCAACAGCATACATGGTCGCGATCGGTATGCATCAATCGAATGGCGGAGCGCGATCGCGAAAGGAGCAGGACTATTGACCTAATAGTTAGCTTTGTTGGCGAAGCGCGTAGCCTTCTCGTCTCAAATCAGTCGGCTTAATTCAACCCGTCGCGAGAGGGGGCAAATTGCGACGAAGCACATGGCAGTGGTTCGTCGCCTTCGGCAGGTTTGGCTCAGACGCCATTCCCGTTCTGGCATTGAGCGCGACCGCTGGACCTCCAGAAGCGTCCGGACGGCGACCTTGACCAATTGGACGGCAGCTTACCCTCAGCTTCGAGCCTACGCAAGCCGGAGGCTGCCCGTCGATCCGGGCCAATGAACGGCCATGCCGGACGCACCTGATCTCCATCCCTAGCCAAGGGTGAAGCGGACGACAAGAGCCACGTCCGGACACTGTCCAACAAACCTTCCTTTTCGAGACGCCCTCCCAATGCCTCCCCAGGCCCCGTCCGCTTGCCCCACTCTCACCCCGCAGCGCGGTTGCGCCGAGTGTCGGTCGGGGCACGCTCCCTCCATGGTTGCTCCGATGGCGAGGAGCCATGCTCACATTCTCGACCAGACGGCAGCTGCGGCATACGGCGCGCCAGATGCCCGATCGCGTGGTGGACGTCGGGTCCTATCCGCGCTTCGGGCGGCTCCGCGAGCGCCTCCGCATCAAGGGCGCTTCGCCGCCGACGTGATGCTCGACGCCTCGCGCCAGCGCCGCCACAACCCTTCGCCGGCGCCCACGAGGCCGCGCGGCAGCAGAACCACGAAGGCGGCGAGGATCAGCCCGAGGCCGATGTCGCGCCAGTCGCCGAGCTCGCGCATGCCCTCGTCGGCCAGCATCAGCAAGGCGGCGCCGAGGAGGGGACCCCAGATCGTCCCGAGCCCGCCGACGACGATCATCGACAGCAGGAACAACAGCAGTGGCACGGAGAAGATGGTCGGGCCGATCACGCCGAAATGCACGGCATAGAACGCGCCCGCGAGCCCGGTCAGGAAGGAGGACGCGCCGAACACCCAGAGCTGGGTACGGAAGCGGCTGATCCCGCGTGACATGGCATAGCCAGGATTGTCGCGCAGCGCCTGGAAGGCA
>JANPDA010000342.1:0-8708 GCA_031431235.1 Hyphomicrobiaceae bacterium
CTCGGCGATGATCGGGATCGTGTTTGCCTTGCAGTTGATCGCCGTTTTGGTGATCGAGCCCGTCAGAGCTCAGCGGTCCCGAACTTAGGACGATCCGAACAACGACTGCTCCGTCTTCCCGGACGATCGGAGCCCTGGCCTATCGCCAGGACGGAGATTGATCCGGGATCCAGCGCGAGAAGCGGCGAAGCCGCAACATATTGGGCCTTCGGCACTTTTCATGCGGGGTCCCGGCTTCCCGCGCTCCCGCTGGTCGCTTGGCCGGGAAGACGGAGGGGCGGACTGCATACGCTTCAATTCGATTCGTTTATTGTCGTCGGTGTCCTTAGGCCCCTAGAACGCCAAACCCCCGCCCTTTGGTCGGGACGGGGGTCGGGTTGTGCGCTCGGGAGAGAGGCGCAAGTGGATCAGTGGGCAACGAGCGAAGCCGCCATACTGACATCAGAGACCTGAAGGAGCGAGGCTGCGAGCAGGAAACCGGCGGCAAAGAAGCACATCAACATCAGCAAGCGCGCGCGACGGTGGAACGTGCCATCGGAGCGTTTGAGTGTTTCGAGATCCATTGTTGCCACCAAGTAAGTCAAGCCCTTCAGTTACCGATTGTCTAACATCGTCTCATGGTTAAGTCATCCGCCTCGATCTGTTAGGGCTAATGAAAGCTTAAAGTTTGTCCGCGCGGTCGCGTCGGGGATTTGTCTTGGCAGCCCGGCTGCCGGAAGGCTTGCGGGCCTGCTTGGTCGAGGACGATCGGAGCGCCGCCTCGAAAGCCTTGCGCGCCCACGAGCGCATCTCGTCGGGATCGTCGTAAAGCCGCTCCGGCACCTGCCAATAGCTCATGATGGTGTTGCGGCCGCCCTTGGTCTCGTAGCTGAAGGGCTGCGTCCCCTCGGCCTCGTAGTCGGCCCGGTTGCCGTCGTCCGCCTTGAAGTAGAGCGTGTCGAAGGCAATCAGCGCGAACATGACGCCGTCGTGGTAGGCGCCGGCGCCGCCGAACATCGAGCGCAACGTCACCGGCCCCAGCACCGCGAGTTGCTCGGCGACGAAAGTGCGGAAGCTGTCGTCCTTTGGCATCGGGATCAGCGCCGTGCGTGATAGCCGATCACGGCGCCAGCGAGCACGAGTGCCAATTGCGGCACGCCGCGCAGGAATGCCGTCACCTGCGGCACGAAGATGATGAGGACGGCGACCAGTGCGCCGACGATGAGAGACACCAGCAAAGTGCGATGCGAGGGTTTTTCGACGCCCTGCAGCAGCTCGGCCGCGACGAGCCCGCAAACCCAGGCGAGCGCGGCAAAAACCGCGGCGTAGATCAGCGGCTCGAACCGGCCGCCGAAACCGAGCCATTTCTCAACGATCGCCTGGCCGGCGAACCAGCACACCACCAGTTGCAACAGAAACAGGATAAGCCGCCCCATGATCGCCCCCTCCAAGCCCCAGCCTGAACGGGTATCAGGTTGGCATGCCGCTGGCGGCGTCCGCAAGCTCATCGGCGGATCTGGGCGTGATCGCGACCGATTCGCCACAGCCGCAGGCGCTGGTCTCGTTGGGGTTGCGGAAGACGAAGCCGGCTTTGAGCGTCTCGACCTTGTAGTCCATCACGGTCCCGAGCAGGAACAGCACGGCCTTGGGGTCGATCAGGACCCGGGCACCCCGGTCCTCGATCACCTCGTCGAACGGCTCCTGCCGCTCGGCCCAGGCCATGGTGTACTCCATACCTGCGCAGCCGCCGTTTTTGACGCCGATCCTGAGACCCGCCACGGCCTCGCCCTTCGACACCATGATCGCCTGGATCCGCGCCGCAGCGGCGTCAGTCAGCGTCATCACCTTGGGGCGTGGACGGCGAGGGGTCATGCGGCAGATCTCCGGTGCAGGTCGAGTCGAGGATAACATGGATACGGCCGACGTGGAATTCCAGAGGCGCCTGTGTCATGTGTCAACCTCGACAGCGGGAACCAACCCATCGCGACCTCACGGCGAAGGCGAACGAATGAGCGCGAGTGTCGACATCCGCGAGTACGCTGCAACAGACGAGGCAGCCCTCATTGGCCTCGTCCTCGAGCTCCAGGCTTTCGAGGGGCAGTGGTACGACCGCGTGCGGCCGGCGGCCGAGATCGGGCCGTGGTACGTGGCGGACCTCCTGAACCAATGCGCGAAGGATCAGGGCACAATTCTGATCGCCGAGCGCGATGGCAAGGCCGTCGGCTATGCGGTGATCTATGTTGGTCTCAGCACGGCCGGCGACCGCGACGAGGTCGAGTACCGCTATGGCAGGATCGGCGACCTCTGCGTCACGGAAGGCTGCCGCGGATCGGGCATCGGGCGCGCGCTCATCGCCGAATGCGAGGCCCGGACCCGCGCTGCGGGCGTCAGCTGGCTGACGATCAGGCACGACCCCCAGAATGTTCGGTCGGAGCAGCTCTATGCGACTCTCGGCTTCCGAGCAGTCCAAGTCGTCCGCGAGAAGAGGCTCGACTGAAGCGGGCGGCTGTTCAGGACGCAGGCCGAGGCGCGCATGGCGGTCTTCGGCTTCATCGAGGGGTTCTACATATCCGGCGAACGACGAGTGGCGACACGAAACCCCTGGCTGCCAGTCGTGGGTCACTATCGCCCATCCTCAAACCCAGACACTGCCGGCGCCTGTGCCCATCGCGTCATACCGACATCTGCCGGCCGAGCTCGACGACGCGGCCGAGCGGGATCTGGAAGTACTCCGTCACGTCGTTGGCCAGCCGCGCCAGCAGGATGAAGAGGCGGTCCTGCCACAGCGGCATGCCGGAATTGGGATCGGGGATCAGCCGCAGGCGCGACAGGAAGTAGGAGGACTGGTAGGGGTCGAGCTTCAGGCCCTTGCGCTTGGCTGCGGCAAGGTAGGCCGGAACGTCGGGCGTTTCCATGAAGCCGACATTGACGACCACCTGCATGACCCCGTTGTCCAGGTCCTTGACGAAGATCCGCTCGCGCTCCTGCACTCGCGGCTCGACGGAGTTGCGGACCGTCAGCAGAACGTTCTTCTTGTGCAGCACGCGGTTGTGCTTGAGGTTATGCATCAGTGCGGTCGGCGCGCGCTCGGGATCGCTGGTCAGGAACACTGCGGTGCCTGCAACCCTGTGGGGCTTGCTGTTGGCGAGCATGTCGAGAACCTCGACCAGCGGCACGCTTTCCTGACGGTATTTCTGCCGCACGATCTCGGTACCGCGCGACCAGGTCCACATCATGAGGATCAGCACTCCGCCAAACAGCAGCGGCAGATAGCCGCCGTCGGCAAATTTCAGCATGTTGCCGGCAAAGAAGGTCATATCGATCACGAACAATGGAATAGTCACGGTGAGCGCGACATGGAGTGGCCATTTCCACAACATCAACGCGACCACGAGCAAGAGGCAGGTGTCGACCGCCATTGCTCCGGTCACGGCAATGCCATAGGCGGACGCCAGCGCGCTCGACGACTTGAAGACGAACGCCAGCCCCAGCACGCCGGCACACAGCATCAGGTTGATGCCGGGCATGAAGATCTGGCCCGCGAGCTGCTCGGAGGTGTGCTTGATCCGCAGACGCGGCAGCAATCCGAGCTGGATCGCCTGTTGCGTCAATGAGAAAGCTCCGGTGATGACCGCCTGGCTGGCAATCACGGTCGCCATGGTCGCCAACACTACGAGCGGCAATAGCATCCAATCGGGCGCCATCAGGAAGAACAGATTGTGGATGGCCGCTGGCTCCTTGAGCGCGAAGGCGCCTTGGCCGAGATAGTTGAGGATGAGCGCTGGCAGCACAATCGTCAACCAGCCGACCCGGATGGGGTGGCGGCCGAAATGCCCCATGTCGGCATAGAGCGCTTCGCCGCCGGTGACGGCAAGCACCACCGAGCCGAGCACTGCGAATGCGAGCACGCCATGCCCGGAGAGGAAAGCGATCCCGTAGAGCGGATTGAACGCCCAGAGCACGGCCAGATCGTCAGCGATGTGAACGATACCGATCACGGCAAGAGCCGCGAACCAGAGCGCCATAACGGGCCCGAACAGAATGGCGATTTTGGCAGTGCCGTGACTCTGCACCGCGAACAGGGTGACGAGGATCGCGATCGCAACCGGCAGCACGTAGGGTTGCAGATTTGGGTTGACTACGGTCATGC
Source organism: Hyphomicrobiaceae bacterium (assembly GCA_031431235.1). Taxonomy (GTDB): domain Bacteria; phylum Pseudomonadota; class Alphaproteobacteria; order Rhizobiales; family Hyphomicrobiaceae; genus JANNSW01. The sequence continues at coordinate 4,130 of JANPDA010000342.1, forward strand.
CCTCGACCGCCGACAGTACCGAGATGGCCGGTGTGATGAGGGCGTCGCCGTAGAAGAGAGCTGCGCCGGTGATTCCGAGCATCAATAGGACACCGGTGCGCCGACCGAGTGCCTGCTGGGCCAGTGCCATCAAGGCAAGCGTTCCGCCCTCACCCCGATTGTCGGCCCGCATGATCAGGACGACGTACTTGACCGTCACCGTGATCAGGATCGCCCAGATCAGCAGCGACGTGATGCCGATTACCTCATCGCGCGTCAGGCCGTCATGGGCGGCATGCAGCAACGATTCGCGCATAGCGTAGAGCGGGCTGGTGCCGATGTCGCCGAAGACGACGCCCAACGCCCCGACGACCAGCACTGGGGACAGACTCTTGCGATGGGAGTCGGGGCCGGACTGTGCCGGATCCGCGCTCGATGGTGTCGAGATCGAGGGTGACATGAGCGATGCAGGCCCCGGGAGCCGGCCTTGCCGGCGGCCACAGAGCCACTCCTTGAAGGAAAACAGATGCCGTGGCGTTGCGCAGTGCCGCATCTCAAAGTGCGGCACCGGTCACGGCGCGAGTTATCTCGCAACTGCGAGATAGCCTTACGCCCCGCTTCGGTAGGTGTCCAGTAAGACCGGGGGAGTGAGTTAGCCCAGGCACCTCGAGCCACTCATCCCGGTCCAATACCCATGAAAATCGCCACAGAATGGCAATGATGCGGAATGGTGAATTGAGGTTTCGGAATATGCTCCTTTCAGCGCCACGCGAACTCCGGCTGGTCGAAATGGGCGACGCGGGTGTGTCGACCGGCGAGTGCCACCTCGCGGAACTGGTAGAGCAGGGCGGCGGTCGGGGCGTAGACCTCGTGGCCGAGCACCGGCAGGTGGGCCGAGAGCACCTCCCGGCCCGGATCGACCGAAGGCTCGAGTGTGGGGATCGACGGGCTCATCAGCTCGGAGAGCGGAATGCGGTGCACTTCGGCGACCTCCTCCGGATCGGGGTCGATGGCGCCAATCTCGCCGCCCCAGACGACGACCGGCGTGATGCGAAAGCCCGAGCGGGTGACGTAGTCGTCGAGCAGGCCCAGCACGTCGGCCGCCGGCAGCACGATCCTCAGCTCCTCGGAAAGCTCGCGCAGCGCCGTCTCGATCGGGGTCTCGCCCTCGTCCATCCGCCCGCCCGGGAGAGCATATTGCCCGCCGTGCCGGCGCAACTTGTCGGGCCGCAGCGTCAGCAGCACGGCGGCGTTGCCCGGACTGGCGGCACCGGTCACGACCACGGCGACGGCCGCGTTCCTCAGGCCGGGCGTCTCGATGGGCAGGCGACCGAAGGCCTGGAGATGCCCGGCGATGCGCTTCCGCAGCTCGGGGCCGAGCGCCAGGCTGGCGGGTGTAGCGCTCGTCATCCGGCTCTCCCAATGGCGCTCGGGTCAATAGAAGTCGTAGACCAGCTCGAGCCGCGCCGGTCCAGTGCCGATGCCACGGATCAGGGCCGCGAGCTGCGGCACGGCGACATCGAGCCCGACCCGTCGCCAGCCGGGCTCCGCCTGGACCGGTACTTCGAGAACCGGTGTGCCCACATCTGGTGGCAAAGCGGCACCCGGCGGCAACAGCAGCGACACCAGCACCCGGTTGTTGCCTGCAATCTCAGAGAGCTCGCGGTTGCGCTTGACGAGACCGGCTATCACCCCGGTCAGCACGCCATAGCGGTCGGTCTCGATGACGGCGGCGCCACCCGGCAATGTCCGCACCAATGTGATGCGCGGATCGGCGGCGAGGTCGGTGGAATCGAGGCCCCGCACGACACTGCGAATGCGTGTCGGAAACGGCATGGCAGCAGCGGCGGCGCTGCGCATGGCGGCCGCATAGAGCGCCTTGCCGCCCCATTCGAGCGAGAGCGCCACGCGCCGCTCGAGCTTGCGCACCATGCTGCCCCCGCTCATCGGCACCCTCGACCAGAATGCCTGGAGCCGCTCGCCGAACGGGAAGTCGTACCAGGGATCTTTCTGCAGGAAGCGGGCGTAGTCGTCGGCGAGGGTAAGCGCGTACTCGTCCTCGGGTGTGCGGCTCGTGCCGCGGATCCAGGCCGTGATTGCGCCGACTGTCCGCTCCCAGGCGCCTTTGATACCCATCTCGGCCGAGAAGCTGAGGCCGATCACGTACAGCACCGTGCGCGAGCCGAAGCTGGTCGCAAAGCGCGACGAGGTCAGATGTGTGATGCCGCACAGACCCGACCAATAGCCCTTGATCGCGCCAGCATAGTCGAAGGCGGATTCGCTTTCGCGGCGCGTGACGCCGGCGAGGTCCTGATAGGCATGAACGATCGCCCATTCGGGATAGGCGAGGTAGGTGCCTTGCGGATCGCGCCGGTCGGGGGGATCGAGCTGGGAGGTGAATGGTGCTGACACGGGACCCGGCGAGCCGACGCAGACGCTTTCGTTCCAGACCACTGGAATCGCAGCCAGCAGCAACAGGCCGCCGAGCGCCCAGGGGAGCCGCCTGACAAGGCGCCGCAGAAGCTTCACCGCGCTGCCTCCACACGATTGGCCAGCACGAAGCCCGAGAAGGCACCAATGCCGCCGAGCAGGATATGCGGCAGGTTGGCGAAGATCTTGAAGGAGAATGGCAGGTCCTGGACGCCGTACTTGATGATGCCGAGGTCGAGATAGCCGGAGCCGGTCGCCAGGCCGAGGAGGCCGTCGAGACCGTAGATCATGCCGAACCAGCGCAGAAAGAACGTCGAGGCGCCACGAGACATCCAGGCCGAGAACCCAGCCCAGGCGGCCGAGACCGCATGCAAGAGATCGTCCTGTGAATCGAGGGCGAAGATGCCGAAGTTGCGACCCTCGGCGTCGGTGAGGCCAGGGATGTAGCTGAGCAGCGCCGCCACGCCGAGCGCGACTGCAAAACCCGCCGCAATGCCGCGTATCAGACCCATCGTCGATTTCCCTCGTGGCCGTCCGCCCGAGCCTAGCATGGCCGCAACGCGAGCCGTCAATCGGAGCGGGGGCAATGCCCCGGATTTCACCCGGCTATGCCTCTCGAGATCACACCTCGGCCAGATACGCCTCCCACAGCGCATTGCGGAAGACGAGCTGCGGATCGTAGTGCCGCTTGCGGGCGACGAACTGCGCTGTCCCCTGGTAGATCGCACGCACCTGGTCCGGCCGCGCATGCAGCCGATACGGCAGATAGAAGCTGCCGCCCAGGGCCCCCACGCCGTCGATCAGCGATTCGGTCAGTTGCAGCATCCCCGCCTCGGCTTCGGGCGTCACGGCTTGCGTGAACGACATGACGCCGGCGACGCGCTCAGTCGGCGCGAACGCGAGCACGCTCAGGCTATCGGCCGCGACGTAGCGCAGCGTGATGTTGAGCAGCTCCTGACCGGACTTGGGGATCAGCCTCTGGCAGAGGCCGACGAAATCGGGGAAGCGCGCGGGCGGCACGAAGTACTCGTGCAGGATGTCGGTGCGCTCGAGGTCGCGGCTCGCCAGGTTCGCGACCGGCTCGTTCATCAGCGCATTGCGGGTGGCGATGCCGGAGCCAAAGGAGGTCTCCGCCAGCCAGCGGGCGCGTTTGGCGACCTCCGAGCCGACCTGGGCGCGGTAGACCCGGCGCGACACTCTGGAGGCAAAGCCGCCCGAGCCCGCCTTGGGCAATGGACCATCCGCAGGCTCGGGCACATAGCTGACGAGCAGCGCCTCCTCGAAGAACCCGCTTCTGGCAACCGACATGCGGCCGTAGGCCATGCGAGTATCGGCGGACCTGACGGCCTTCAGGAACGCTTCGGCGAGCTTGCCGCTCTCCATCACCGCGGTGCTGGGCTTCAACAGCTCGTTGCGGACGATGTCGATCTCGAGCGACAGGATCGCCCCGACGAGGCCGTAGCCGCCCATGGCGAGGCGGAACAGCTCGCTGTTCTCGCCGGGCGTGCAGGCGAGGATGCTGCCATCGGCGAGCATCAGCTCGATCTCGCGCACGGTCGAGCCGAACGGCCCGAACGGCACCGGCCAGCCATGGGCGTTGACGCTGAAGGTGCTGGCCAGGCCGAAATCGTTGTTCGACTGCATGACGGCGGGCGAGAATCCGGCCTCGTCGAGGACCGCGATCACCTCGCGCCAACGTGTGCCGGCGAGCACGCGCGCAGTCATGGCTGCGGTATCGACCTCGCAGCCGGGGCTCGCGAGCGTGATAGCTGTCCCATTCCGCGGCAGGCTCTGGGCGCCCATGGAATGGCGCGCGGCGCTCAGCGCCACTGGCCGATGCTCGGTTGCGGCCTGTTTCAGCTCGGCGCGCAGGCGCTCGACGAACGAGGCCTGCTGATCGGCGCTGACGACCCAATGCCTGTTGACCGGCGTGAGGCTGAGCCGGCTCGCGTCATTCAGCACGACGCGCTGGCCGGCGTCGGCGACGCGCGGCAAAGTCGGAACGAGAGCCGCGGCGACTGCAGCCTGCAGGATCCGGCGACGGGTCAGTGTTGACAATTCGCTCCCCCCCGTGGACCCTTCAACCTCACCAAAAGGCGCAAACTTCAGCGCCGCGCCAAATGCCTCGACCGAGTCAATCCAATCCCTTGAGCAGTGTCGAGAAGAAGTC
>JANPDA010000343.1:0-6965 GCA_031431235.1 Hyphomicrobiaceae bacterium
AGCGCTCCAACCGGCTACACCGGAAAGCGTGTTGGAGGAAACGTCTCGTGCGCAACCATCCACCCGTCATCCCGGTCAGAGCCGAAGGCTTTGATCCGGGATCTCTACAGATGCCGCGCCCGTGGCCAGGATCCCGGATGATGCCAGGATGTGTTTCTCGAGAGGGGACATTCCTGGCAATCCCCTTTTTCGTTGCAAAAAACAGAGGGGATTCGGGGGCGACTTCCCCCGAGCGGGTGCGGGCGGCAGTCCGCCTTGGGCGGTTCGACATCAAGGCCAAACAGAGCAAGAACAAACAATGCAGCGCTCCGGCGCCCCCGTCCCTTGCCGAGACTGGCCGCGCACCAGAGCGGAGCGGTGGCGCACCCGTTCGGGCACGTTTTCATCGCAGAGTACCGCCCGGTTCAATATGATATGCTCGCGTCCAATTGACCAGCATGGAGCGCGAGAACGATGACCGATCCGACCGAAGCCAAGGGTGTGCCGAGCGAGCAGGAGAGCGACGAGCGCAAGACCTTGAGAGGCGCCTGGCGGCTATGGCGCTGGTGGAGCCGTCTGACCGGCTGGAACGACTGGGGACAGTGGCTGTGGGCGATCGTCCAGACCAAGGCCGGTGCGACGATTGCAATTGGAGCCGCCGGCGGCGTGGCGGCGCTCGGCACGGTCGCCGTGGTGCAGCCGGAGCTGCTGCAGGGCTGGCTGCTGCCGGCGCCGCCTGCGGTCGAGGTCAGGACCGAGCGCTGGGCCGAGGATACGGTCGTGTTCCCGATCGAGGGCGTCGACAAGGCTGGCCGGCGGGCGAGCTTCGATGTGGTGGTGTTGACGAGCCGCTACGCCTGGGCGCGCGCCAGTGCCGACCAGCTGACCCGCAGTGGTGCGAGCCTCACCCCGGCGGAGATCGCCGATCAGGTGTTCCGCCCCGAGATCCGCGAGGGCCTTGCCCGCTCGGCCGATCTGATCGCGGTCGGCACCGCCTCCGAGGAAGGAGATGTCGCGACCGAGACCACGCGCGCCGACCGCCGGGCACGGTCAGCGGCGCGCTGGATCGCATCCGCAGCCAAACCCACGACCCGGATCTGGCTGCTCAACCTGGGACAGTTCCGCACCAGCTGCGCCGCGCAGGTAAGCCGTGGCGACACGAGTTGGCAACGCCCATTCATGATGATCGGGGTGCGCAAGCAGGCGCTCGATGTGGTGCTCGGCGAAGCGCTCGCCGATGCCATGGCAGGCAAGACGAACCTGCCGAGCCCGGAGTGCTACTCGAACTTCCAGCTCGTGCGGCTCGAGTGACCGGCGGGGCTGGCCTCAGTTGAAGCGCTCCACCGGGGCGCCGGCCGCAACCCGATGCCGCAACTGGCGCAGCATCAGCCGCGTTCCAAACAGCAGGCTCGAGCGCTCGAGCGTGACCCGGCTGGCAATGCGCCCCCCGAACGGCTGCATGAACCGCAGCCGGTTGCGGGACGTCACGCCGTCGAAATCGAACCGGAGCCCGCGCGCGGCCGCATCCAGAATTCCGTGCCAGACGAGCAGGCTCATGGCGCCGGGATCGGGTTGCCCGGCATCGCGGGTCGCCAGATAGAAATAGCAGTCCTTGGCATCCCAGATGAACAGCACGGCCGCGTGCTCGCGACCCGCGGCATCGATTGCCGAAATCGCCCGGCCTTGGCCATGCCCGATGGCGGCTTCGCTCAACCGGCGGACACGCTCGCGGTGCTCGATATCGAGCGTCTCGTCATAGGCCGATATGTAGGAGGCGAGGAACCGGGCGGCATCGATGGTCTCGACCTTCAGACTTTCCTGCGCGCGCCGGACGAGATTGCGTGTCTTGTCACGCATGGCGCCCCACAGGGTTTTCTCGTCGAGCCCGGGATCGATCACGAAGGTATGCTGCACGCGCGCGGTGAAGCCGTGGGCTTGCCAAGCCAAGGTGTTGGTGTCGTCAGGTGGCAGCACGAACTGATAGAACTGGGCTTTCGGCAGCGCGCCGATCAGCTCGTGCTCGATCTGAAAGCGGGCCCGGTCGGCACTCTCACGCTTCTTGGCCGCGACCGCCACAACTGGAAACAACAGACGGCTCAGCGGTGGCAGGCCGCATTTGGTCATGCCCATGGCTTTGGAGCGCGCAAACGGCAGCCAGCCTTCCAGGCGCCCGCCACGCTCCACCGTGACCGCATTCCACTCGGTGCCAGCGACAGCATCGAGCCACCAGCGTTCCATGAAAATTGGTTTATCCATCACACCTTTACAACTCCCATTAATCAATAATGTCCGCATGCCGCCCGTTGAGCAAGCGCGCAAGAGCCGCAGGTTGGAGCGCACTGCTTGCTTGGTTAATGGACCCAATCCGCTGTCCGGACCAGGATGACCGCGCGAGGCTGCATTGAGCTCTGCGATCGACCAGCGCAGCGCCATTCCAAGTCAGCACAGACCACCTGCCGCCGGATCGAGGATGGCGGGCAACTGCTGCGGGACGGCTCGCCAGCGCGGCGAAGCACGCCGACCTCGTCCGGCAAGACCGGATTTCCTGCTCGGATCGGGGCTCAATCGAGGTGGGCGAGCACCTCGGCGGCATGCCCGGCGGGGTTGGAAACCGGAAAGTAGAGCCGCACGATGCGTCCATCCGCGACGACGAGGGTGAGGCGTTTCAGGTAGTTGATCCCGCCGGTCTCGAAGGTCGGAAGCCGGAGCGCCTGCTGGACCAGGAGCTCGTGGTCCGACAGGAGCGGGAACGGCAGGCGAAGTCGCTCGCCGAGCTCCTGCTGCCACGCGCTCGACTGGCTCGAGAGGCCGAGGATGCCAATGCCGCGAGCAGCGAAAGCGGCATGACTGGCACGGAACCCCTCCGCTTCCGGCGTCGAGCCGTGCGCACCTGGGATTTCGTCCCATCGCGGCGGGTTGGGCACACCGGGCCGGCCCGTCCAGGGATAGCAGTAGAGGACATGACGGCCGGCCAGCGAGCTGAGGGTGATGGTGCCCCCCGTCGTCGCCGCAAGTCCGATCGCCGGCAAATCGAGACCGGCAACGAGATGGTCTGCTTCACCCGGCATGCCGTTCCCCCTCGCACCTCACACCAGCCAGAGTGCCGCGAGCCCCAGGAAGGCAAAGAAGCCGACCACGTCGGTCACCGTCGTCACGAACACGCCCGAGGCAACCGCGGGATCGATGTCGGCATGATCGAGCGCCAAGGGGATCAGAATGCCGGCGAGCGCTGCCGCGATCAGGTTCACGATCATGGCGGCGGCGATCACCAGCCCGAGCCCGCCCGATCCGAACCAGAGGAGCGCGACCGTCCCCATGATGATCGCAAACATCACGCCGTTGGCAAGACCGACGGCAATCTCGCGCCAGACCACCCGCACGGCGTTCACGGCGGAGAGATCGCGGGTCGCAAGCGCCCTGACCGCAATCGTCATCGTCTGCGTGCCGGCGTTGCCGCCCATGGAGGCGACGATCGGCATCAGCACGGCGAGTGCCACCATCTGCTCGATGGTCGCATCGAACAACGAGATCACCAGGGAAGCGAACAGCGCGGTCAACAGATTGACGAAAAGCCAGGCGAAGCGGCTCTTGGTGATGCTCCAGAAAGTGTCGGAAACCGATTCATCGCCCACGCCCGCCAGCCGGTAGATGTCCTCTTCCGCCTCGTCCTTGACCACCTCGACCACGTCGTCGGCCGTCACCACGCCGACGAGACGCCGCTCGTCGTCGAGCACGGGCGCTGCCATCAGATTGTAGCGCTCGAACTGGCGCGCGACCTCCTCCTGGTCGAGCGTGACCGAGATCACATGCGGCTCGTCCTCGGCGATCTGGAGGATGGTGACCGGGCGTTTGGCCCGCAGCAGGCGATCGAGATGAACGATGCCGAGCAGATGCGAGCTCTGATCGACGACGTAGATCTCAGCGAAGTTGTCGGGCAGATCGGCGTCCTCGCGCATGTGGTCGATCACCTGCCCGACATTCCAGGTCGGCGGCACGGCGATCACCTCGGCCTGCATCAGACGGCCGGCGGAGCCTTCGGGGTATTCGAGGCTGCGCTCGAGGGTGGCGCGATCGGCGGCGGGGATCTGGGACAGGATCTCGGTCTGATCGGCCTTCTCCAGGTCCTCGAGCAGATAGACGGCGTCGTCACTCTCGAGCTCACGGATCGCCTCCGCGACCTGGGCGTTCGGCAGCGCCTCGATCAGCTGCTCCTTGACCGACCATTCGAGCTCGGACAGCACGCTCAAGGGGAAGTCCGCCCCGAGCAGGCCGATGAGGCCGACACGATCGTCGGGCCCGAGCAGTGACAGGATTGCGGCGAAATCGGCATCCTCGAAGGGGGCGACGAGCCCCTTCAGCCGTTCCCCGTCACCCGATGCGACCGCGGCTTCGATGGCAGCCACCAGCTCGGTGCTCTGCCAAGCCTCGTCGGGCTCGCTGTGCTGGCGCCGGTCACCGATTTGATCTTCGATGTCGGCCATCCGCCTCAGCCTCTGGCGCAAAGTTATCCCAAGGCCGTGCTAGCATGCCGGAATGGCCTGCGATAGCCTCGTGGGAGGGTTGGCGGAATGTCACACCTAGCCGAAAAACCGGTCCACCCCAGCCGCTTCGGGTTGCCTGGCTGGCACCAATAGCCCATTGTGTGGTGGGGCTTGCTGAGGGGGCGTGCGCGCACGATGCACAGGTTGTCGACAGGCGTAGCGGCCTCGCTGCTCTGGCTTGCGCTGGCGGGGACGGCAGGAGCCGTGGCGCCCGCGAAGAATTTCGGTGCAGCCCATCCGGCAACCAGCATGGCTGCCGACGGGACGAGCGCACGGGCTCCGGCCTGGGTCGCTCCGGTTTGCGACGCCGAGAAGACGCTCGGCGTGTCGCGCGAGATCGAGATCGATACGTCGACCAGCCTCGTCTACGGCGCTCAGTATCACAACAGCCCAGTGCTGCTGCAGGACAAGGAGGTGGTGCTCACCTTCGATGACGGTCCCGTCGGCAAGGGGACACGCGATATCCTCGATGCGCTCGACGCCCAGTGCACGAAGGCCACGTTCTTCATGGTCGGCCGCATGGCGCTCGCCTATCCCGATTCCGTGAAGGAGGTCGAGCGCCGCGGCCACACGATCGGCGCCCACACCTGGTCGCACGTCAATCTCGGCGCCCGCGACGAGGCGGGTGGAGCAGCCGAGATCGAAAAGGGGTTCAGTGCCGTTGCCGCCGCACTCGGCAAGCCGATCGCGCCCTTCTTCCGCTTTCCCTATCTGAGCGATCCCGAGCGCATGATCGTCTACCTGAAGAAGCGCAACGTCGCGATCTGGGGGATCGACATCGACTCCTACGACACCCGTGGCTTCGGCTCGACCCGTATCGCCAAATGGACGCTCGATCACGTCAAGAAGGCGGGCAAGGGCGTGATCCTGTTCCATGACATCAAGAGCACCACCCAACGAGCCATTCCGGCCGTGCTCGCGGACTTGAAGGCGGCCGGATTCAAGGTCGTGCATCTGAAACCGAAGGCGATGTTTGGAACCGACGCCGGGCAGGATCAATTGCTGGCCGAACAGTTCGACCGCCTGACGGGCAAGTTCAAGAGCGCCGCCAGATCCAAGTCGAGGAGCACCACCACCCAGGCCTCGTTCACCGATACTGGCGACACTGCCGCGCCCAAGAGCAAATCACGGCGCACCGCCAAGCGCCGCGCCAACAAGCGCAAGCGCAAGACCGAGGCCGAAGTCATCACGACTGTGCAGCCGGGCAACCGCGGCGCCTGACAGCCAGCCGGTTGCACAGGCCGGGATCAGCCCGGATCAGTAGCCGAACTGCTCCGACAGGATGCGCTCGTCGAGTGCGCGACCGGGGTCGAACAGCAGCTCGAGCGTGGTATCGTGGGCCTCCTCCACCTCCACACTCGCGACCGAGCGCACCTCGAAATGATCGGCAACGGCGCTGACCGGCCGCTTGTCCGCTTCCATCACCTCGATCCGGATCCGGGCCCGGTTCGGCAGCAAGGCGCCACGCCAGCGCCGCGGCCGGAACGGGCTGATCGGCGTCAACGCCAGCAGCGGCGATGAGATCGGCAGGATCGGCCCGTGCGCCGACAGGTTGTAGGCCGTCGACCCGGCGGGCGTCGCCACCAGCACGCCGTCACAGACGAGCTCATCCAGCCGCACCTTGCCATCGACCGAGACCTTCAGCTTGGCCGCCTGGTAGCTCTCGCGAAACAGCGAGACCTCGTTGATCGCAAGCGCCTCGTGCGCCACGCCCTTGCTGTCGCGGGCTGCCATTCTGAGCGGGCGGATGACGCTGCGCTCGGCTTGCGCCAGCCGCTCGATCAGGCCGTCGACCCGGTACTCGTTCATCAGGAACCCGACCGAGCCGCGGTTCATGCCGTAGATCGGGACGCCCGTGCGCATATGGTCGTGCAGCGTCTGCAGCATCAGGCCGTCGCCGCCGAGCGCGACGATCGCATCGGCCTCGGCGGGCCGCGCATTGCCGTAGCGCGCGACGAGCTGGGCCAGCGCCTCCTGCGCTTCGGGCGTGGGCGAGGCGACCAGCGCGATGCGCATGGTCGGGGCTGCTTTCGATTGGGCCCCGGTGGGGGAACGTCCCGGCATGGCTGGGGTGCTCGGCGGTTGACGGCGCATCGGCGCCCAGCCTCGCCCATGCGCCGCTGCCGCACAAGCCCCTCGATGGCATGGCCACACGACGGCATGGGTGGGCGAGGGTCGATCACAACCCCTATCGCGACGCGCCCGACGAGGGGGCGTCGAGACCGGTCGATCATTCCGCGTTATAGTGTTCCCTCCCTTTCATTCGATTCCCGCGAAGCTGGATCAATGAAAGGGAGGGAACACTATCCCGGTGCCGGGTCGAGGAGAATGCGATGCGGCTGATCATGCTGGTGGCTTTGGGCGGGGCCGTGGGCTCGGTGCTGCGCCACGGGGTCAATTCCGCTGGCCTTGCCTGGCTGGGACCAGGCTTTCCGTGGTGGACGC
>JANPDA010000344.1:0-5147 GCA_031431235.1 Hyphomicrobiaceae bacterium
CATCTTTTCCAGGGAGTAGGGAGTAGAGAGTAGGGAGTAGCACCTCTCGCTGCCTCCCTACTCCCTACTCCCAATTCCCTACTCCCTTGCTGTCAGCTGGACTTCTTCACCCGCATGTACCACTCGACGAGGCGGCGCACCTGTCGCTGGGTATAGCCGCGCGAGACCATGCGATCGACGAACTCGGCGTGCTTCTTCTCGGTCTCGGTGTCCTTCTTGGCGCCGAACGAGATCACGGGCAGCAGATCCTCGACTTGGGAGAACATGCGCCGCTCGATCACGTCGCGGATCTTCTCGTAGGACGTCCAGCTCGGGTTCTTGCCGCCATTGCGAGCGCGCGCACGCAGCGCGAACTTGACCACCTCGTAGCGGAAGTCCTTGGGGTTGGCGATGCCGGCAGGCTTCTCGATCTTGGAGAGCTCCTGGTCGAGCACCGAGCGGTTCATCAGCTGGCCGGTATCGGGATCCTTGAAGTCGTGATCCTCGATCCAGGCATCGGCATAGGCGACATAGCGGTCGAACAGGTTCTGGCCGAAGTCGTTGTAGGATTCCAGGTAGGCCTTCTGCACCTCGTTGCCGATGAACTCGGCATAGCGCGGTCCGAGCTCCTCCTTGATGAACTCGATGTAGCGATCCTCCATCTCCTCGGGCATCTGCTCGCGCCGGATCGATTGCTCCAGGACGTACATCAGATGCACGGGGTCGGCCGCGACCTCTTGGGTGTCGTAGTTGTAGACTTCCGACAGCACCTTGTAGGCAAAGCGCGTCGAGATGCCTTCCATGCCCTCGTTCACACCCGCCGCATCCCGGTACTCCTGGATGGTCTTGGCGTGCACGTCGGTGTCCTTCAGGCTCTCGCCGTCATAGACGCGCATCTTGGAGAAGAGGCTGGAGTTCTCGTGCTCCTTCAAGCGCGTCAGCACCGAGAACTGGGCCAGCATCTCGAGCGAGCCGGGCGCGCACGGCGCCTTCATCAGCTCGCTGGAGGCGAGCAGCTTGGCGTAGATTTTCTTCTCTTCCGATACGCGCAGGCAATAGGGCACCTGCACCACCGAGATCCGGTCGAGGAAGGCCTCGTTGTTCTTGTTGGCCTTGAACGTCGACCACTCGCTCTCGTTGGAATGGGCGACGATGATGCCCTGGTAGGGCAATGCGCCGACGTTCTCGGTGCCGACATAGTTGCCGTCCTGGGTCGCCGTCAGCAGCGGGTGCAGCATCTTGATCGGCGCCTTGAACATCTCGACGAACTCGAGCAGCCCTTGCGTCGTCCGGTTGAGGCCGCCCGAATAGGAGTAGGCATCGGCGTCGTTCTGGCCGTGGAATTCGAGCTTGCGGATGTCGACCTTGCCCACGAGCGCCGAGATGTCCTGATTGTTCTCGTCGCCGGGCTCGGTCTTGGCGACGCAGATCTGGCGGAGCTTCGATGGCATCAGCTTCACGACCGAGAACTTCGACACATCGCCGCCGAACTCGTCGAGCCGCTTCACCGCCCAGGGCGACATGTAGCTCGCGATCTTCCGGCGCGGGATGCCGTAGCGCTCCTCCAGCGTCCCCCCCATGTTCTCGGCATCGAAGAGGCCAAGCGGGCTCTCGAAGATCGGCGACACCTCATCGCCTGCCGCCAACGCATAGATGGGGCACTTCTCCATCAACTCCTTCAGCCGCTCGGCGATCGAGGACTTGCCGCCACCGACCGGCCCGAGCAGATAGAGGATCTGCTTGCGCTCCTCGAGGCCCTGCGCCGCGTGGCGGAAGAAGCCGACGATGCGCTCGATCGTCTCCTCGAGGCCATAGAAGTCGGCGAAGGCGGGATAGATCTTCACCGTCCGGTTGAGGAAGATGCGCCCCAGCCGCTGATCCCTCGACGAATCGACGAGTTGGGGCTCGCCGATCGCCGCGATCATCCGCTCGGCGGCGCTCGCATACATCAACGGATCGTTGCGGCAGCCATCGAGGTACTGCTTCAGTGTGAGCCGCGTCTGCTTATGGCGATCGTAGGATCGCGCATAGAGATCGAAGATTTCTTCCTGGGAGGTCATGCCTGTTCTCGGTCCTCTGGTGCTCGGTGCCGCATCGGGCCTTTCCAATCGCGCTTCGAACCCGGCGTCGCCCGCGCCGCATCCGTTGGCCGGTCGGCGCAGGCCTTGGGCCGAGCGCGTTCCACGCCATGGTTGCGCATACTACCATTGTTCCGCAACACGATGCAGTACCGAAGGTTCAGTTCTCCCGCGCGCCCTGCCCGGCGCGAAAACGAGTGCGGATTCGAGCCGGAAATAGTGGTCATTTGAAGATAATGGGACGCCTTGGGTGGAACGCTCGATCCTGTGCGCCTGCCGCATGCCACGCGGCATCTGGGCCAAACCAGCCCAGACCCGGTCGCCTGCATCCGCTCAGGGTCCATGCCCTCAGCCTTTCTGCTAGGTTCGCCAACCTCGGACACCCGTCACTGCCCAGACTAATGAGATTCGCGCCCAGACGCTAATCACGCTTGCCGACAATGCGGCTGCATGGCGCAGCCGGGCCACAGCTCCCGATGCCGATCCTGCAATCAGCCGCGGCCGCTCTGCACCAACGACACGGCTATTTGCGGCTCTCCTGCGCGCGTTTCAATGCCGCCGCGAAGGCGCCATCGGCGGGAGATTCGGGCTTCCTCTGCATGGCCACTGCGAGGCTCGGCTGCCCGGACGGGCGAGGCGATCCGCCCGCTCCCGCGCCGCCAGCTGGGTTGGTCTCGATCGCGCCTGATTTCATCGTGAGGCCGATCCGCTTGCGGCTCACATCCACCTCCTTCACGCGCACCTTCACCACATCGCCCGCCTTCACCACCTCGCGCGGGTCTTTGACGAACCGGTCGGCCAGCTCGGAGATGTGCACGAGCCCGTCCTGGTGCACGCCCACATCGACGAAGGCGCCGAACGCGGTCACGTTGGTGACGACACCTTCGAGCTGCATGCCGGGCTTCAGGTCGGAAATCTTCTCGACACCGTCCTGGAACGTCGCCGTCTTGAACTCGGGGCGCGGATCGCGGCCCGGCTTTTCGAGCTCAGCGAGGATATCGACAATGGTCGGCACGCCAAAAGTCTCGTCCGCGAACTGGGCCGGCCGCAGCGATTTCAACAGCGCACGGTCGCCGATCAGCGATCTCAGGGGGCGCTTCGTCGTCTCCGAGATGCGCTCGACGACCGCGTAGGCCTCGGGATGGACGGCTGAGGCATCGAGCGGATTGGTGCCGTTCATCACGCGCAGGAACCCGGCCGCCTGCTCGAAGGTTTTCGGGCCGAGCCTGGGTACTTTCTTCAAGCCCGCGCGCGACTTGAAAGGACCGTTCTCGTCGCGAAAGGCGACGATGTTGCCGGCCAGCGTCTGGTTGAGGCCGGAGATGCGGGCGAGCAGCGGCACGGATGCCGTGTTGACGTCCACTCCGACCGAGTTGACGCAGTCCTCGACCACCGCATCGAGCGAACGCGCCAAGCCCGACTGATCGACGTCATGCTGGTACTGGCCGACGCCGATCGCCTTGGGCTCGATCTTTACGAGCTCGGCCAGCGGGTCTTGCAGTCGGCGCGCGATCGAGACGGCGCCACGCAAGCTCACGTCGAGGTCGGGGAATTCCTTGGCAGCGAGCTCGGAGGCCGAATAGATGGATGCGCCCGCCTCCGACACCATTGCTTTCGTCAGCTTCAACTCGGGCATCTTTGCCATCAGCTCGGCGACCAGCTTGTCGGTCTCCCGGCTGGCCGTGCCGTTGCCCACGCTGACCAGCTCGACCTTGTGCTTCTTGCAGAGGACGGCGAGCGTGGCGAGCGAACCCGCCCAGTCGCGCCGCGGCTCGTGGGGATAGACGACTGCCGTGTCGGCGACCTTGCCCGTGGCGTCGACGACCGCCACTTTGACGCCGGTGCGGATGCCCGGATCGAGGCCCATGGTGACCCGCTGTCCGGCGGGTGCCGCCAGCAACAAATCCTTCAGATTGCTCGAGAAAACCGAGATCGCCTCGGCATCGGCGCGCTCCTTCATGCGCGAGAGCGTATCGACCTCCAGGGAGGGTGCGAGCTTGCCCTTCCAGGCCGCCCGCGCCGTCTCGCACAGCCATTTGTCGGCCGGCCGGCCGCGCTCGGCGATGCCGAATGCGGATCTGATCTTCAATTCGGCCGGGTGCGGCTGCTGCTCGTCGTGGGGCAGGTCGAGATCGAGATCGAGAATGCCTTCATTGCGTCCGCGCAGCAGCGCCAGCACCCGGTGCGACGGCATGTCCTTGGCGGCCTGATTGAATTCGAAATAGTCGGAGAACTTGGCACCTTCCCCCTCCTTGCCCTTGATGAGCTTCGAGGCGATCCGCCCGCCCGACCACAGGCTCTCACGCAACTCGCCGACGAGCTTGGGGCTCTCCGCGATCCGCTCGATCAGGATATGGCGGGCGCCATCGAGCGCGGCCTTGGCATCGGCGATCCCCTTGCCGGCATCGAGGAATTTTGCGGCGGCCTGCTCGGGCACGACCGCCGGGTTGGCGAGGATCGCTTCCGCCAGCGGCTCGAGCCCCGCCTCGCGCGCAATCTGCGCCTTGGTGCGACGCTTGGGCTTATAGGGCGCGTAGAGATCCTCCAGCTCGACCTTGGTCAGGGCGGACGCAACGGCGCGAGCCAGCTCGGGCGTGAGCTTGCCCTGCTCCTCGATCGATTTGAGGACCATCGCGCGGCGATCCTCGAGCTCGCTCAGATAGGCGAGCCGCTCCGCGAGATTGCGGAGCTGGGTATCGTCGAGCCCGCCGGTCTTCTCCTTGCGGTAACGTGCGATGAAGGGAACAGAGGCACCCTCGCCCAACAGCTCGACCGCCGCATCGACCTGGCCGATGCCGGCGCCGATCTCGGAGGCGATGCGCGCGTTGATCCGTGCGTGTGTGGTCGACATGGCTCGTTGCTCCCTTGGGGCGTGCGGCACTCTGCCTACCCCGATTGTGCGGCGCTGCCTGCCTCCGCTCGCTCGATCTCGACCAACGGTGCGCCTCGATCACGGCGTTCACAAATGCTGGTCGAAGTCCATGCTGGCGTGAAGGATGCGAACAATTTCGATGCCGGTAGCCGTCAGGCGAAAGTAGACGACGTGCGAGCCGACGACATGCTTGAAGTATCCGGCTCGGATCTCGTCAC
>JANPDA010000345.1:0-11554 GCA_031431235.1 Hyphomicrobiaceae bacterium
CGCCCAGTCGATCGTCGAATGCGGCAGTGCCACGAAGAACGGCACGCCATTGTCCTGCGCTGCCAGCGCCTTCAGGTAGGTCCCGATCTTGTTGGCGACGTCGCCGCTTGCCGTCACCCGGTCGGTGCCGACGATGCAGAGGTCGACCGCGCCCTGCTGCATCAGATGGCCGCCCGCATTGTCGACGATGATCGTATGCGGCACGCCATGCTGGCCGAGCTCGTAGGCGGTCAGGCTCGCACCTTGATTGCGCGGCCGCGTCTCGTCGATCCAGACATGCACGGGGATACCGGCGTCGTGGGCTTGGTAGATCGGCGAGGTGGCCGTGCCCCAGTCGACGCAGGCGAGCCAGCCGGCATTGCAATGGGTGAGGACGTTGACGGGCTTGCCCGGCTTGCGGGCGGCAGCGGCGCGGATGAGCGGCAGCCCGTGCACGCCGATCCGCCGGTTCGTCTCCACATCGGCCTCGGCCAGCGCGGCGGCCTCGGCGTAGGCGGCGGCCACCCGCTCGCCCGGCGCCAGAGGTGCAAGCGCGCTCCGCATCTCCTCGAGCGCCCAGCGCAGGTTGATCGCCGTCGGGCGCTGGGCGGCCAGCGTCTCGATGGCCGCAGCCATCGCACCGTCCGACGCGCTCTGCCGCAGCGCAAGGCACAGGCCATAGGCGCCCGTGACCCCGATCAGCGGCGCCCCGCGCACGAGCATGGCCTTGATGGCGTAGGCGGCGTCGTCCTCGGTCTTCAGCGTCAGCGTCTCGAGCCGATGCGGCAGCCGGGTCTGGTCGATGATGCCGACGCGCCAGCCATCGTCCTCGACCCAGATGGTGCGCCAGTGCTTGCCCGCAATCCTCATCGCGTCTCCTTCAGCCAGATGCGCCGCCGAGGGCTGCGTTGATGGTATGCCGGAAGCCGCAGCCCAGGCAGGCGATGCCGTACCAGAGCATATGGGGGCGTGCCGACTGGTCCTCGACATTGAGCATGGTCTTGCCGCAGGCCGGGCACCAATGGTTGCCGCGCGGATCGTCGATCACGGCCCTTTCCAGGACGGGGACAACCCCTTCCGTTGCAGCCCGACGGTTCAAGCAGTCCACCATCTCTCAGTGTCCCGCGAACGCGATCAGCGTGTGACACTTCACACCGAGCGCCTCCAGTCGGGCCTTGCCGGCGAGATCGGGCAGGTCGATCACGAAGGCCGCCCCCACCAGCTCGCCGCCCGATTTGCCGATGAGCTTGGCCGCGGCTTCCGCCGTGCCCCCGGTCGCGATCAGGTCATCGACCAGCAGGATGCGCTGACCGGGCTTGATCGCGTCCTCGTGCATCTCGATCACGTCGACGCCGTACTCGAGCGAATAGTCCTGGCCGATCGTCTTCCAGGGCAGCTTGCCCTTCTTGCGGATCGGCACGAAGCCGCAGCGGAGCCGGTCGGCGACGGCGCCGCCCAGGATGAAGCCACGCGCCTCGATGCCGGCGACCGCCGCGATGTTTGCGCCGGCATAGGGTCTGGTGAGCGCGGCGATCGTCTTGGCGAATCCCTCCGCGTCGCCCAGCAGGGTCGTGATGTCGCGAAACAGGATGCCGGGCTTGGGGTAGTCCGGGATCGTGCGGATCAGCCTCTCGAGATCCTTCAATCGAGCCTCCTGTCGGGTCGCGACGCCCGGGCAGTCGGGCACCGCGTTGCAACGGCAATCGACCTGCTCATCTTTTGCCCAAGTCTGCTGATAGGAGGCGCCATCCCGTCATGCAAGGATTAGCACGATGCCGATCTCACTTTCCGCGGACGACCATCTCGACGACCTCCCCCGCACGCTGCGCCGGAAGTCGATTCGCACTGCGCCAGAGCCGATGATCGACGACGGCGAGGGTGTGGTGGTGCGGGCCCTGCGGATCCCGTTCTGGCGGCTGATGTTCTTTCTGATCAAGTGCGTGCTGGCGGGTGTTCCGGCGCTGTTGCTGCTGGGTGCGGTGCTCTGGGGGGCCGGCGAGCTGCTGCAGATCTACTACCCCGAGTTGATCCAGGCCAAAATCACCATCCAGCTTGCGCCGCACGAGTAGCAGCAAGGTCTTGGGCCGGATCCAGGCTCGCGCAATGGCTCAGCCTACGTAAATGCCACACTCCGGGATCGAAACCTCTGGGGCCGGGCGGATGTCTTCGCTCCCACAAGTGACCTCTGCTAGGATTTAGCCGATCTCGACGATCACGTCGTGTGGCAGCGGGATCGCGCGCATCGGTTTGCGCGGGCCCCTCGTCAGTCGGAGGTCGTCGATGCTCGTCCGGATCCTGCTTGCCCTGGCCCTGATCGCTCTCATCGTTCCCCATCATCTGTTGATCGCTGGAGCAGAGGGCGGCAGCTCGCTGCCGGTGTTTCTCGTCGACCAGCTGGCAGTGCTCGGCTTGACGGGACTGGTGCTGCTCGCGCTCGAGTCCGCACTATCGGGAATTGCGCGGCGGGACGACAAATACTACGCCGTCATCATTGCGTTCGGCTTCCTGGCAGGGGCCATCGCCGGGCTGTTTGCCTTTGCGATCTGGGGCGAGAAGGAAGGCCCCGTGCCCTATGAGACCTTCTTGCGGGGGGCGCGCAGCCTGCTGTTCGGAGGTCTCGTCGGCACGGCGATCTACGTGGTGTGGCGCACCGTCCTCAACGGCCAGCGCCAGATCTCGGTATCGCGGGCCGAATGGTATGGGGCGGCGGCGGTGCTGCTGCTCGCCGTCCTCGGTCTGGCGGCCTGGTTCCGGAATTTCGACACGGCTGGCGGACAGATCGCGACCCTGTCGCTGGGGAGCATCGACTGGATCGGGGTCGGTGGGTGCCGAAATCATGGGAGCCTGAGCGAGATTTGCCGGTTGACGCTGCTCGATGATGTGACGGTTCGGCGCTTTGCCTGGACCACATTCGGCATCTTCTGGGTGCTGGTCGCGCTCTACTACATGGCACGGCTGAAGCTCAGCCGCGTGCGCGCATTGACCATGGTGTCGCTGATCGCGCTGGGCAGCATCATCGCCTATTTCACGGCCACGACGGCCTTCGAGCACCTGCTGCAAGGCAAGAGCGGCAGCATGTTGGGGTTCTGCATCGGCATGGTCGGGGTGATCATCGGCCATTCCTGGTTCCTGTCGTGGTGCCGGGAGCAGGCGCTCGTCGAGGCGCTGACGGAAGCATTCGGCACCCAGGACGCACTGCGAGCCATGGTGCGCGCGCGCCTGGAGACCCAGATCGGCAAGGCCCCGATCGAGCGCGCCACGCTCGCGGGCGAGGTGAAAGCCCTCGTACAGCGCGCCGATCACGACGGCTGGCTCGGCCAATTGGTGCTCAATGCCCAGTACTCCCGGCCCGACGATCGCAAGATCGAGGCGATCGCGCGCTCCATGGGGCTCGGCATCGCGCCTCCCGACGTCGCGAACCTGCGCAAGACGGCAAACCGCATCGGCAAGCCCGAGCTCGCCGGGAGCCAGGCACCGGCAACCCAGCTCGAGACGATCGTGCGTGAGGAGAGCCAGTTCACCGACCCGGACGACTATCACACGCGCCTTGCCCGCATCGGCTTCTGCGTCTGCCGGGTCGAGACGCCGCACAATCTGGGCACCGGCTTCCTGATCGGCCCCGATCTCGTCATGACCAACTTTCATGTGGTCAAGGAGTACGCCGATCCGGCAGCGGCAAGGCCCGTCGCCGACATCGTCTGCCAGTTCGACTACAAGGTTGCCGCCGGCCTGCAGACGCTGAGCAGGGGCACGATCTTCAGGGTCGTCGAGATCGTCGATTCGAGCCCGTTCAGCCCGGCCGATCTGGAGGAAGGCGCGGTCCCCCAGGTCGATCAGCTCGACTTCGCGATTCTCCGCCTGGAGCGCCCTGTCGGCGAGCTGGCGATCGGCGAGCGGGCGGAAGCGGGCGCGCCGTTGCGCGGCTGGATTCCCATGCGGTCGGCTGCCGAGAAGCAGAACCTCACTCCCGATGAGATCCACCAGGCTTTCGTGATCGTGCTGCAGCACCCCAAAGGCCAACCGATGCAGCAGGACATGGGGGCCGTGACCGAGCTCAACACCAATGGCACCCGCATCCGTCACGAGGCGAACACGCTGCCCGGCTCATCGGGCTCGCCCTGCTTCTCGATCCGCGATCTGTCGATTTTCGCGCTGCATCATGCCGGCGGTCACAGCAAGACGCTCAATCGCCCCTACAACCAGGCCGTACCGATCGGCAAGATCATCAATCTGGTGCGCCTGCGCGGCAAATCGAGCGCATTCTGGGACAAGGATCCGAAAAAGTGAGGCATCTGGCAGCAGGGTGTGTGCCGCTGCCCGATGCCTACCTCAGAAACGGATTCGTCTCCCGCTCATGCCCGAACGCACTCATCGGGCCATGGCCGCAGACAAAGGCGATATCATCGCCCAGCGGCAGCAGCTTTTCCTTGATCGCGCGGATCAGCGCGGCGTGGTCGCCGTAGGGGAAATCGGTGCGGCCGATCGAGCCCTGGAACAACACGTCGCCGACGAGGGCAAAGCTCGCGTCGCGGCAGAACAGCACGACCGAGCCCGGCGAATGGCCGGGACAGTGAAAGACTTCGAAACCGTGCCCAGCCGC
Organism: Hyphomicrobiaceae bacterium; assembly: GCA_031431235.1. Taxonomy (GTDB): domain Bacteria; phylum Pseudomonadota; class Alphaproteobacteria; order Rhizobiales; family Hyphomicrobiaceae; genus JANNSW01. Next base: position 4,580 of record JANPDA010000345.1, read on the forward strand.
CTCCACGCTATCGCCCTCGGCGAGCCAGCGGCCGGGTGTGACGGCGCGCGCCTCGATGCCGTAGCTCCGGCCACTCGCCGGCAGACCATCGAGCAGGAATTTGTCGGCCCGATGTGGCCCCTCGATGCCGACGCCGAGACGCTCGGCGAGCTCGGCCGCTCCGCCGGCGTGATCGATGTGGCCGTGGGTCAGCAGGATCTTCTCGACAGTGAGGCCGAGCTTGGCGATGCCGGCTGTGATGCGCTCCAGATCGCCGCCCGGATCGACCACGGCGGCGCGCTTGCTATCCTCATCGAAAATCAGCGAGCAGTTCTGCTGGAACGGCGTGACGGGAACAATGGCGGCTCTGAGCTTGGGCATCGGGGTCTCCGTGGGGTGCCCCGAAGCCCTGCCACGCAGACGGCGGAAAAAGCAAGCGCGACCGCCGGCAAGCCGGGGCCGCGCCTGATGCCGTAGCCGGCTGGCTCGTGCTACTTCGCCATCATCGAGCGGACGACGCCGATGATCGCCATCAGCACGCCGCCGCCGATGCCGCCACCAGCAATGTCCTGGACGATAGTGTCGAACGCGCCCGGTGCCACCGCCACTGTGCCGACGGTCGTTGCCGCTTGCATCGTGCCGCCGAGCATGCTGTTGAGAATCTGGCCGCCGATACCGCCGCCGACGACTCCGGCCAGCGAGTTGCCTACTGTGCCCAGGCTCAAATTCTTAGCGAGATTACCGACAATGTTGCCGCCGGCTGCGCCTGAAATGAGCTGGATGATGATCGGCAATAAACTTTCCATGGTCCCGTCCTCCTCGTTGTAGATGGGCTGCTCTACGCAGCTGCGCCACGCGGCCCCTCACGAATCATAGCCTGAGGCCGAAACGGCTGCATGACAAGGGCAACGATCGTCCGGACAAGGGATAAAATTCCAGATTGCGCCGCTCTCTGCCGGCGGAAATCGTTGATATGCCCCGCGAAAACCTGCATCCTTCCGTCAATCGCGACAATTGTTGGAAAGGTGAGCCGCCATGACGCAGACCTCCAATCGCATCCTCGACGAGCTGGCCAAGATGATGACCGACGCAACCGGAGCCGCCCAAGGGCTGCGCCGCGAGGTCGAATCCGTGTTCCGCAGCCAAGGCGAGAAATGGCTGCGCGAGATGGATGTGGTGCAGCGCGAGGAATTCGAGGCCGTGAAGGCGATGGCCGAGAAGGCGCGGATGGAGAACGAGCGGCTCGCCGAGCGGCTGACCGCGCTCGAGGCCGGCCTCGCGGCGCTGAAGGCGGGAGCTCGATCGTAGGTTGGGCTGAGACCTTCACGAAGCCCAGCATGTGAGCGTGTGAATCAATCGAACGCAGACGCACCCGTCTTCCCGGACAAGTGAGGGCGAAGTCCGAACGCCGATCCGGGACCCGGGGGAAGGCTGCCGAAGGCACGTTGGATTTGTTGCTCGGTCAGATATTCGTGTGGCCTGCGGCCGAGCTTTGCGCTGGACCCGGATCTGCACTCGCCTCCGGCTCGCTTGTCCGGGGAAACGGGGCAAATGGTGTCGCCCGGTTTCTCCACACCCTCATGTATGGCGCCGTCGCTCCTCCACAGCTTTCGCAGTCATGCACAGCTCTGTCATGCAATGGTCATGAAAACCACGCGATCCGTACCTCAGATATCGTTATGCACGGGGAGAAACGAGGCGTGTGCTTGCGACTCGTGGAGCCCTCGGCCTAAGGCACGGGTCACGACGTTGCGAAGGCTCGACTGGAAGGACGATCTCTCCACGACGGCTCGCAAAGCGCAGCGCGGCACGCAAGACGAGGGTGAGGCATGGGATTGGCAGCGACACGCGACCGTACGTCCAACCCGGTGGATCTGATCGAGTTGATCGCCACCGCCCAGGACTGGGCCTTCGAGCGCAGCGCCGATGACGAGCTGACCCTGACGGTCGCCGGCACCTGGACCGACTATCATATCTCGATCAACTGGCGCGACGATCTGGAAGCGCTGCATCTGGCCTGCGCGTTCGACTTCAAGATTCCCGACAACCGGGCGAACGAAGTCTACAAGCTGCTCGCCCAGATCAACGAGCAGCTCTGGATCGGCCATTTCGACCACTGGTCGAGCGAAGGCCTCCTGATGTTCCGGCACGGGCTGCTGCTGAACGCCTCGGTCGCGACGCCGGGCCAGTGCGAGGCCCTGCTCCAGGCCGCCCTCGAAGCCTGCGAGCGCTACTATCAGGCGTTCCAGTTCGTGGTCTGGGCCGGCAAGGATGCGCGCGAAGCCTTGACGCAAACCATGTTCGAGACCGAAGGACGGGCTTGAGCCATGGCGGTCGCGCTCGCGGGCAAGCTGCTGCTGGTCGGCGCCGGCAACATGGGCGGCGCGCTCTTGAAGGGCTGGCTCGATCAGGGCCTGCCGGGCAGTCAGGTGCTGGTGCAGGACCCGGCGCCGCCGCCGGCCATGGTGGCGGTAATGGCGGAGCATGCGATCGTGGCCGAGGCGACGATTGCTCCTTCTGGCGAGAAACCGTCGGTGCTGCTGCTCGCGGTCAAGCCGCAGATCATGGATGGCGTGGCCGCGGGGCTCGGCGTGCACGCTGGGCCTGGCACGCTCGTGCTATCGGTTGCGGCCGGGCGGACGATCGCAAGTCTCGCTCGCCATTTCCCGGTGGGCACGGCCATCATCCGCACCATCCCGAACACGCCGTCAGCCGTCGGGCGCGGTATCACGGTCGCAACCGCCAACGCACATGTGAGTGCAGCCCAGCGTGAGCTGGCGCAGGGATTGCTGGAGGCTGTTGGCGAGGTCGGCTGGGTCGAGGACGAGGGGCTGATCGATGCGGCGACCGCCGTTTCGGGCAGTGGGCCGGCATACGTGTTCCTGCTGGCGGAGTGCCTGGCGAAGGCGGCCGAGGAGGCGGGCATCGAGCCTCAACTCGCGGCACGGCTCGCCCGGGCGACGGTCGCGGGCGCTGGCGAGCTGCTCTATCGCTCCGACCTCGACGCCGCCGAGCTCCGCCGTAATGTCACCTCGCCCAGGGGCACGACCCAAGCCGCTCTGGATGTGCTGATGGCATCGGAGGGTTTGCAGCCGCTCATGACCAAAGCCGTGCTCGCGGCCAAGCAGCGGGCCGAGGAGCTCTCCCTGTAGGCTCTGGTGCTGCGACCGGCAAGGGCCGGCCGAAGCCCAGCATCTGAGTGATGCGCTGGGCTTCGGCGGGCAAGGACTCGCCTCAGCACCAGCCTACACCGCAATCCCCGCCTTCATCCCCTCGAAAACCGCCTCCTCGCAAGTGCGCGGGCTGAGGCAGTCGCCGACGGCCTCGACCGGAATGCCCAGCGCCCGGATCCCGTCGAGCAAGCCATCCTCGGGCGCATTCGGGCAAGCGAGAACGATGCTGTCGACGCCCTCGATCTCGACCGGCGATTGGGCCGCCGTGTGCAGGAAATAGACGGTCCTCCCGTCGGCGCCGTAGAGCCGCATGTAGGGCCTCACCTCCACACCGAGCCGAAAGAGCTTCGCCACATACTCGTCGCGAATGTAGTTCTGGATATTGGCGGCGGGCACGAAGCCATTGACGCAGAGCGTGACGTCGCCACCTTCGAGCGCGAGCTTCTCGGCCGTCCCGCTGCCGACCCAATCGGCGAGCCAGTCATAGATGACGACGCGCTTGCCGGTCTTGGCCTGGCCGCCGAGGACTTCGGCAGCATGGACGATGTGGCTGCCGTCTGCGCCCTCGATCGCGGGGCTCTGCAGGCGGCTACCAGTCGCCAGGATTACGGCTTCGGGACGCTCGCGTGCGATCGTCGCGATCGACAATGGCGCCCCCTTCACCACTTTCACGCCGGCAAGCGCCATCTCGCGCTCGAGATTGGTGACGATGCCGCCGAACTCGGCGCGTCCCGGCAGGAGCTGGGCAAGCAGCGCCTGTCCGCCGAGCCGGGTCGAGCGCTCATAGAGCGTCACCGCATGCCCGCGCTCGGCTGCAACAGCCGCCGCCTTCATGCCGGCCGGCCCGCCACCGATCACCATGATCCGCTTGGGCTGAACGGTCGGGGTGCGCTCGCCATAGACGAGCTCGCGGCCAGTCTCGGGATGCTGGATGCAGGAGATCGGGAGGCCGAGTTGGAAGTGCCCGATGCAGGCCTGATTGCAGCCGATGCAGGCGCGGATGTCGTCGGTGCGCCCTTCGCGGGCTTTGCGCGGCAGCTCGGGATCGCAGATCAGCGCCCGGGTCATGCCGCAGAGATCGGCGGCGCCTTCCGCCACGATCCGCTCCGCGTCATGGGGCTGGTTGATGCGGCCCGCGACCAGCACCGCGCTCCCCGTAGCCTGCTTCACCTGGGACGCGAAGGGCGCGAGGTAGGCGGCCTTGGTAAACATCGACGGCACGATGTGGGTTGCGCCCTTGGCCGCGAAGGAAGCGCCTGCGATCACGTTCAGATAGTCGAGCTCGGGCGCGAGTGCCCGGACTGCCTTCAGGCTCTCGTCCTCCTTGAGGCCGACCTCGTCCATCTCATCGCCCGAGAAGCGCAGGCCGACGATGAAGCTCTGCGGCACCCGTGCCCTGATCGCGGCGATGCATTCGCGGGTGAAGCGCAGGCGGTTGTCGAGCGAGCCGCCATAGTGATCCTCGCGCCGGTTGACGCGCGAGTTGATGAACTGGGAGGGCAGATAGCCGTGGCTCGCCACGATCTCGACCCCGTCGGCGCCGGCTTCCGCCATCCGCCGCGCGGTCTCGCCGAAGCCTTCGACGATCTCGCCGATCAAGTCGGTCGAGAGCGGGCGCGGCACGGTGCGGAAGCGCTCCGAGGGCGCGTAGGAGGGAGCGTAGGCCGTTTGCAGCACGCCCTCGGGGCGCCCGAGCACCTCGCGGCCGGGATGAAACAACTGCACGAAGACCTTGGTGCCCTCGGCGTGGATCGCCTCGACCAGGCGGCGGAAATGGGGGATGCAGGCATCCTCCGTCCCCATCAGCAGTGCGTCGGTGTAGCGCGCCGTCTCGTGCACGCCCACGACCTGGATGATGAGCAACCCTGCCCCGCCCTTGGCGCGGGCACGTTGATAGGCAATATAGGCGTCCGAAGGCAGGTAATTCTCAGGCAGATAGGTGTCGTGCCCGGTCGTGAAGATCCGGTTGCGGATCTCCAGGCCTTTGAGGGAGTAGGGCGAAAAGAGATTTGGAAAGCGCATGAGTGGGCCTCGCTGACGGGATTGCCTGTGATAGCGCGATCGAGGTCCGCAGCGTCGCACATTCACTTGGGTTTCCATTCGCAATTGACGCAGCCGGTTCTCAATGGTCCTATGCAGTCAGCCGCAAATGCCCGTGCCTTCGACCGCACTTCGAAGAAAGCCACACCGCATGTCACTCCGTATTCGCATCATTGTGCTGGCGGCGATACTTTGCGCAAGCCCGCTGGTGGTCCCGCTCATCCAGGCCGGACCTCGAGGCGACAGGCTGGTCTGGCAGTTTGACGAGGCTGCGGCGCAGACGGAAGGCGAAGTGACCGAGAAGGAAGCCTTCGAGGGCGCCAAGGAGCTCGGCACGATCGAAGCCTGGGAAGCCTTCCTCAACCGGTTCTCGACCGGCTTTCGCGCCGACTTGGCGCGCGCCTATGTGAAGCGGCTCGGCGACGAGGGCGGCGGAGCGAGCCAGCAGCCGGCCGCGGCAGCTCTGGCCGCACCTGCCGAGCCGGTCCTGCGGACGGTCGATCTCGGGCCTGGCGAGGAGCCGTGGGAGACCGGTCTGCGCGTCGTCGCGGCTGCCGGCAAACAGAAGGTCTACACCGCGAGCGTCCAGGGCAACGGTCTCGAGCTCGTGACCTTCTGTGTCGGGCTCGGGCTGCATGCAGTGCTGCGGGAGAGCCCGCGCGGCGTCTACCCCGAGTTCGAGGCGCGCCTCGGCCAGGGCATGGCGGCAGCGCCCGAGCTCAATGGCGGCAAAACGCTGCGGATGTCGTTCTCGAACGGCGCGACCTTCGACGACATCACGATCGGCGCGCCCAATAGCGCCGGCGAAGTGGCGATCGGCGACGCCAACCAGGCGATCAGCCAGAGCCCCGCATTCAATGAGCTGCTGGCGGCTGAGACCATGACGATCGCGGCGCCGCCCTTGTCAGCGACCTTCCAGTTGACGGGCAGCCGGGCTGCGATCTGCGACGTGTTCAGACGGTGCGGCGCGACCAACCGGCCGGAGTGCGGCGGCTCCCAGACCGAGACGAGAAAGACCGTGCCGAAGAAACAGCAACCCACGATCTCGCGTGAGGCGTCCTGCCGCTCGCAAGGCCTCGATTACCGCAACGGCAAGTGCGTGGCGAAGCAGAAACCACAGACAAAAACCGCGAAATCGAAGGCCAAGGTCGAGGCCAACGCCGCAGCCAATTGCCGCGAGCTGGGACTCGCCTATCGCAATGGGCAGTGCGTCGCCAAGTTGAAGAAGGACGTCCTTCGATTGAAGAAGCAGAAGAAGATCGGCTGCCCCGAGGGCACCTATCTGAATCCGCTCGGCGTGTGCCAGCCCAACGAGACCGGCGGCTGAGCCGGTTGGCGCCGTTGCGTGCTGGGCGGCGCGATGAGCACCGCGAATTGCACCTGCTCGATCGCCGTTCTCTTGGCGAGGGATTGTGGGAGCAGAGATCAAAGCTGCCAGGCAGACGGATTGCGCGGCTCATTTTCGCACGCGTCTTCGCGTGGCAGATCGCCGAGGAAATGCGGTGCAAGGGTCTCACCAAGAGCGCGATGGCGGAACGCATGCAGACGACCCGCTCGACCGCCTGCTCGATCCCGACAACGACAGTGTGACGCTCGCCACCTTGAAACGGGCGACCGAGGCGCTCGGCCGGAAGCTGAAGCTCGATCTCGCGTGACGGTGGGGGTTCACCGCCCGAACGGGCTATCCCGGCAGCAGCACCGTCGAGCCCGTGGTCTTGCGAGCCTCCAGATCGCGGTGGGCGTCGGCGACGCGCGACAGCGGATAGCTCTGGTTGACGGCGAT
>JANPDA010000346.1:0-5728 GCA_031431235.1 Hyphomicrobiaceae bacterium
GGGCCTTCAGGAACTCGCGGTCGAGCCGGCCGGCGGCTCGGATCGCATGCAGCAGACCGAAGGCGAGCGCTGCGTCGGTGCCGGGGCGCAATTGCAGGTGGAGGTCGGCGCGCTCGGCCGTGGCGTGGCGGACCGGGTCGACCACGATCGTGCGCAGGTGCGGCAGCCCGAGCCATTGCTTGTCGATATGGGGGGCGGTCGCCGACGGATTGGCACCCCAGACGAGGATGGTCCTGGCGTCGCGCGCGGTGCGCGGGTCGAAGCCGTGCGTCGAGGTGCCGAACATCAGCGAGAGCGCCACGTGGCCGGCCTTGTTGCAGACCGTGTCGGGATCGATCTCGGTCGCCCCGATCCGGTTGAAGAAACGGCACGGGAAATTGCCCGCGATCAGCGAGCAGGTGCCGGTGTAGTGGGTGTGGACGATCGAGGCGCCGCCATGCTGCTCGATCGTTTCGCCGAGCCGCTGGGCGATCTCGGCCGTAGCCTCCTCCCAGGAAACCGCCTCGAACCGGCCCTCGCCCTTCGACCCGACCCGGCGCAACGGCCGCGTCAGTCGGTGGGCCGGATCGCGCCAGGCGCCATTGTAGGCGAGCGAGCATTTTCCGCACAGCGCGCCCTTGCTGACATGGTGGCTCGGGTCGCCGGTCACGCTCACGCGCCCATCGGCGAACCGGCTCACCAGCATCCCGCACGCATCGTAGCAATCGCGCGGACAAGTGGTTCTGGTCCGGCTCAGCACGCGCTCGTCCTTGGGCATGGTCTCACTCCGGCCAGAGGTGTCGCGGCGGAGTCATAGCGTACTTCCAGCATTTCGCGCGCGTGTCAGCTTGCCCGGCGCATGCGCCGCGCAAAAGCCTGGCGCACGGCGGAGCCTGGGTTGGTGGCCCTGCCGGGCTCGGCCGAGCGCTGCCGCGCCGGCTCGGTAGCGAGCCGCCCCATCGGCAGCAGCACCCGTTGCTTGGGCAGCGTCACGATCGCCTCGGTGCCTTCCCGGAGCTCGCTCCTCAATTCGAACGTCCCGCCATGCAGCTCGACCAGGCTCTTGACGATCGGCAGACCGAGGCCGGTGCCGCCCTCGGCGGTATGCTGGGCGAGCGAGCCCTGGCCGAAGGCCTGCATCACCCGCGGCAGCTCCTCCTTGGGAATGCCGGGTCCGGTGTCCTTGATCGAGAGCACCTCCTCGCCAGCGGCATTCATCGCGACCTTGATGGTGATGAGGCCGCCCGGAGGCGTGAATTTCAGGGCGTTGCCGACGAGGTTCAAGCAGATCTGCCTGAGCGCGCGCTCGTCTGCCCAGAGCTGTGGCAGGCCCTCCTCGAACTCCTCGACGATCCTCAGGCTCTTGCCCTCGGCCCTGAGCTTCAACAGCCGGTGGCATTCATCCGCCACGTCGACCAGCGACACCGGCTCCTCATAGAGCTCGTGCCGGCCCGCCTCGATGCGCGAGAGATCGAGGATCTCGTTGATGACTTGGAGCAGATGCTTGCCGCTGTCATGCACGTTGCCGGCATATTCGAGATAGGTCTTGCTGTGCATCGGCCCCATCAGCTCGGACTTCATCACCTCCGAGAAGCCCAGGATCGCGTTCAAGGGCGTGCGCAGCTCGTGGCTCATATTGGCGAGGAAGCGGGATTTGGCGAGGTTGGCGGCTTCCGCCCGCCGGCGCGCCTCGTCCGAGATCGCCTTGGCTTCCTCCAGCTCGGCGATCAGCCCGTCCTTCTCGGCGCGCAACTCCAGCATGGCGACGACCGTCGCGTTGAGGCCCTTGGCCAGGAACACGAAATAGACGTGGATGCCGACCGCCATCGAGGCCATCGCCCAGTAGAACGGCTCGTTCAGCGTGGCGAAGCGCAACACCAACGCCAGCATCATCGGCACCGTGCCCGCATAGACGATCGGCATCATGGTCGAGGCAAACAGCAGCCGCAGCGTCGAGACGACGATCAGGGAAGCGAACACGAAGATATGCGCGCTGGGCTCGGTCGGATTGAGCCCGACCAGCACGATGCCGGCCCAGGCGACGCCATAGAGGGCTTCGGCCGCGGTCAGGGTCTGGCGCCACCAGTTCACATCGATCTCGGCCTTGGGGGTATCGGCGAACCGCTTGCAGAAGTGCACCAGCACGGCCCGCGCGATCAGCAGCACGCTCAGCCAGACGATCGGCTCGATCGGATCGGCCCAGAACATGGACGCGAGCGCGATGATGACGGCGAGCAGGGGAATCGTGAGCATCGCCGCCAGCTCGTTCTTCACGAACATGTGCAGCAGCTCGTACTCGAACTCGGGCTTGCCCTGGCGCCCGCTCGTCAGCCGCTCCCTGGCCTCGCGCACGCGCGCCGACGCACCGCGCTCCTTGCGAGCGGAGCGGGGTCCGGCATCGGGTATGGGCTTCGCTGCGCTCATCGTCCGCGTCGGCTCCTGGGCGGTTCGGCAGCTGGATCACTCGCCTCGTCCCCGAGGAGCGCCCCGGGGCCTCGGCCCAGTCGTCTGCCAGTGTCGGGCGCAAATCCTAAATTCGCGTTTACTGTGATGGGGTTTTGTCATCTGACTGATATCGGACGTCAGGATTCCATTGTAGGGGCCCGAAAAACCTGGAAGCTTGGCAGGCGCGTGCGCCAGCGTGATAGTGTCGCGGCCGATACCTTTGCGGCCCTTCCGGAACGGGACCTCGTCCGCCAGATGCGCATCGCCAGCCAGATCGTGATGCTCGTCGTCCTCGGGCTCGTGCTGCTGCTGGCCAGTTGGTACGGCGGGGAAGGTGTGCCCGGCGAAGCTCGTGGCAGGCTGCGCCCCATCGATGGCGACAGCTTCCGGCTCGGCGGCCACGAGGTGCGGTTGGTGGGGATCGACGCACCCGAGGGACGCCAGGAGTGTGATCGGGCCGGGCGGTCCTGGGCGTGCGGGCGCGAGGCCGAGGCTGCGCTCAGGCGCCTCGCCGCCGGTCGCGAGGTGATCTGCCGGGTCGAGGAGCGGGACCGCTACGACCGCTTGCTCGCCGTCTGCGAGGCTGGCGGCGTCGAGCTCAACCGGCGCATGGTCGAGGACGGCTGGGCGGTCGCTCATGGCCGCTACGAGCGCGAGGAGCAGGTTGCCGCTGCCGCCCGCCGCGGCCTCTGGTCTGGCCGCTTCGAGCGCCCGCGGGCTTGGCGCGATCGCCACGAGGAAAATCGGTGACCGGCACGAGTTATCAGGAACCGCCTGCGCTGCCATGGCCGCCGCCTTGCGGGTTTGTGGCTCGCCAGCACCGGCGACGAGGTCCGGAAGCCTCTACGCCTTCGGTGTCAAGGGCTTGGGCTCCCACAGCTCGAGCTTGTTGCCGTCGGGATCGAGGATCCAGGCGAAGCGGCCGTTTTCGTGGGATTCCGCTGCCTTCACAATCGTCACGCCGGCCGCATTGACGCGGGCGAGGATGGCGTCGAGATCGTCGACGCGGTAGTTGATCATGAAGGGCGCCGGGCTCGGCGCGAACCAGGTGCTGTCGGCGTCCACCAGATGCCAGACAGTGAGCCCGCCATCGCTACCTGCCCCCGCTGGCCATTTCAGCACCGCGCCACCGAAATCTTCCAGCTCGAGGCCGAGCACGTCGCGGTACCACGCCGCGAGCACCTTGGCGTCGCCTCTGGTCTTGAAGAACACGCCGCCAATGCCGGTAATGCGGCCTACTGTGTCTGCCACGCTCGCTCCTCGTCGCTTTGTCACTGTTGAATAGGATAAAACTATATCATAGCGAGAAAGTTTGTCCTTTGGCTATCCTCGCCCGCGTGCCACAAATCCATCCCGAGGCAGCGCCACGACCCAAGGGGAAGACATGATCCGCACCGGCAAGCAGTACCGCGACTCGATCCGCGACGATCGCGAGGTCTACATCAACGGCGCGCGCGTGAAGGACGTGACCACCCACGAGGCATTCAAGCCGCTGGTCGACATCCGTGCCCGCATCTACGACATGCAGCACGACGAGAAAACACAGGACGTGATGACCTACGCAGAGGGCAAGGAGCGCTTCGCGATCGGCCTGAAGCTGCCCTACACCCAGGACGACTGGCACGCCAAGCGTAAGTCGATCGACGCACTGATGTGGGACATCGGCGGCGTCGTGACGCGTGTGGGCGACGAGACGATCGGCGAGATGTGGTCGCTGTGGGACGGCAAGGACATTCTCGCCGAGATCGACCCGCGCTTTGCCAAGAACATCGAGACCCACATCCAGAAGGCGATCAACGCCGACCCGTTCCACGTCTCGGCCAACACCGATCCCAAAGGCGACCGCTCGAAGCGCCCCCAGGAGCAGGACCCTGATTTTCTCGTGCATGTGGTCGAGGAGACCGACGCGGGCATCATCATCCGCGGCGCCAAATACGAGACGGCCGCGGCCTATGCCAACCAGGCCTTCCTCAAACCAACGATCGCCAACTGGGGCGACGCCAAGCTGTCGGAATATGCGCTCGGCTGCATCGTCCACATGAACGCGCCGGGCGTGAAGCACATCTGCCGCACCGGCTTTCACGGACGGGCGGATGCGCGCGACTATCCCCTCGCCAACAAGTTCGACGAGATCGACACGCTGATGATCCTCGACAACGTGTTGATCCCCTGGGAGGACGTGCTGTTCTATCAGCACACCAAGGCCGCCGCCTTCATCCGCCAGACGTTGCACCGCTATTCGGCCTACCCCTTCGTCTACCGGACCATGGTCGCCGCCGACATGATGATCGGCGCGGCGCTCTGGAACGTGCGCCAGACCGGCCTCGACAAGCAGCAGGCCGTGCAGGAGAAGCTCGCCGAGCTCGCCGTCTGGCGCGAGGGCATCAACGCGCATCTGACGGCGGCGATCGCGGTCGCCGAGAAGAGCCCGAACGGGCTCGCGATGCCCAACCAGTCGCTGCTCATGACCGGGCGCGTGCACGCGATCTCGAACCTGCCGCGCATGATGCACCTCGCGCGCGAATTGTGCGGTGGCCAGATCTGCGTGACCCCCGATGTCGCCGCCTTCGAGAGCCCCGAGACCAAGCCCTGGCTGGAGAAGTACTATACGATCAACGAGGACTGGGTGGCCGACGACCGCCGCAAGCTGCTCGCGTTCGCCCGCGACATGCTGAACTCCGATTATGCAGGGCACCGGTTGACCTTCCAGCTGTTCGCCCAGTCGCCCCCGTTCGCCCACCTCGCCGCCGTCTACCGGAACTTCGATTGGAACGGCCCGTTGAAATTCGCCCACAAGGCGGCGGGATTGAGTGAGCGGGTGTGGGGGAAGAAGTAGATCGACGTAGGCGTTCAAATTCCCGTAATTTGCGTAAATTACGATAGTAGTGTAAGTTACGCAGGTCTCCGTTTTCACTTTCCGAGGTGCCCTACATGCAGCCAGTCCCCGCCTCCGAGTTCACCCGCAACTTCGGCCACTACCGCATGCAAGCCCAACGTGGGGCCGTACCGGTCAGCAGTCACGGCCGGATCACCGGCTATTTCTTGCCGCCCGAGGAGTACGAAGCATATCTCCACTACAAGGAGCAGCGCAGTAGCTTTGCAACCGCGGAGCTGACAGAAGAGGAAATCGAAGCGATCGCCCGCACCCGGATGGACCCTCGGCACGACCACCTGAACGCGCTGCTCGACAATACACCGCCGACCAAATGACGATACCAGCGCCCGAGCCCGGCCTTGTCGTCAGCTACAGCTATCTTTGGCATCGGGAGCATGAGGCGGGCCGTGAGGAAGGTGCGAAGAATCG
>JANPDA010000347.1:0-4877 GCA_031431235.1 Hyphomicrobiaceae bacterium
GACAAGCGCATCCGCAGCCAGGGCATGATGGGGGGGTAGGTGGAGTGTTGCCAGCGCATTGCGGAGGGAGTGGCCGGTCGCCAGCAAGATCGCGATCGGCTCACCGCCATGACCCGCCGCTGCCGCAGGTCGCACCCGTGCTCGCGGCAGCGCACCGCCATGCACTTCACCCCGGATGCCACCAGCGCCCGCCCAGCACCACGCCCTGGCTGCGGATGCGCTTGTCGCCCGTCAGGTGCTCGCCGACCACGTCCACGTAGTCGAAGCGGCCCTCCTCGATCGAGAGGATGGTCGCGTCGCCGACGGAGCCCGGCTTCAGGCTGCCGAGCTCTGGGCGGCGCAGCGCCATCGCCGCGTTGACGGTCGAGGCCGCGATCACGTCGGAAAGGCTCATGCCGAGGCAGAGGAATTTCGACATGGTGGTGACCTGGTCGAAGGCCGGGCCGTCGATGCACAGGATGTGGACGTCCGACGAGATGGTGTCGGGCTTAAAGCCGCCCGCCAGCATGGCGCGCGCCGTCCTGAAGGCGAACGATCCCATGCCGTGGCCGATGTCGAACAGGACGCCGCGCTGGCGCGCCTCGGTGACCGCCGGCCAGATCGCACCCTGCGCCTTCACCGGCGCATTGGGGAACGGGCGGAACGCGTGCGTCAGGATATCGCCGGGCCGCAGCAGCGAGACGACCTCGAGATAGGTGGGCGGGGCCTCCCCGACATGGGCCATCAGCGGCAGGCCCGTCTGCTCGGCCACCTCCAGCGCGATTCTGAGCGGAGCGAGCCCCTGGTCGCCCGAGGCATGCCGGCAGACGCGGATCTTGATGCCGACGATGACGTCGCGATTGGCCTCGGCGACCGCGACGGCGAGTTGGGGATCGAGCAGGTCGATGTCGGCGCTCTCGCCCACCATCACGTTGCGGTGAAAGCCGTAGATGCCGGCATGGCTCACATGCAGATAGGCGAGGATGCGGACCGCGCTTCTGTCGATCACGTGGCGACGAAAACCCGGGAAATTGCCGGGCCCGGCCGAGCCGGTGTCGACCGCCGTGGTGACGCCGCTGGTGCGGCAGAACTCCTCCGCATCGATGCCGAGCGAGGTGCCGCCCCAGTAGACGTGCGTATGCAGATCGATCAGGCCGGGCGCAACGATCAGGCCCGAGACGTCGCGGGTCTGGGCCGCGCCCTCGGCTGCAAGGCGTTGACCAAATGCGACGACCTTGCCGCCCGCGAAAGCGACATCGCCGACTTGGTCGAGCTGCTGCGACGGGTCGATGACCCGGCCACCGGTGAGAACGAGATCGAAAGACATGCGCAGGTTCCTCGGATTGTCATGATCTGGAGCCAGACTGCCACGTCGGTCCATGCAGAGCTAGTGTTCTGACTCATTCATTCAGTACCCCAAATGAATGGCCAGCCCACTAGCCAACTCTCTGTTTGTGTTCCCTCTTTCCATTCATTGATCCAGCTTCGCCGGAATCGAATGAAAGGGAGGGAACACCAGCGTGCCGCGCCGATCCGCCCGCTTTCCCTCGGGGAGAATCTGCTCTAGCTTGCGCCGCAATCGAAACCCAGTCTCGCGGATCGCCAGCCCCGAGGAGAGACGACTTTGCTGAAAGCAGCCTCACCACTCCTTTCGATCCTGCTTGCGCTCGGACTCGCTGCCTGCTCGAGCACTGGTGGCAGCCAAACCGGGTTCCTGTCCGGCGGCGGTGATGCCGATGCAACGGCAACCACGCAGCAGACCGTCAGCAACGATCCCGACACACGGGTGATGCAGCTCGCCTGGAACACGGCACGGGCGGACAAGTGCGGCTTCCAGTTCAATGCCCCGAAGATGCGGGCGAGCTATCTGGCCTGGGAGGGGGAGCTTGGCGCAGCACCCGAGGATATCGCACGCTACGCGACGGGCTATGACCAGTCGAGCGCGTTGTTCAGGGCCCGCATCAAGGCCGAGCCGATTTCCGACTACTGCTCCGGCAAGGTCGTGTCCGATATCCGCAGCGCGATGACGCAATACATCGCTGGCGATTTCAGCGCCCGGGCGGTCTACAAGCGGCCAGTGATCATCGTGCAAGAAGAGAACCAGGCCGCCTCCGCCTATCTCAAATCGATGACGGCGGATTGACGGCCAGCGCCGGCTCGGAGCCACGGGACAGGGGCCGGAGATGCTCGACCAGATCCTGTGGCTCGATGTGCTGTTGAAGCTGGGGTGTGGCATTCCGCTGGTGCTGCTGCCGTTGGCGAGCTTCAAGGCGGCAGGGCTGCCGGCGGCCGGCTCGATGCTGGCCGTGCGCATGCTCGGGGCCGCCATGATCGGCATTGCGGCGGCGATCGTGCTGCAGGGCCTCGTTCACCGTCCGACCGGCCTCGGCCCTGGCGGAGCGTTCCTCGTCAACCTGACCGGCGCACTGGTGCTGGGGCTCGTGCTCGTCTCGGGTAAAACCGAGCTGGCGTTGCGTGCCCGCCTGCTGCTCTGGCTGCTGTTCGTGGCGATGGGGCTGCTGGCCGCGCTCGAGCTCCCCTTCTCCTGATCGCTGCTTGCGGCGCGCGCAGTAACCTAGCGCTAACCGAAGCATGGTGAGGCTGGCGCATGGCCCAGGTTTTTCTCAGCTACAGCCACAAGGACGAGCACTATCGCCGCGCCGTCTCGGCGCATTTCGGCGTGATCGCGCGCCATCACGCGGTCGAGGTCTGGTCGGACCGGCGCATTCGCGGCGGCGCACCCTGGCGCGAGGAGATCGCGGCCAAGCTCGCCGCCGCCGAGCTGGTGGTGCTGCTCGTCTCCCAGCATGCCCTCACCAGCAGCTTCATCCTCGACCATGAGGTGGAGCCGGCAATCAAGGCCTCGAAACGGATCTATCCAATCCTCGTGCGCGACTGCGATTGGGAGGCGGTCGAGTGGCTGGCGCGGCTGCAGGTGCGCCCCGACGGTGCCGTCCCACTCGCTCGCCTGAAGCCTGCCGACCGCGACCTCGCCCTGAAGTCGATCTGCCAGGAGATCCGCAGCCTGCTTGGCACGCGCCGCAAAGCCGACTAAGCAGGACAGACAATCTGTCGATCACCTGGCATCCCTGACGGCCGACAGGCCGGTCCGGGATCTTCGAGACACCCCGAGCGCCTGCCGCGAGGATCCCGGCGCTCGGCCGGGATGCCGGATGTTTGCGAGGCACTGACGAGGGCCCATAGCCATGGCTGAGCTTCTGCTCGAGCTCTTCTCCGAGGAGATCCCGGCACGCATGCAGGCGCGCGCCGCCGACGATCTGAAGCGCATCGTCGGCGAGGGCCTGGAGGCCGCTGGCCTGGTGCTCGGCCAAGCCAGGAGCTACGCGACGCCACGGCGACTGACGCTCGTCATCGACGATGTGCCGGCCCGCTCCGCCGATGTGAAAGAGGAGCGCAAGGGTCCGCGTGTGGGGTCACCCGAAAAGGCGATCGAAGGCTTCCTCAAGGGCGCGGGGCTCAAGTCGCTGGAGGAAGCTCGCCTCGTCGGCGATCCCAAGAAAGGCGACTTCTACGTCGCCGACATCGTCAAGCCGGGACGGGGAACCGCCGAGATTCTCGCCGATGTGGTGCCAGACGCCATCCGCAAGTTTCCCTGGCCGAAGTCGATGCGATGGGGCGCAGGCACGTTGAAATGGGTGCGCCCGCTGCACTCGATCCTGTGCCTGCTCGATGGCCGCACCGTCGCGCTCGACGTCGACGGCATCGCGTCCGGCGCCACGACCTCGGGCCATCGGTTCCTCGCGCCCGACGCCTTCGAGGTCGAGGGCTTCGAAGACTACCGCAAGAAGCTGAAGGCACACAAAGTCATACTGGATTCCACCGAGCGGGCCGAGGCGATCGGCAACGAGGCCAAGAAAGTCGCCGCCGCAGCCGGCCTGGAGCTGATCGAGGACGAGGCGCTGCTGGCCGAGAACGCGGGCCTCGTCGAATGGCCGACGGTCTTGCTGGGGACGTTCGAGGAAGCCTTCCTCGCCGTGCCAGCCGAGGTGCTGATGACCTCGATGAAGGCGCATCAGAAGTATTTCTCCCTCAGACATCCCAAGACCAAAAAGCTCGCCAACCGCTTCCTGCTGGTGACGAACCTTGCCGCCAGCGACGACGGCGCCGCGATCATCGCCGGCAACGAGAAGGTCATTCGCGCGCGGCTGTCGGACGCGAAGTTCTTCTGGGAGCAGGATCTGAAGAAGAAGCTCGAGCCGATGCGGTTCGAGCTGAAGTCGATCACCTTCCACGCGAAGCTCGGCTCCCAGTGGGAGCGGATGGAGCGGCTGACCGAGCTGGCGCGCGCCATTGCCGGCGCCGTCGATGCCGAGCCCGAGAAGGCGGGCCGTGCGGCCCAGCTCGCCAAGGCCGACCTCGTATCGGGCGTCGTCGGCGAGTTCCCCGAGTTGCAGGGGCTGATCGGACGCACTCTGGCGCAAGCCGAGCACATGGATGGTGCGATCACCGCGGCGATCGAGGAGCACTACAAGCCCAGGGGCGCCGGCGACACGGCGCCGACCGCGCCCGTCTCGGTTGCCGTCGCCCTCGCCGACAAGCTCGACCAGCTGGTCGGCTTCTGGGCGATCGGGGAGAAGCCGACCGGCTCGGGCGATCCCTATCAGCTGCGGCGCGCGGCGCTCGGGATCATCCGGATCGTGCTCGAGAATGATTTGCGGCTGCCACTTGCCAAGGAGATCGCCTCGGCCGAGGGGCTTCACGCGAGCAAGGTTGCAAAGAGGGAGAGCGTGGCGCCGGACCTCCTCGCCTTCCTCGCCGACCGACTCGAGGTGCATCTGCGCGAGCAGGGCGCCCGCCACGACCTGATCGATGCGGTGTTCTCGCTGCCCGGTCAGGACGATCTCGCGCTCATCGTTCACCGCGTGAATGCGCTCGGC
>JANPDA010000348.1:0-3960 GCA_031431235.1 Hyphomicrobiaceae bacterium
AGCAGATTGAGCCGCGAGGGCCCGGGAAATCCATCCTCCACCAGCTTGATCGCCGGCACGAACAGGCGCGCCCAGGGCAGGCGGCCATGGCGCTCGTGGGCAAGCTCGAGCACACGCAGCAGCCCTGGCACACCCGGCGACAGGCCGCTCGCGACGGCCTCGTCGAAATCGCGCGACGTGCCGTCGGCAAGCAGGAACCGATCGGGCATTGCGGCGGCCGGCGCCGTCTCGCGGCCATCGTAGCTTCTCACCTCGCGCTTGGCGGCTTCGAAATGCAGGATGAACGCGCCCCCGCCCAGCCCAGAGGATTGCGGCTCGACCAGGTTCAGCACCATCTGCACCGCGATTGCCGCATCGATGGCGCTGCCGCCTTCGCGCAGGATCGCGAGTCCCGCCGCGCTCGCGAGTGGATGGGCGGAGGTGACCATGTGGCGCTTGCCGGTGGCGCCCGCCTTCGCAACCGTGCCGGTCGCGGCCTCCGGGGCGGCCTGCTTTTGTTGCGCGATCGTGTCCTGGGCGGTGACCGGAGCGATCGCCAAGGCGAGCAGGACGCCGCCGAGGAGCCAAGTGCCGCCTGCGTTCGCCGTTTTCTGGCGTTGCCCTTGCAACCAGAACTGCCTTAACCTAGCGCTGATGCTGCCCATGCACGCCCTCGATGCCCTTGGAAACCCGGTTCGCCGCGCCATTCTACACGAGTTGCGCGCCACGCCATTGTCTGTCGGCGAGATCGCCGACCGCCTTCCTGTCAGCCGGCCGGCGGTCTCGCGTCATCTGCGGGTGCTGGCTGAGGCCGGGCTCGTCGAGATGCGCGGCGAGGGCATCCGCAACGTCTATTCGGTGCGGCGCCAGGGCTTTGCTTCCGTTGGCGAATTCCTCGATGAGTTCTGGACCAAGGCGCTCGACCGGCTGTTGGAGGTCTCAGGCAAATGATGATCAAGTCAGTGCTCTTGCCGCTGCAACCCGCTGCGGCGTTCGATCTCTTTACGACCGCCATCGCCGATTGGTGGCCGCCTTCGAACCGTCACACGAATGATCCCGCGAGCGTGGTGCTGCTCTCGGCTGAGGCTGGCCTTTTCGAGCGCGCGAGCGACGGGCACGAGGTCGTGCTCGGCAAGGTGCTTGCTTGGGAGCCGCCGGCGCGGATCCTGTTGGACTTCTATGTCGCGACCGGTCCGGAGCAACCGACGGCTGTCGAGATCCGCTTCGAGTTGGAAGGCAGTGGCACACGGCTGACCGTGGTCCACCGTCCCAAACCCGAGAGCGAGGCACTGTGGCATGATCGGGTGGCGCGTTACGAGCGGGCGTGGGAGCGCGTGCTGGCTGCGCTGGCCGGCGCAGCTTGGAGTGCGAAGAGGTGATGGCAGTGTTGGCGTGCGGCGTGCCGGCTTGAAATCCGTAACCGTTGTGTTACGAGGAGGGCATGAAAAGCTTCGCTGTCGTGATCTCGATCCGGGCTCGGCCCGAGACGGTCTGGGCGCTCCTGACGGACGGGCCCGGCTATCCCCAATGGAGCTCGACGGTCGAGCGGATCGACGGGCGGATTGCTGCCGGGGAGAAGGTGACGGTTCATACCAGGGCCGCCGCGGGGCGTGCGTTTGCGCTGCAAGTGACAGAGCTGGTGGCACCGCGCCGGATGGTGTGGTCGGGCGGCATGCCGCTCGGCCTCTTCAAGGGGGCCCGCACCTACACGTTGACCCCGAAGGCAGAAGGCACGGTCGAGTTCGCCATGCGCGAGGAGTTCAGCGGGCTGCTGGCGCCGCTCATCACGCGCTCGATTCCCGATCTGCAGCCCCAGTTCGACCAGTTCGCAGCCGATTTGAAGCGGCGGGCGGAGGCCCAGCGTTAGTCGTTCGAGGAGTCGAGCCATGGCCAAGGCTGCAGCATCACCGACCCTGCCGGCAAGTGCGGGCGCTGGGACGAAGGCGAGCCCGTGGTGTTTGAAGACCCCGAGCGGCCAGTCGGAGTTCTCGGTGTATCGGGATCCGGCCTCTGATCCCAGTGCTCTCGTCGTGCAGGTGGGCAAGACCGAGCTGCGGTATCATCTGCGCTGCCTCGACGACCTCTGCGCGATGCTGAAATCCCATGGCGACTGGATGGTGCTGGGCAGTGCGGACGAGCAGAAGGAGGCGGCGGCTGGGACGGTGGAAGCCTGGGCGCGCGCGGCGGCTAATCCGGTCGGGGGCTGGTACGGCCTGAAGAAGGGCCTGCGCGGACGCTTTGCCAACTACGTGCCCCCGGTGCTGGAGGCGCTCGGCCGGGCCGAGGTCGAGCACAATCCCAAGAACAATCGGATGCGCGCGAAGTAGGCGGTTGTTTTTTTGCCGTCGAGGGGTCGGACCCCGACGCCCTCAATGAAAATCGCGTGAAGGCGGGATGATGCGGGCGTCGCGGGGGTGGCGGGCGAAGCGGGGGTGGCCCTCGCCGGGGCTCCGCGCGGAGCCGGGCTCGGGGCGCTTCACCTCGTCGGCATTGGCGATCGGCACCGGCATCCTGTCGGCCTCCTCCGACAGCAGCCGCAGCCAATCGCTCCGGTCCTCCAATTGCTGGGCGATCACATGGATGATGTCCTCGTGGCGCTGCACCACGCCGCGGATGACGACGAGGCGCGCGGCCATGACGACCTTGCGGAAACGCTCGAGCATGTTGGGCCAGACGACTGCATTGGCGACGCCGGTCTCGTCCTCGATCGTCATGAAGACGACGCCCTTGGCGCTGCCGGGGCGCTGGCGCACCAGCACGACGCCGGCGATGGCGACGCGCGCGCCGTCGTGCAAGCCTCTGAGCTCGTCGGCCGCCAGCATGCGCTCGGCGCGGAGCTGCTCGCGCAGAAAGCTCATGGGGTGTGCCTTGAGGGACAAGCGCAGCGTGCGGTAGTCGTCGACCACGTGCTCTGAGAGCGCCATCTCCGGCAGCGCGATGGCGTCCTCCTCGCCCGAATCGCGCGCATCCGCATGGGCAAACAACGGCAGCGTGGGCGCATCGGCGAGCGCACGCACCTGCCACAGCGCCTGGCGCCGATCGATCCCGAGCGAGCGGCAGGCATCGGCGGCGGCAATTCGCTCGAGGGTCGCGCGCCGGACGCGGGCGCGGGCCTGGATCTCGGCCAAAGTAGGGAGCGGGCAGCGGGCAGCGGGCAGCGGGTCGAAGTCGGAAAATCCCGCTGCCTGTTGCCTGCTGCCTGCTGCCTTCTCACGTGCCGCGACGATCCGCTCCGCCTCGTCCTGGCGCAGCCCGTCGATCTGGCGCAGACCCAGCCGCAACGCCCAGATGCCCGGCTTCATCCCCGGCTCGAGCGTCGCATCCCAATGGCTGTGGCCCACGTCGGCCGCGCGCGCCTCGACGCCGTGCAGCTGAGCATCGCGCACGATCTGGGCGGGCGCGTAGAAGCCCATCGGCTGGGAGTTGAGGAGGGCTGCCGCGAAGGCCTCCGGATAATGGCATTTGAGCCAGGCGGAGACATAGACGAGGTGGGCAAAGCTCGCCGCATGGCTCTCGGGAAAGCCGTACGCGCCAAAACCCTTGATCTGGTCGAAGCAGCGTTTGGCGAAAGCGGGCTCGTAGCCGCGCGCGACCATGCGCGAGACCATCTTCTCCTCGAGCAGCCCGATCGTGCCCTTGCGCCGGAAGGTCGCCATGGCGCGGCGCAGCTCGTTGGCCTCTTGCGGCGAGAACTGCGCGGCGACCATGGCGATGCGCATCGCCTGCTCCTGGAACAGCGGCACGCCCTTGGTCTTGCCGAGGATCTGGCGCAGTTCGTCGGCTGGACCATGGGCCGGGGAGGGAGACGGATAGACCTCGGGCTCGACACCCGAGCGGCGGCGCAGATAGGGATGCACCATGTCGCCCTGGATCGGGCCGGGGCGCACGATCGCCACCTCGATCACCAGGTCGTAGAAGGTGCGTGGTTTCAGGCGCGGCAGCATGTTCATCTGCGCGCGGCTCTCGACCTGGAACACGCCG
>JANPDA010000349.1:0-5863 GCA_031431235.1 Hyphomicrobiaceae bacterium
CGTCTGCGGTGCAACTTCGCGCACGGGCGATAGCAACGGGTCGCCATACGTCGCAGCAGTGCTCGAGAAGACCACCTGCTCGAAGCCATGGTCGCGAATGGTCTCCAATAGCGACAAGCTCCCAGCAACATTGTTGTCGTAATACTTTCCTGGGTTGACAACGGACTCAGCAACATCGACTGAAGCTGCAAAATGGAGCACTGCAGTGGGGCGGAATCGAGAAACCACCTCGCCAAGCCGGTTGCGATCGCGGATGTCGCCACGTTCCAGCGGCCCCCATTTGACGGCCCACTCATGGCCGGTAGAGAGGTTGTCGTAAGTCACCGGGGTGTAGCCAGCGCGAGCCAACGCCTTACACGTATGGCTACCGATGTAACCCGCCCCACCTGTTACAAGTACCGTGCTCAAATTTGCACCGCCTTAGTTGACGAAACGGCCTCCTGCACCGAATCAGAAAGCCAGTGACAGAGGTATGGTATCACAGCCACACCCTCTGCCATCGACGAGTGGACCACTGATCCCCTAGTGTTCTGACACATTCATTTGGTACCCCAAATGAATAGCCAGCCCACTAGGCAACTCTTTGTTTGTTTTCCATCTTTCCATTCATTGATCCAGCTTCGCCGGAATCGAATGAATGGGACGGAACACTAGGATGTCGTTGGGCCACGGAAATTCATCAGTCGGCATCAAATTTGTCAGTTAGCCGCGGCGTGCTGGTTTTGTACCGATTTTAGTCGCACTGACGGTGGAAAACGCAGACTATTACTGGAGTTTATGCTCCAGGAATTATTCCACACCTTCGCGAATGCTCGGGGTACCTTGTTGATGCTCTAGAAGTGTGATCTCGGCGCGAAGCAAACTCCACTGCGCAACTAGTGGTATAAACCTAACAGATGAGTTCGTCTGGACCGCCGTTCCCGACACCATCATCGCCGCCGTCAGAACCAAGTGGTAGATTCGATCCACTAAGGACAAGTAGTCGACTAGCAGGCTCACTCGACTCGCTCAGCCCCGCCAACTGAACGATACCACACCAGTGCTGCAGCCTCCGCCTTTGGGCTCATTCTGCTCACCGTTCAAAATGCCACACTCAATGGCTGCCAAGCGTGAGGTATCGCCGACGGGTGGTGCGCCGAACTCCAGTCAGTCGGCGCCGTCGGCTCTCGGCGAGAATCACAGCAGCGTCATCAACCTGCCCCAAACCGCATCTCCTCGCGCCGCGGGTAGCTGATCAGCACGGCTCTCAGCTTTCCCTTGAGGACGAACAGGCTGCCAGCGGCAGCGCCGATGATACCAAAAGTTGCGACCAGATCTCGGATGTCGTCGAGGCTACCGGCACCGCCCAGAACGGTGATCGGGAGGTCAATGGAATCGCGGACCTGGCGCACCAGGGCGAGGTCATAGCCAGCCATCGTTCCGTCCCGGTCGATGTTGTTGATGACGATCTCGCCTGCGCCTTCCCCGGCAAAGCGGGCGGCCATCGCGGCGATATCCGTACCCTTGGCAAACGTGCTTTCTCGACTGACTGCAGTGTACTTGCCCGGACCGACCTCAGTAGCATCGAGCACGACTACGACACTTTGGGCACCGACCCGGGTGGCGATTTCCGCGACAAGGGATGGCTGCGCGAATGCGGCCGAGTTGACCGCGATCTTCTCCACCCCGAAATCGATGATTCGCCGGGCCTCCTCGGCCGTACTGATGCCGCCTCCGTAGCAGAGCGGCATGCGGCACTGGGCCGCTATGTCCTCGATCAGGCGAAAATTCGGCCCCTGTCCGTTCCGGGTCGCGGAGATATCGAACACTGCGAGCTCGTCGGCTTCCTTCTCGTTGAAGATCCGAACGGCGTTGATGGGATCCCCTACGTATTTGGGATCCTTGAAGTTGCGGGTCTTGACCAGCCTGCCCTCGGTCATCAGCAGGGAGGGAATAATGCGCGGCCTCAGCATTCAGAGCTCCGCGAAGTTGGCGATGAGCCGCGTGCCGTTCCGATGGCTCTTCTCTGGATGGAACTGCACCCCGTAGACATTGCCATTGCGCACGGCCACTGAGAACTCGTTGCCATACGTTGCAAAGGCGATCTCCGATTCGGGCGATTCGCACTCGAAGCAGAACGAGTGCAGGAAGTAGAAGCCATGCTCCAGGTCGATTCCCTGGAACAAGCCGGGCTCGCCGCTCAATCGGATGGAATTCCAGCCCATGTGGGGTAGCTTGGGCTTGCTGGTGAGCCGGGTTTCGTCGATCCGCTTGACGCGACCCGGTATCCAGCCGAGTCCGGGCAGCGAGCCCTCCTCGCTCGAGGACGAAAGCACCTGCATTCCGACGCAGATGCCAAGCACCGGCTTGGCGTCGACGTGCACCGCCTTCTCGAGGCCGTCACGCAGCCCACTTTCGCCTAGGCGCTGCATCACGGCATCGAACGCGCCCACGCCCGGCAGGATCAGTCGATCGACCGCATCCAAATCGGCGGGTTTCGAGACGCGTCGGTGCGGCGTGTTCGAGGTCGCGAGCACATTGGCGATCGCAGTAACATTGCCCGAGCCGTACTCGACAATGCCGATCATCGCATGGTCCTCTTCTCGACGCCGACGGCGGAGAGAAACCACGTACCAAGATCGAACACGTATTGCTGCGATTTGTAGTCCCGATACGACTTGTTCGGCAGGTCATGCAGGGCCTTCAACTCGTCCACCGTGATGCCCAGCTTGCGCGCTATGAAATCGAAGTCCTCGGCGACTCGCTCTGCATCGAAGGGCGGCTTCTTCAGCTCCTCGACGGCCTCCTCACGTGTCATCTGCTTCGTCAGGACGAGGCTCGAAAACTGAACCCGGCGCTTGTCGTGCCCGAACTTGGTTGGAGCCCAATAGGCTTCGTAAAACTTGGTGAAGCGCGATTCGAAGTGCTTCTGTGGGTAGGGCTGCCAGCCATACTCCCGCTGCAGCAGCGCCTTGGCCTCGTCTTTCAAATAAGGCATAAAATTCAGAGGCTTTACGACCCGCAGGCCTTTCATCAGCGGGAAGTATATTTTGTGCGTGAGAATGTTCGATGTCGGAAAATGCTTCAGCGGACGGCTGCCAAACTGCCGATGGATATCGAGAAGCTGGGTGAGGTCCGAGGCATGGTAGTGCCATTCGAGGGGATTCTTGACGCACTCGGTAGAGTAGTTGGCCCCCGTGAGAATATATTTTACTTTGTTTGCAGTAGCGTATCGGTACATGGTTGCAAAAAAAGCATGATCCTGAGGGGTATCGATATGTGGGACTGCCCCCTTGAAAAATGCCAATTGCAGATCGCGCATCTCGTCCCAGTCTATCACTTCTGTGAACAGATCCAGTTTCAATTTGTCAGTGATGCACTCGATGTTGTTGACAGCTATCTGAGAATTCCAACCTGCATCGACATGGAACACCAGCGGTCGTAGTCCCAATTCCTTGACTGCGAGGTGTGTCAGGTAGGAACTATCGACACCGCCGCTCATGCCCAAAATGCAATCGTAGTCCCGCCCGGTTCCGGCAGATCGGATGCGGGAGACCACTTTGTCGAGTTTCCGGCGCCCGTGCTCGTCCGGCTGCCAGTTCTTCAGGATACGCAGATGAAAGCCATTGCAGTGATCGCAGACCCCGCGCTCGTCGAACGTGATTTTCGAATCGCTGGTGTCCATTACGCACGTCGTGCAGATCTGGTATGAGCGAGCTTCAGTCTTTCCGGCGAGATTGTTCATGCGGGACCTCGAAGACGTGGCGAGAGTATCTGTATACTTTAACACGTCACTGGCTTTGCCAATCAATCAGAATAACAGGGCTAAGTCAATGATTCCTGTCGACAATGTGACTGTTGTTCTGCATGATTTTTCCCGGCGCCGAATTTTGGATCTATGGCGCATGTCAATTCAGAAACAGTTCCTCGGAACATGTCACAGTTGAACTTCGCCAGGGAACGATGGCGATAGGCGGCTCAGCCGCATCGGTTTAGTGGACGCTCAACGCGCCGGTCAAGTGGCGGCGCTGCGATCTGCACTGGCCTTACGTGTTTTGCACAGTCCGCTCGGTTGAAGAAGGCTCGCGTGCAAACTCGTTCAATGCAACCGATCGGGAGTGCTGTGGCATTCGTTTCGTCGAGTGCGTGCTGCTATGCGCAGATTCACCGATCGTTGGCAGGGCGCCTTACTTGCTACGACATCAGGCAAGGATTGCAAGATTACGCTGATAGCGCACTTTGCACGTGGACAAGTCCGCGGAGCGGGTTGGTTGGGGCCGGGTGACGTCTGTATCGTATGACCACGTAGACAGCTCGGCAACGAGTCTCAGTTGCAACCCGCACTAGGCCGGACAGCAGCCCCCCCTCGTCGCTCCTTGCGGAAATCATTACCCCCATGAAACAAATCCTCCAGAGCCTGCGCACCGGCACGACCGAGGTCGCCG
The DNA here is from genome assembly GCA_031431235.1 of Hyphomicrobiaceae bacterium. Lineage (GTDB taxonomy): Bacteria > Pseudomonadota > Alphaproteobacteria > Rhizobiales > Hyphomicrobiaceae > JANNSW01. The sequence goes on from JANPDA010000349.1 coordinate 4,425, forward strand.
AGGTGCCGTGCCCGGCGCTGCCGCCTGGGCACGTCCTCATCCGCACCACACGCTCGCTGGTGTCGGCGGGGACCGAGCGGATGGCGCTCGACTTCGGCAAGGCCAATCTGATCGACAAGGCGCGCCAGCAGCCCGACAAGGTGCGGATGGTGCTCGAGAAGGTGGCGACCGACGGGCTCATGCCGACGCTGGAAACTGTGCGCAACAAGCTCGATCAGCCGCTCGCACTCGGCTACTGCAATGTCGGGCGGGTGGTCGCGGTCGGGGCCGGCGTGACGGGCTTTGCCGTCGGCGACCGCGTGGCATCGAACGGCAAGCATGCCGAGGTCGTGGCGGTGCCGGTCAATCTGGCGGCGAGAATTCCAAACACTGTGGCGGACGAGGATGCCGCCTTCACCGTGCTCGCTGCGATCGCGCTGCAGGGGATTCGCCTCGTGCAGCCGACACTCGGTGAGACCATCGCCGTCACCGGTCTCGGCCTGATCGGGCTGGTCACCGTTCAGCTGCTGAAGGCCCATGGCTGTCGCGTGCTGGGGCTCGATTTCGATAAGAGCCGGCTCGCGCTGGCGCGGAGCCTGGGCGCCGAGGTGGTCGACCTGGCGGCGGGTGCCGACCCGCTGCGCGCCGCAGCGGCCTTCACGCGCGGCAACGGCATCGATGGCGTCATCATCACGGCGTCGACCAAATCGAACGAGCCGGTGCAGCAGGCGGCGCACATGTGCCGCAAGCGCGGGCGGATCGTGCTCGTCGGCGTCACCGGGCTCGAGCTGTCGCGCGCGGATTTCTACGAGAAGGAGCTGACCTTCCAGGTCTCCTGCTCCTATGGCCCGGGACGCTATGATGCGGGCTACGAGACCAAGGGCCTCGACTACCCGATCGGCTTCGTACGCTGGACCGAGCAGCGCAATTTCGAAGCCGTGCTCGACATGCTGGCCGATCGCCGGCTCGACACCAGACCTCTCGTCTCCCACCGTTTCGCCATCGGGGATGCGGAGCGTGCCTATGCGGTGGTCGGCGGCGCGGAGCCATCGCTCGGCGTGGTGCTGACCTACCCCGATGTCGCGGAGGTGCCGGACGCCAAGGTGCTCGATCGCACGGTAGTCCTGAGGCCGGTTGCAGCCGCCAAGGCGCGGCCGGTACGGCAGGGCGGGAGTGTCTCGGTCGGCGTGATCGGCTCGGGAAACTATGCGACCGGCATGCTCATTCCCGCCTTCAAGTCGGCCGGTGCCCGGCTGCGCTCGGTCGCCAGCAGCGCCGGCGTCAGCGGCGTCCATGCCGGGCGCAAGTTCGATTTCGAGACCACCACGACCGAGATCGAATCGATGCTCGCCGACGAGGCGCTCGATGCGGTCGTGATCACGACGCGCCATGACACGCACGCACGCCTCGTGGTGCAGGCTCTCGACGCCGGCAAGCACGGGTTCGTCGAGAAGCCGCGC
>JANPDA010000350.1:0-4233 GCA_031431235.1 Hyphomicrobiaceae bacterium
CGGATCTGGCCGGCGCCAAGCTGCATGGCACGGATTTCACCAGCGCCAATCTCGAAGGCGCCCAATTGACCTTCGTGCTCGCCATCGCAACCAAGTTCGATAGCGCCAGGCTCGATGGTGCCAACCTGACAGGGGCAAAGCTGTTCGGCACCGATCTTGCCAACGCCTCGCTGAAGGGAGCCGATTTCGGCACGGCGGTGGTGTGGTCGAGCACGCCTACGGTAAACTCCGAGATCGAGCTGGCCGACCTCTCGAGGTTGAAGCTGCGCGAGCCCAGCGACGGCGAGATCGAAGCCTTCACCAAGCTCGCCGCAGGGGTGACTGCCAAGAGCGTGCGGGCACGGATCGGGGCAAAGGTGGCGCGGCTTTCCGACCAGGATGGCAACCGGAACTGGGAGGGCTCGGCCGAGTTGCGCACCTGGCAGGACCAGCAACGCTCGACCGCGACCTCCGACGCCACCAGCTATCGCAGCCAGTTGTCCAGGTTCCTCGTCAAGCTGAGCTGTCGCGCCAAATTCGCTGATGGCGCCGTCGCCTTCGGCATTGCGCGGCGCGCCGCCACCAAGGATTTCAAGGGCGAGGTGGCCGATCTCTTTACGGGGCTGACCGGCAGTGGCTGTCCTGCTTCCGATCAACTGTCGGATGAGGTGAAGATGCGGCTGCGCGTTGGCGCGGAGAGCTCGGCGCTGGCCGCCTCCGCGGTGCCTGAGCCGGTTGCTGTCGATCCCGCGGGGACGCCTCTACCCTGAGCCGTGGCGGGCACGCCTCGCTCCGCGACGCAAACCGTGCCATAGTGCGTGGCAGGTATTCAGCGCGAGAGGAGCATCCCATGCACGTCAGCAAACGACGCAGCGCAGCGGTTTTCCTGTCGGGCGCCGTCGTGGCGCTATTCGTCGGCGCGTCGGCATCCTTGGCCGAGGACGTGCCTGCTGCTCCGGTGGCTCCCTCGGTTGCTGCCCCGCTGAATGCGGTGCCGGCGGCTCCGGGCACCGAAGGCTCCGCGGCCGAGGATGGCACGCTCGAGCTCGACGAGAGCCCCTACTCGGTGGGCCCGGGCGAAGGCGGCGTGGGACCGATGTGCCCCCACCACGGCGGCAAGGCAGTGACGCCGAGTGTGTGACGCCAGAGCCGATCGATAGCGCGCGACGTCTCAAGCCCGCTCGCCCGCCGATCCCGTGATCTGGGCTCGGCCCAGTGCTGCAAACACCGTCTCGACTATGCCGCGCGCGTTCAATCCGGCACGGGCATACATGACATCGGGCTTGTCGTGGTCGAGGAACACGTCGGGCAGCACCATCGGGCGAACTTTCAGGCCGTGGTCGAGCAGCCCGTCGGTTGCAAGAAATTGCAGGACGTGGCTGCCGAAGCCACCGACCGATCCCTCCTCGATGGTGACGAGCACCTCGTGATTGCGGGCGAGCTGGCGGATCAGGTCCTGATCGAGAGGCTTGGCGAAGCGGGCGTCCGCGACCGTGGTCGACAACCCGAAGCCCGCGAGCTGATCGGCAGCCGCCAGCGCCTCCTGCAGCCTGGTGCCGAGCGACAACAACGCGACCGAGGCCCCCTCCCGGAGCACCCGCCCTCGGCCGATCGGCAGCGGCGTTCCCTCACGCGGAAGCTCGATCCCGACACCTTCGCCGCGAGGGTAGCGGAAGGCGACCGGACCATCGTCGATCTGGGCGGCCGTGGCCACCATATGGCGCAACTCGACCTCGTCGGCGGCTGCCATCACGACGAAGCCGGGCAGACAGCACAGATAGGCGAGATCGAAGGAGCCGGCGTGCGTGGGACCATCCGCGCCGACGAGGCCGGCCCGGTCGATCGCGAACCGCACCGGCAACCTCTGGATCGCCACGTCGTGCACGACCTGGTCGTAGCCGCGCTGCAGGAAGGTCGAGTAGATGGCGGCGAACGGCTTCAGGCCTTCACTGGCGAGGCCCGCGGCGAACGTGACGGCATGCTGCTCGGCAATGCCGACATCGAAGGTCCGGTCGGGGAACTCGCGCGCGAACACATCCATGCCGGTGCCGTCGGGCATCGCTGCCGTGATGCCGACGATGCGTTTGTCCTTGCGCGCTTCGATCACCAGGCTCTCGGCGAACACGCGGGTATAGGAGGGCGCGTTCGGCTTGGGCTTCTCCTGGGCGCCGGTGACGACATTGAAGCGCGACACGCCATGGTACTTGTCGGCCGACGTCTCGGCCGGGGGATAGCCCTTGCCCTTGCGCGTGACCACATGAACGAGGATCGGCCCGTGATCGGCATCGCGCACATTGCGCAGCACCGGCAGCAGATGGGTGAAATCGTGCCCGTCGATCGGGCCGACATAATAGAAGCCGAGCTCCTCGAACAGCGCCCCTCCCTGCCAGAGGTGGCGGGTGTACTCCTCGGCTCGTGCCGCGCGCCGCTCCCAGCTCTTGGGCAAGTGCTTGGCGAGCTGCTTGCCGATGTCGCGCAGCTTCAGATAGGTGCCGCTCGAGGAGATGCGGGCGAGATAGGACGAGATCGCCCCGACCGGCGGGGCAATCGACATGTCGTTGTCGTTGAGGATGACGATGAGGCGGCTGTCCATGGCGCCGGCGTTGTTCATGGCCTCGTAGGCCATGCCCGCAGACAGCGCCCCGTCGCCGATCACGGCCACGACGTGGTTCTTGCGCCCCGCCTGGTCGCGGGCAACCGCCATGCCGAGGCCGGCCGAGATCGAGGTCGAGGAATGGGCGGCGCCGAAGGGATCGTACTCGCTCTCGATCCGGCGCGTGAAACCCGAAAGGCCGCCGCCCTGGCGCAACGTGCGGATCCGATCGCGCCGGCCGGTCAGGATCTTGTGGGGGTAGGCTTGGTGGCCCACGTCCCAGATGAGGCGGTCGGTGGGCGTGTCGAAGACGTGGTGGAGTGCAATCGTCAGCTCGATCACGCCGAGCCCCGCGCCCAGGTGCCCGCCCGTGACGGAGACGGCATCGATCGTCTCCTGGCGCAGCTCCTCGGCGAGCTGGGGCAGCTGATCGTCGGAAAGCTTGCGGAGATCGGCGGGGAGTGGGGTCTTGTCGAGAAGCGGCGTCTTGATGGTCATGCTCGCACTACCAAACCTCTGACGCGTCCCGGCGAAAGCCAAGGGCACTCATACCGGTTGATTTAGAGGCCCAACGGGAGGGAAAGTAAAGGAACGCGCGGCCACAGGGGAAACGAATGTCGTGAGGCCGGGGAAAACATGCGGCGGCGTGCCGCGGGTGGGATGTCGAGCCGCCCCCGTGCCAGCCGTCGACCTCGCCGATCATGTTGCGACGCACGAGTCGTGTCTGCTATCCTCGTCGACATTATCCTCATGGAGCTGAGCGAATTCATGAAAATCACGAACGCTGCGTCGCGCGCCAGGGCCGCGCAGCGACATCGACCTATCGCTTGCTCCGTTACACAGATCTCGATCGGATCAAGAATGACGAGTATGCCTACTGGCAGAGCCGAACCACGCACGAGCGCATGGCGGCGGTCTCCGAGTTGACGACTGAGCTCTATGCCATGAAGGGCCAGAATGTACCCCGACTTCAAAGATCTCTTGTCCTAAGTGGATCGTCTGCCGGGGTTAGGACGATCCGAACAACAACTGCTCCGCCTTCCCGGACGATCGGAGCCCTGGCCTAACGCCAGGGCGGAGATTGATCCGGGATCCAGCGCAAGAAGCGGCGAAGCCGCAACATATTGGGCCTTCGGCACTTTTCATGCGGGGTCCCGGCTCCGCGCTCCCGCTGGTCGCTTGGCCGGGAAAACGGCTGGGCGGACTGCATAAGCTTCAATTCGATTCGGTTATTGTCGTCGGTGTCCTTAGGCTGCCGTGCGGATCGGCAGCAGGCTTCTCGTTCTGTAGTGAGCTTGATCGGGTGTCCGGTCGTCGAGGCTCGAATGCGGGCGGCGTCGATTGTAGAGATCGAGATACCGCCCGAGCGAGCCCCGTGCCTCGCTCACGCTGTCGTAGGCGCGAAGGTACACCTCCTCCTATTTGATGGTCCGCCAGAGCCGCTCGACGAACACGTTGTCCCGCGTCATCGCGCAGCGATGCTCCGCATCGAAGCCCCTTGGCCATCCATGCTGATATGAATGTCGTTCTTTTTCAGCACGTTGGTGAAGTCTGTGCATGTGAACTGAGAACCCTGGTCCGTGTTGAAGATCTCCGGCCTCCCGTGCCTGGCGATGGCTTCCTCGAGCGTCTCGACGCAGAACGCCGTACCAAGCGTGATC
>JANPDA010000351.1:0-15190 GCA_031431235.1 Hyphomicrobiaceae bacterium
CACCGCGCCCGGCGTCGACCAGGCGATGATGATCGGGATGCGGTGAATGAGTGTCAGCACCAGACCGGCGAGGGCCTGGGCGAGGCAAACGGCGGTGATCCAGGAGGACAGTTGCTCTGGCGTGGCCCCGAGTCGGCTGGCCGCCGCAAGAATGACGGCGATGGTGCCGGCAAAGCCAACCACGGCAGCAACAATGGGAGCGGCTAATGAGCGAAGCGCGCATGTCGGGATGAGTTGTCTGGTGGAATGGCAGGCCCGAATCGGCCGCCCGATGCGATGCTGCTGGGCAGGGTAGCGGCAGGTCGAGCTGGGGGAAACTCCCGCTGACGCCGCAGCCTTTGGCCGTCGATCCCCATGCTGAGGTGGTTTTCCCCATCTGCCTGCGACGCTATCGACCTGTTGGCCGCAACTGGGATATGCTCTCCATCGGGGCGTCATAATGCCGGGCTATGAGTCCGGCTTGATCGACGTTTCAACTTTAGGGAACGAGGGGAGACTCAAATGCTTGGTGCTTATGGCTGGCTCGAGCCAGTGCTCATCGCCGCAGGTGTGGTGTTCATCATCGACTTGATCGGCAACATGCTGACGTTCAGCAGCCGCTTCCTGAACGCGCTCGTCACGGCGATCATCTTCGCTCTGGTGTTTGGCGCACTCGTCTATTTCGGTTACGGCGGCGTCGAGATGAAGATGCAGATGGAGCCGTCCGCAACGGCTCCGGCCACGACCGGCACGACGACCACCGGCAGCGGCGGTTGAGTCTATCGGTTGGCGGCGGCGATGGGCATCCCCTGTTCGCCGCCGTTTGCTTTTGATCGTAGCATTGTGACGCAGCCCGGAAAAACACGAGCCGGTGCTCGAGGGTGGGGTATTGCTCACCGCTCGAGGGCCAGTTCGCCGCGAGCCCCGGCGCCGAGGACCTGATCGGCTGGCACGTCGACCGCGGGTTGGACCAGGCGGCCGACTTCAATCCCGCCCACACCTTCACCAAGGCATTCGACCGGCCCGATATCGTGGGCGCGGCGCTCGACGGGATATGAAGATATCCGTTTCCCCGGACGACGCCGCAAGGCGTCGATCCGGGGCCGTCGATCCGGGGCCCAGCGTCAGGAGCTCAAATCGTGCAGCTCCTGGGTCCCGGCACTTCGCGCTCCGGCCGGGAAGACGGTTGAGAAGGCCTCAGAACAACCCCTCGATCTTGCCCTCTGCGTTCAGCCGGATGATCTCGGCTGAAGGCACCTTGGGCAGGCCGGGCATGGTCATGATGTCGCCGGCGATCGCCACCACGAAGCCAGCGCCCGCCGAGAGGCGCACCTCGCGGATCGGAATGGTGTGGCCGGTCGGAGCGCCGCGCTTGTCGGGATCGGTCGTGAACGAGTACTGGGTCTTGGCCATGCAGATCGGCAGGTTGCCGAAGCCTTCCTTCTCCCAGGTCTCGAGCTGCTTCTTCACGCCGCCTGCGTCCGCGATGCCGTCGGCGCGATAGATTTTCTTCGCGATCTGCTCGATCTTCGACCACAGCGGCTGCTCGAGCTCGTAGATCGGACGGAAGGCGCTCGGCGTGCTGTCGATCATGGCGACGACCTTCTTGGCCAGCTCCTCGGTGCCCGCGGACCCCTTCGCCCAATGCTCGCACAGGATCGCTTCCACGCCTTGCGTCCGAGCGTAGTCCTTGATCGCCTGGATCTCGGCCTCGCTGTCGGTCAGGAACCGGTTGATGGCGACGACGACCGGCACGCCGAAGCTCTTCAAGTTCTCGATGTGGCGGCCGAGATTGGCAGCGCCCTTCTTCAAGGCCTCCACGTTCTCCTTGCCGAGGTCCTCCTTGGCGATTCCCCCGTTCATTTTCAGCGCCCGGATGGTCGCAACGATCACAGTCGCATCGGGATTCAATCCGGCCTTGCGGCACTTGATGTCGAAGAACTTCTCAGCGCCCAGGTCCGCGCCGAAGCCGGCTTCGGTGACGACATAGTCCGCGAGCTTCAGAGCGGTCTTGGTCGCGATCACCGAGTTGCAGCCGTGTGCGATGTTGGCGAAGGGGCCGCCATGGATGAAGGCCGGGTTGTTCTCGAGCGTCTGCACCAGATTGGGCTGCACTGCCTGCTGCAGCAGCACGGTCATGGCACCATCGGCCTTCAAGTCACGGGCACGCACGGCCGTCTTGTCGCGGCGGTAGCCGATGATGATGTCGCCGATGCGCTTCTCGAGGTCGGCCAGATCGTTGGCGAGGCAGAGAATCGCCATCACCTCGGAGGCGACCGTAATGTCGAAGCCGGTCTCGCGGGGGGCTCCATTCGCGCCGCCGCCCAGCGACACGACGATATGGCGCAGCGCCCGATCGTTCATGTCCATGACGCGGCGCCAGGCGATCTTGCGCGGGTCGAGGTTCAAGGGATTGCCATAGAAGAGCGAGTTGTCGATCAACGCCGACAGCAGGTTGTGGGCGGAGGTGATGGCGTGGAAATCGCCGGTGAAATGGAGGTTGATGTCCTCCATCGGCACCACCTGGGCGTAGCCGCCGCCAGCCGCACCCCCCTTGACCCCGAAGCAGGGACCGAGTGATGGTTCGCGCAGGCAGATCGCCGCCTTCTTCCCGATCCGATTGAGGCCATCGCCGAGCCCGACCGTCGTCGTGGTCTTGCCCTCGCCCGCAGGCGTGGGATTGATCGCGGTAACGAGGATGAGCTTGCCGTCCTTGCGACCGCTCAGCGACTTGATGAAGTCGGCTGAGATCTTCGCCTTGTCGTGGCCATAGGGCTGCAAGTGCTCCGAGGCGATGCCGAGCTTCTGGCCAATCTCCTGGATCGGCCGCTTCTTGGCGGCGCGCGCAATCTCGATATCGCTCGGGACCTTGGTCATCGTGGCGTTTCCTTGGGGATTGACGTGTCGAATGGGGCTCGGCTCGGAGTGCTGGAACTCTCCGCTCCGGCAGCAAGCGGATGCGACTTAGGCCACGCAATGCCACCAGCCGACCCATTCCGTCGCGACGGAAAATTGGCTGATTGCGACACGATCCCACAGCGACTTGTCGCATTCCCGCGTGCGTTCATGCGAATGGGCTGTATGCTAGCCGAGTTTGTCGCTTCTGGCTGCGGTTGTGCCGCACCTGGGCAAGTGTCAGGATCTGTCACTGACGCCCGCGGAAAGCCTGGATGCGACATCAGCCTTCACTCTTGCGCCGTGCGTTTGGCCCGGCGCTGGCGTGTGCGGAGACGGGTCACATGCAGAAGTCAGCCGTGGTGATGCAGCCGCCGGTCGCCGGTCATGCGGGAGTGGCAGTCGCGAGCACGCAGAGCCTTGCCCAGCACATCTACTTCCTGCTGACGCCCCATTTCACCATGACGGCCTTCACCATGGCGATCGAGCCGATCCGGATTGCCAACCGGATGCTCGGCAAGCCCTACTACAAGTGGGAGCTGCTTTCGCGCGACGGCAAGCCGGTACGCGCCTCCAACGGCATCGAGATCAATGTCGACAACTCGATAGCAGCGGTTCAGCGCGAGTGCCTGGGGCCGACGCGCTCGCGCATGGTGATCGTTTGCGCCGGCATGCACGTGGAGGAATTCGAGGACCAGTCGGTGTTCGCCTGGCTGCGGCGCATGCATGCGCAAGGGGCCGCGATCGGCGGCGTGTGCACCGGCGCCTGGATCCTGGCGGAGGCGGGTCTGCTCGATGCCCGGCGCTGCGCCATCCATTGGGAGAATTTGCCGGGCTTTGCCGAGCGCTTCCCCGATGCGCTCGTCAAGTCGGTGCTGTTCGAGGTCGACCACGGCATCTACACCTGTGCCGGGGGGACTGCCTCCCTCGACATGATGCTGCATCTGATCAGTCAGGCACTCGGCGAGGATGTCGTCACCAAGGTCTGTGAGCAATGCCTGATCGACCGGATCAGGCGCCCCGACGACCGCCAACGATTGCCGATCGGCGCGCGGGTCGGTGTGCAGAACCCGCGCTTGCTCGCCATCATCGAGCTGATGGAGGCCAATGTCGCCGAGCCGCTGTCGCTCGCCGACATCTCAGATGCAACCGGCATCTCGCGGCGTCACGTCGAGCGGCTGTTCCGCCATCACATGGGCCGCAGTCCCGCTCGCTACTATCTCGATGTGCGGCTCGAGCGGGCGCGACGTCTGCTGCGCCATTCGACCATGCCGATCGTCGAGGTCGCGATCGCCGCGGGCTTCGTTTCGGCTTCCCATTTCTCCAAGCGCTATCGCGAGCGCTACGGCATCTCGCCCCAGTCCGACCGGCGTGAGAGCGATGCGGTGCTGCCACTAGCCGCCGAGTAGCATTGCGCTACAGGATGGCCGGCGGCCAGTGGTCAAAGGGGGACAGCATGCGGTTCGAGCCAGTGATGGAAGCCCACAGGGATCTGCTGGGTGAGGCACCGCACTGGGACGAGCAGACGGGGCAGCTCATCTGGATCGACCTCAATCCGGGCATCGTCCGCAGCCTCGATCCGCAATCCGGCAAAGTGATCAGCTGGCAGCTCGGCGAATCGATCGGCTCGGCGGTGCCGCGCGAGGCGGGCGGTCTCGTCGTTGCTCTCGTCAGCGGGCTCTATGTGCTCGATCCGGCAACCGGCCGGACCGAGAAGTTCGCCGAACTCGAGCCGATCACCCTCGGCAACCGGCCGAACGAGGCCCGGGTCGATCCGACCGGCCGCCTCTGGGTCGGCACCATGCGGAACGATGTGGGCCTCGATCTGGGCGAGGTACCGGTCACCCGCTCGTCGGGCGCGCTCTACCGGGTCGAGGCGAATGGCGCGGTCCACCGGCACGATAGCGGCGTGGGCGTTGCCAATACGCTCGTTTGGGATGACACCCGTGGCAGGCTCTATTTCGGCGACAGCCTGACCGGCGTGATCTCGGTCTACGACTGGGATCGGGCCTCGGGCGCGATCGCCAACCGGCGCGTCTTCGCCGGCCCGCACCCGCGTGGCGTGCCGGACGGATCGGCGCTCGATGCCGAGGGCTACCTCTGGAATGCCCGTTGGGGCGGCGGCTGCCTCATCCGCTACGACCCCGACGGCGGCATCGATCGCATTTTCGACATGCCGGTCAACAAGCCGACCTCCTGCGTGTTCGGCGGCCCCGGTTTGCGCACGCTCTATGTGACGACCGCCCGGATCGGTGAGCCGGTGGGCGGGCTCGACGGCGCGCTGCTGGCAGCGGAAGCGCCGGTGCCGGGCCAGCCTTGCACCCGGTTTGCCGGCTGATATGGGCAGGTCCAGTCCGGGCCTTCCCAAGCCCGTCCGCCGCCAACCTCGACACTATTTCTCCGGCCGGGCCTTCAAGTGCTCGAAATGGAAGCGCAGCGCGGCGAGCGGGCGGAACAGCGTGCCGGGCGGGATGATCGCGGGCTTCTCCATCGCGAGCGCCAGCTCCACCTGCTTCGAGCGCTCGCCGGCGGCCAGCTCCGCGATCAGCTTGCCGAGCAGCGTGCCCCGCGTGACGCCGGTGCCGTTGTAGCAGGCCGCCGCGAATACGCCCGGCTGCATCTCCTCGAACACAAAGCGCCCGTTCCGGCTGATGCAGATCGAGCCGGACCAGGTGAACTCGACCGCATCGGCCGGCAGCCAGGGGAACCGCCGCAACAGACCTTCCCGGTGCGTCTCGCGGTGCTTGGCCAATCGCTCGCCATCGACGCCTTCGGGGCGAAACTCGGCCTTGTTGCGCACGAGCAGCCGGCGATCGGGTGTCAGCCGGATGGTGGCGCCGCCCTTGACCGGCGAGAGCAGCGCAAAAGGCTCGACGCCGCCGATCCGATCGTCCTCCTCCTTGGTCAGCGGGCGGGTCAGGCTCCCCGAGACGACGACGGGAAAGATCCGGTCGCGCTTGTAGCCGAACCGCGGCAGATAGGCATTGAGACCGACGATCACCTTGGCCGCGTCGATGCTGCCGTTCTCCAGCTCGACCATCGCCCCACCGCCGGCCCGCGCTCCGAGCCGCACCGCTTTCGTGTTCTCGAAGACCTCGACCTGCTTGGGCAGGGCCTCGGTCAATCCCTTCGAGAATTTCGCCGAGTGCAGGAAGCCGGTGCCCGAGCCGCCGATCCAGAGCGCCTTGCGATAGAAGTCGATGCCGAAGCGGCTGGCGAGCTCCTCGGCGCCGTAGACCTTGGCCTTGCCGCCGACCTCCTCGATCATGCGCCCATAGCGCTCGGCATCGGCGAACAGCCGCGGCTCGTGGGCCGCGTAGAAATAGCCGTCCTCATGGTAGTCGCACGCGATTCCCAGGTCCTTGATGAGCTGCTTGACGCCTTCGCCCGCCGCTTGGTCGAGCTCGATCTGGGGCATCGACCGCGCGATGCTCTTGCCGATGCCGTAGCTCAACTCGTCGGGCAGCGTGTTGCCGACGACGAAGCCCGAGTTGCGGCCGCTCGCGCCTTGTGCGATGCGCTTGCCGTCGATCAGGATGATCCGGTCCTTGGGCCGTAACGCCGCGAGCCGATGGGCGGCGGTGAGGCCGGTCAGCCCCGCTCCGATGATGAGCCAGTCCGTCCGCTGGCTGCCGCTGAGACGAGGGAAGGAGCGATAGGAGCCGGCCGTCTCGACCCAGCCACTGCGGTCCGCGATAGCTGCCATCCTGCCCCCCTGCAAGCTCGATGTCGCTGATCGAGACTGGCGCGACCGCTCTGGCACCACAAGGCCCAGCTGGTGGAGAGCTGTCATGCAACGGGCCGCCGCCGGGCGCGCTCAGGACACTCCAAACAATAACCGCTGCGTCCTGTCGTCAAGTCGAGGACGGGATCTGTAGGGTGCATTAGGCCTGCTTCAGGCCGTATTGCACCACCGCCCCGGATCGCATCGCCAGCCGAAGGTGCAATACGGCGAAGGCGCCTATTGCACCCTACGCCGAAGCGCATCCGCTCGCGAAAATGGTTCAGTTGTTGTTCGGGCTGTCCTCAGTCGATCCGCATCACCAGCGTGCCGCCGACATCGCCGAGCGCAACGCCCGAGCGCGCAAGCTCGGAGCGCAGCGTCCCGATGCCGCTCGCGTAGCCAAAGGAGACCTCAGCGTTGCGCGCGCTGATAGTGCCGATCTCCACATCCTCGACGCCCGGCGTATCCAGCAGTCGCGTGCGCAGGTCGCGCCACTGGCTGGCGCCCGAGAACTCGGCGACGATGCGGATGCGCGGGCCAGCCGTGCCGGGATTGCCGGTGTCGGAGGACCAGGCTTCCACGCCGCCCGATTCGGCGCCGGCCGTGTGAATGCCGACGTTGATCGACTTCCAACGGCCCTCGAGCACGCCGAGCCCGATGATGGAAGCGAGCTCGGCCGTGTAGGGGAGATCGTCGTAGTAGACGGTGTAGGTGCGCTCGAGGTCGAGCTGACCGGAACGATCCGCCCCGATGAGCGAGACTTTCAGCTTCTTGCCGCCCTCGACCAGCTCGGCGAGTGCGACGACCAGCCGACTGGCATTGGCCTCGCTCTCGATGATGCCGAATGCATTGCCGTCGCCATCGGCCAGGCGCTGGAAAACCTCGGGCGTCGCCGAAGGTCCCGGCGCGATCAGCTGGACGGGCGTCAGCGAGTGCACGAGGTCGAGGCCGGCCCAGGCGTCGGTCCAGGCTTTCGTCCCTTGCGCGTTCTCGCCCTTGCGGGTAACGAACGTCGTGATCATCGAGATCGGCTCGGCCTGCCGATCGAAGTGCGGCAATTTGTAGTTGCGCAGCAACTCGCGGATCGCGTCCGGCTTGAACTTGTAGCTCAAGGTGGCGAGATATTCCGTGCGCGAGTTCTGCTCCTTGTCGACCTGGAGCCCGTCGATCGCGTCCTCGATCTCGGCCGGTTTCAGTTTCGGCAGGCGCTTGTAGGCGTTGACGTCGACGATCCGTTTCAGCAGGTAGCGGAAAGCCCCCAGCTGTCCTTCGGCCATGGCCTTTGCCTTGGCGGCGACGGCGTCGGAGGCGACGGCCTCGACCGGATAGGCTGCGACCGTATAGACGCTCACGTTGTCCTGATCCTGGGCGTCGCCGGCCACCGGCAGGACGATGAGGCCAAGAGCCGCCGTGGCGAGCCAGGTTGCCCGCAAGATTGAGTCTAGCCGATGCTGCATGGGGTGCTTCATCCTCGCCGATGCGAGCCTTGTCCCGCAAACCTCAGGCGGAATTCTGACGCCCGCCAACTACCAGCCTTCGCTGGCCTTGGCCAGCGGGAGTTGCTAGAGCGCTGCTGGCCGCTTTTGTGAGAATGCATCGATTCGGCCTGCGGAAGGCCACTCGTGGAGGGGTTATGGGCTCCAGTGACACAGTGCGGCAGAATGGCCTCACCTATCGCGAGGCGGGGGTCGATATCGATGCCGGCAATGCGCTGGTCGAACGGATCAAGCCGTTCGCGCGGTTGACGGCACGCAGTGGCTCGGATGCCGCGCTCGGCGGTTTTGGCGGGCTGTTCGATCTGAAGGCAGCCGGTTTCGAGGATCCCGTGCTGGTGTCGGGCACGGACGGGGTCGGCACCAAGCTCCGGCTCGCGATCGAGACCGGACTGCACGGCACGATCGGGATCGACCTCGTCGCCATGAGCGTCAATGATGTGCTGGTGCAGGGGGCGGAGCCACTGTTCTTTCTCGACTATTTCGCCTGCGGCAAGCTCGACGTTGACGTGGCCGCGCAGGTGATTGCCGGCATTGCCGAGGGTTGCCGGCAAGCGGGATGCGCGTTGCTGGGCGGCGAGACGGCCGAGATGCCGGGCATGTATGCGGCGGGCGACTATGACCTCGCCGGGTTCTGCGTCGGAGCAGCCGAGCGCGGCCGCCTGCTGCCACGAGCCGATGTCGGTCCGGGCGATGTGCTGATCGGGCTCGCCTCGTCGGGTCCGCATTCGAACGGGTATTCACTGGTGCGCAGAATCGTCGAGGTTTCAGGCATCGGCACTGGCGATCGCGCGCCCTTCGAGCCTGCGCGGACGGTCGGGGAAGCACTGCTTGAACCGACGCGGATCTATGTGAAGCCGCTGCTCGAGGCGATCCGAGCGACGGGCGCCGTCAAGGCGCTCGCTCATATCACCGGCGGCGGCCTCACCGAGAACGTGCCGCGGGTCCTGCCCGATGGGACAGCGGCCATGGTCGATCTCGGCGCGTGGCGGTTGCCAGCCGTGTTCGGCTGGTTGCGCGAGGCGGGCGGGGTCGCGGAGGGGGAGATGCTGCGCGTGCTGAACTGCGGGATCGGCATGGTTGTGGTGGTGGGAAAGGCGGAGGCGGATGGCGTGCTTGCGCGGCTGCGAGGCGCGGGGGAGACGGCAGTCGTGATCGGCGAATTGGTGGCGCGCGGCGGCGGCGAGCCGGTTCGCTATCGCGGCAGGCTCGGTTGATGGCGGCGGCAACGGCACCATGAAGAAGCGCACCGCCATCCTGATCTCCGGGCGCGGCTCCAACATGGCGGCGCTGATCGCGGCGGCAAGGGACCCTGCCTATCCCGCCGAGATCGCGGTCGTCGTCTCGAACGTGCCGGACGCGGCCGGCCTCGCCGAGGCGCGGGCCATGGGCGTGGAAGCGGTGGCGCTCGACCACAACCAGTTTCCTTCGCGCATGACGTTCGAGCTCGCGCTCCATGGCATGCTGCTCGACCGCGGCATCGACCTCGTCTGCAATGCCGGCTTCATGCGGCTGCTGACGGCGGGCTTCGTCAACCGATGGTTCGACCGGCATCTCAACATCCATCCCTCGCTGCTGCCCTCGTTCACCGGTCTCAACACCCATGAGCGGGCGTTGTTCGAAGGCGTGAAGGTCTCGGGAGCGAGCGTGCATTTCGTCCGGATCGAGATGGATGCGGGGCCGATCGTGGCCCAGGCAGCGGTGCCGGTGCTCGAGGGCGATACGCCCGAGACTTTGGGTGCGCGTGTCCTCGTCGCCGAGCATCGCCTCTATCCCCACGCGCTCGCGCTCGTCGCTTCCGGCCGGGCAAAGGTCCTCGACGGCAATGTGGTGATTTCCGGGACCCAGGACGGGAGGGAAGTGCTGTTCAGCCCACAGCTGGCGTGAGCTGCGCGCGCTCGGCGCCCCTGGAATTAACCTCCCTTTAGTCAATACCATGGTTCAATGCGGCTCTGTTCCCGGCGCCTTCGGCCGCCTTTGCGTCAACGAGTGCTCCCGTGCCGCGTATCCGCTCCAGGGCCGTTCTCGGCCCGATTGCACTGACGTTGGGCGTTGCCGCTTCAGGCGTGCTCGGCTTTCTGATGGCAGCTTTCGCGCATTGGCCGGAGAGCCGCATCGCAGCGTCCGCCAGTCCGGGCACGGCCATTGCCAAGCAAAGCCGGCTTCCCACAGCCAAAGCCGTGCCGCTCGATGCCGTCGCCGCCCAGCTCTTCCTCATCTCCGGCAAGGGGCCGCGTGCCGACCGGGTGACGCCGCCAGTGCGTCTCGACTGGCAGCCCCAGCAGCTCATGCTGGCGGCCAACGCAACCGTTTCGCTGCCCGCCCTGCAGCATGTCGCGCTTGGCATCGAAACGCCGCACGCCCGCCCGCGCGACACCGGCCTCGACCTGACCGGCTCGCGGACCGGCACCGCCGGCGGCAAGCCGCTCTACTTCGGTGGCCTGACCGGAGCGGAGTTCCGCGCCAAGGAGAAGCGCTGCCTTGCGACCGCGATCTATTTCGAAGCGCGCGGCGAGCCGGTGCAGGGTCAGCTGGCAGTGGCGCAGACGATCATGAACCGGGTGCGCTCGGCGTTCTATCCCGACACCATCTGCGGCGTCGTCTATCAGGGTGCGGAGCGGCCGAATGCCTGCCAGTTTTCCTTTGCCTGCGATCGCGTCGCCGACGTGCCGAGGCAGAAGCCCGAATGGGAGACGGCCAACGAGCTGGCCGGCCGCGTCGTCGACGGCAAGGTCTGGCTGGCGGAGGTCGGCTATGCGAGCCACTATCACGCGACCACTGTGCGTCCCGACTGGATCGGCGACATGCGCCGCCTGACGCGGATCGGCGCACACATCTTCTACCGCGCGAAGTTCCTGCCGGTGGACGACGGGACGGGGCGGGCGTCGGTGGAGTAGGGGCAGATCGACACCTCGAACAACACCTCGACCCTCGCCGCGCCGGAAGCGCGCGAGGCATGAACGCGAAGCGGGACACGGGCGCCGAAGCGCTGCGTGTATTGTTTAGTGGCAGCCCTGCGGCGCCGGTCCATGCGAAGCATGGCTCCGCCATGATGTTGTAACGATTTAAGGAATCGGGCCTGCTTCTTCCGTTGCCCTGGCTCTTGCGGGCCTGGACAAACCTAGCCTTCTAAGGCACCCGGACCGCAGCGCGGTTGCCCGCGCCCGTCCCAGAGGGCAAGCCACCGGAACCCATCGGGCACCGAGATCCGTCCGTGAATCTTGCAACCCACGACCCCGGCAACTCCCGACCGTCACCGTCGCCGGCCCACACTCGCGACGGTCGCGACGCGTCCCGCTTCCGGGCTGACGATCGGGGGAGTGTAAAGGAGGCTCCGTCGCCGGGGATAAGTTTTTCCAACCGGCGTTTCTTCGGGCAGGTGCCTGCCCGTCGTGATGGACTGCTGGGCCTTCAAGGGCAGTCGCCCAGGAGATGGCGATCGAGATTGGTGGGCTGAGGGCCAAAAGCAGCTAAGCGCCTTGGCTCAAGTTGTGCGCCGCACCAATCTTTGTTCATCCCAGAAGCTGGAGTCGGTGGAGCGCGTAGGGCGGATTAGGCCGCAGGCCGTAATCCGCCCTTGGATCGCGCCGACGGCGGACTACGGCGCGAAGGGCGCCTAATCCGCCCTACGCGCTGCTCCACCATGTACGCAAGCACACGCTCGAGGTCATCCGCAGCCTCGGGCGTCCATACGATCCTCATGACAGCTACTTGTAGCGGCGAAGGATTTCACGCACCCTTTCCTCGGGCACATGCCTTCTAGGCAAAGTCAAACGCCGCTTCACCTCCTCGCGCTGCGAATCGGTCATCTGCGGCACCTTGTACTGTGCAACGTGCTCCTCGATCTCCGTGAGCACCGCATCACGGCACTCTTCGGGAAGCTCATCGATGGCCTTCGCCACCCTGTTCAGTATATCTTGAACCTCTTGTGTCATGCTTCACTGCTATCACGGAATGGCGTGAAGATCATCAATCGAATCGCACTGCCTCGCCGGCGCCCGCCTCGACCAGCTCCCCTTCCCACATCACCCGCCGGCCCCGCAGCACCGTGCCGACGGGCCAGCCGGTGACGGTCATGCCGTCGAGTGGTGTCCAGGCGCAGCGCGACGCGATCCAGGCGTTCGTGATGGTCTGGCGGCGTCTCAGGTCGACGATGGTCAGGTCGGCGTCGTAGCCGGCTGCGATCCGGCCCTTGCCGGCGATGCCGAACAGGCGCGCGGGGCCGGCGCTCGTCAGATCGACGAAGCGCGCGAGCGAGAGGCGGCCGGCATGCACGTGGTCGAGCATGACCGGGACGAGCTTCTGCACGCCGGTCATGCCGGAGGGCGATGCCGGATAGGGCTTCGACTTTTCCGCGAGCGTGTGCGGGGCGTGATCGGAGCCGAGGATGTCGACCACACCAGAGGCGATGCCGGCCCAGAGCGCTGCCCGATGAGGCTCGCCTCGCACCGGCGGGTTCATCTGCGCGCGGGTGCCGAGGCGGGCGTAGGCATCGGGGGCGACGAGCGTCAGGTGGTTGGGCGTCACCTCGACGCTCGCCACATCCTTGTGGGCTTCGAGGAAGGCGATCTCCTGCGCCGTCGAGACGTGGAGGACGTGCACGCGCTTGCCCGCTGCCCGCGCGAGACGAACCAGCAGCTCGGTCGCGTTCGAGGCTGCGATCTCGTCGCGCCAGATCGGATGGGTCGAGGGATCACCCTCGCGCCGCTCGGAAAGGCGTGCCTGCAGCCGCGCTTCGTCCTCGCAGTGGAAGGAAGCGCGACGGGTGATCCGGGCCAGGATCTGGGCGAGCGTTGCCTCGTCATCGACCAGCAGGTCGCCAGTCGAGGAGCCGATGAAGACCTTGATGCCGGCTGCTCCCGGCAGCCGCTCGAGCTCGGGGATGTCGGCGACATTCTCTCGGGTGCCGCCAACGAAGAAAGCGAAATCGCAATGCATGCGGTGGTGCGCGCGGGTGAGCTTGTCGGCAAGCGTTGCCGCCGTGGTGGTCTCGGGCTTGGTATTGGGCATCTCGAACACGGCGGTGACGCCGCCCATGACGGCCGCGCGGCTGCCGGTCTCCAGGTCCTCCTTGTGGGTCATGCCCGGCTCGCGGAAATGCACCTGCGTGTCGATCACGCCGGGGAGGATGGTGAGGCCGGTGCAGTCGATCACCTCGCCCGCCGCCTCGCGCTGGATCGAGCCGAGCGCGGCGATACGCCCCGCCCGGATGCCGATGTCACGCGGGGTAATGCCGTCCTGGTTGACGACAGTGCCGCCTTTCAGGACGAGGTCGTAGGTGGTTGGCATCGATTCTCTCCCCTGCGCGGTGCTTGCGAGTTGGGTCCGGCTTACGTAAACCTGTCGGGCCATGCAACCGAATGAAACCGATGAGACTGTCGCTCTCCTCGCCGGCCGCGGTGTCGTTGCCGTGCGGGGCGAGGATGATCTGCGCTTCCTGCAGGGCTTGCTGACCGGAGATGTCGAGCGCCTCACGGCAGGGGCCGATGCGATCCACGCCGGACTGCTTTCGCCCCAGGGCAAGATCCTGTTCGAGATGATCGTGATGCGGGGTGACAGCGAGGTCCTGCTCGATGTCGCGCGCGAGGCCGTGCCCGAGCTCGTGAAGCGGCTCGGCTTCTACAAGCTGCGCGCCAAGGTCGAGATCGTCGACCGCTGCGGTGACATGAGCGTCTGGTCCGGGTGGGGCGAGACCTGTCACCTGAGTGGCAATGCCACTTGCGCTGACCCCCGCGCCAGCGCGCTCGGGCAACGGGCCATTGCGAGGATCACCTCGCCGGTCAGCAGCACGGCCACCATGACCGAAACGCAATATCATGCTCACCGCATCGCCTGCGGCGTGCCGGAGCTGGGGCAGGATTTCGGGTCGGGTGAGGTTTTTCCCCACGAGGCGCTGTGGGATCAGACGGGCTCGGTCGACTTCGAGAAAGGCTGCTATGTCGGGCAGGAGGTGGTCAGCCGCATGCAGCATCGCGGCACGGCGCGCAGCCGGTTCGTGATCGTCGAGGGCGAGGCGGAGCTGCCGCCGAGAGGCGCCGAGGTCAAGTCCGCAGAGGTGCCACTCGGCGTGATGGGCTCGCATGTGGGCAACATGGGCCTCGCGCTGCTGCGGCTCGACCGGCTCGCCGCCGCAAAGGCGCCGGTCGAAACCGGCGGCGTCCGCCTGATCGTCAAGAAACCCGCCTTCGCCCGCTTCGACGTGCCGGGAGCTGCCGCATGACCGGCCGCTGTCCCTGGGCGGGCGAGGATCCGCTCTATGTGCGCTACCACGACGAGGAGTGGGGCGTGCCGAAGACGGATGACCGGGCACTGTTCGAGAAGCTGGTGCTCGAAGGCTTCCAGGCCGGTCTCTCCTGGATCACCATCCTGCGCAAGCGCGAGCATTTCAGGCAGGTGTTCGACGGCTTCGAGCCGGCCAAGATCGTGCGCTATGGCGACAGGAAGATCGAAGCATTGATGGCGGATGCTGGCATTGTCCGCAACCGCCTGAAAATCGAGGCGACGATCGACAACGCGCGCGCCTATCTCGCGCTCACCGAGCAGGAGTGCCTTGCGGGATTGGTCTGGGGGATCGCGGGCGGAGCGCCAGTGCAGAACCGGTTCGCCAGCATGGGCGAGGTGCCGCCCGAGACGGTGGTCAGCAAGGCGATCTCGCAAGCCTTGAAGGCGCGCGGCTTCCGCTTCGTGGGCCCGACGACGGTCTACGCGTTCATGCAGGCCTGTGGATTGGTCAACGATCACCTGACCGGCTGCCCGCGGCATGGCGCGTGCGCGAAACTCGCGAAGGGCTTCGAGGTGCCGTCCATGCGCACTGGATAAAATCCTCGGCTGACGGGCAGCTCGCACTCTGCTAGTGTTGTGACTCATACATTTGGTACCCGTCTTCCTGGCGGCGCGAAGCGCCAGCCGGGACTTAGGAGTTCCGGGCTCTGGGCCCCGGGTAGCCGCGTCGCGCCGGAGGCGCGCCACCCGCGCGACCCGGCAACCCCGGGCCCACAGCCCCGAACACCAAATTACCCGCAGGCGCTTCGCCCCCCCCCGAAAACGGGTACCAAAAATATTAGTAACAAAAAAAAAACAGTGCGAGCATCCCGTCAAC
>JANPDA010000352.1:0-3682 GCA_031431235.1 Hyphomicrobiaceae bacterium
CCTGATCCACGGTCAGCTCGCCACAGCGGCCAAGGTTTTGACGCCGCGTCGTCTGCCCTGGCAGGTCGCGCTGGACAACAAAGGTCTTGGTGCCGCCCGCCATGACGCACAGACCAAACCCCTTCAACTCGGTGTCCCAGTAGAAGGTCCGGTCCCGCCATGGCTCCGGTGGGCACTTGGTATCGACGGCGGATTTGGTCAGCTTCAGCTTTGGCATGAACAACCCCCTGCCGCGTGTTCTGGTAAGGTCATGGTAAGGTACCTGGACGAAACCCCAGGGGGCACTATGTGGCAAACGTTCCAATAAGATCAGCAAATTCAGTTGTCTATGAGGCACCGTGTGCCTCAGTAAAGCTACAAGCATATAATTCGGGAGCAGGGGGTCGCAAGTTCGAATCTTGCCACTCCGACCAACACCTACAGTCACTCGGCGTGATTGAGCGGCTCGCGGAAATCTGGAGAGCCGTGCTGCCAACCGTGTCGCGGCGGCGGAATTCGGCGCGCGGAATGAAGCGAGCACTGCGACGTCAACGGATGTGCTCCTCGCGCCGGTAGCCCTGCAGATGCAGCAGCGAAGTCAGGTCACCACAGCGGATCGAGACGCGGGCCGCCTGCTCCAGCACGGGCTTGGCCCGGTAGGCGACGCCCAGGCCTGCTGCGCTGATCATCTCCACGTCATTGGCGCCGTCGCCCACGGCGAGTGTCTCCCCACGGGGGATGCCCAACATGCTGGCGAGGCGGCGCAGCTCCCTCGCCTTGGCGGATCGATCGAGGATCGGGGGCACGAGCCGGCCGGTCAGGCGCCCGCCTTCGATCTCCAAGGTGTTGGCCTGGTAGCTGTCGAAGCCCGCCCATTGGGCGACCTTCGCCACGAACTGGGTGAAGCCGCCCGAGACCAGAGCGGTGTGGGCGCCGTGCGCGCGCATCGTCGCGACCAACTCGAGCGCGCCGGGATTGAGCGTGATGCGCTCGGTGAGAATGCGATCGATGACTGCGGCATCGAGGCCCTTCAGCATGGCGACACGCTCGGTGATCGAGCCGACGAAGTCGATCTCGCCTCGCATTGCCCGCTCGGTGATGGCGCCGACCTCGGCGCGGACACCCGCGACACCGGCCAGCTCGTCGATGCATTCCTGTCCGATGATGGTCGAATCCATGTCGGCGACGAGCAGTCGTTTGCGGCGGTTGGCGGTTGGAAGTTGCGCGACGTCGATGGGGACAGGTGCCGGGCCATCCGCGCCGAGGCGCGTGCTGTCGAAGCCGTGCTCGTTGATCAGGTGGATAATCTCGGTGTCGAGTCCCCAATCCCCGCACAACTCCACCGCAGTCGGATAATCGAGCCAAGCGAACCTCACTCGCTTCATGCGCTCGATTGCGGCGGCCAGAGCAGGTCCATTGGCGAAGTCAGTCACGATCACCAGCACTTCGCTCGGGCTTGGCATCGGCTCAGACCCGCACGAAATGCAGCTGCTGGAAGCGGCGGCGGAAGGCTGTCGTGTCGGCGGCCACCTCCTCGGGCGCCTCGTTGCCGATCATGGCGCGGGCGATCAGGTGCGCCAGCTCGCCCATGTGCTCGGGGCCCATGCCCCAGCGGACGATCTCGTTGGTGCCGAGCCGGAGGCCGTTGGCGTCGCCCGCGACCGGCGCGATCGGCAGCCCGATGGCACAGGCGAGCATGTTGCCTTTCCGCAACCGCTTGGCCGCCCGGTGCCCGCCCTCCCAGGTCGCGGCTTCGAGCGCCAGCTGATGCGAGCCGGTGACACCGCGATCGGCGGCATGGACCGGGAGCCCTTCTTCGACCAGCGCCTCGCCGAGCGCCTTGGCGGTCGCGGCCATCTTGGCGGCATAGGCCCGGCCGTGCACCTTCCAGTCGAGCAGGGTGATGGCGAGCGCCGCCGACTTGGCGACGTCGAAATTGGCGGTGAGGCCGGGATAGGCGATGGCATCGATGCGCTCGGCGAGCCCGGCGTCATTGGTCAGCACCAGGCCCGATGGCGGCCCGCCGAGGCTCTTATAGGTGCTCATCGTCATCAGATGCGCGCCCTCCTCGAGCGGCTGCTGCCAGGCGTGGCCCGCGATCATGCCCGACATGTGCGCCGCGTCGTAGAGCACCTTCGCGCCGACATCGTCGGCGATGGCCCGTATCTGGGCGACCGGATGGGGCCAGAGATTGAACGAGCCGCAGACGGTGATCAGCTTCGGCTCGACCTTTCTGGCGAGGCTCTTCAATTCTCCCAGATCGATCGTGAAGCGTTGGGCCTCGACCGGCGCTGCATGCACCTCGAGCCCATAGAGCCCCGCCGCACCCGCGCTGTGGTGGGTGACGTGCCCGCCGATCTCGGGCGGGGGCGCAATGATGGCGTCGCCCGGCTTGCAGGTCGCCATGAAGGCGTAGAGATTGGCGATAGCGCCCGAGGGCACGCGGATCTCGGCGTAGCTTGCGCCAAACACCTCGGCCGCCAGCTCCGCGCAGATCACCTCGATCCGCTCGATCGCCTCGAGCCCCATCTCGTACTTGTCGCCCGGATAGCCGAGCGAGGGGCGTGAGCCGAGCCCGCGCGCCAGCATCGCCTCGGCCTTGGGGCTCATGGCGTTGGTCGCGGGGTTGAGGTTGACGCACACATCCTCGTGGATCGCGCGGCTGTCCTCGGCAGCCAGGCAGATCTCGGCTTCGATCGCCTCGGCCGACAGCGCCGCCACGCTGCGTGCGATCCTCTGGACGAGGTCTTCGCAGCCGTGAGGCACCCAGGGGCGGGGAGAGAGTTGGGTCATGATGTCGTTATCGCGCGGGTGGGCTGGCCGGGGCAAGAGCCTCCTCGCCATCCGCGCACTCGCGCACACCCATCCACCCGTCATCCCGGACAAAGCCAAAGGCTTTGATCCGGGATCTCAGCTACAGATGCCGCGCCCGTGGCCATGACGGGTGATGCCAGGATGTGTTTCTCGAGAGGCGCAACGCCGCCACACGATGAAACTCTCGACAATGAGCCTCGCATCGGCCAGCAATAGCTGGTGCGATCTCGTTCCCACGCCTCAGGCCCCGAAAGCTGCGCATCGATGCCGACGCCGAGGCAGCGCACGATCCTGATCGCCGGCCCGACCGCGAGCGGGAAATCCGCGCTGGCGCTCGCGCTGGCACGGGCGCTCGGTGGCACGATCGTGAACGCCGATTCCATGCAGGTTTATGCAGAGCTCGCGATCCTCACGGCCCGGCCAACGTCCGTGGAGGAAGCCGACCTGCCGCATCGCCTCTATGGGCATGTGCCGGCGGCCACGGCCCATTCGGCCGGACGCTGGGCGGAGGAGGCCGCGGCGGCAATCTGTGCGATCGAAGGCGAAGGGCGCGTGCCGATCGTGGTCGGCGGCACCGGGCTCTACTTCACCGCGTTGACGCGAGGGCTCGCGGCGATGCCGTCGATTCCGGCGGCGATCCGCAATCACTGGCGAGCGGAAGCGCAACGTGTCCCCGCCGAGCGGCTGCACGCCATGCTGGCAACCCGTGATCCGCTGACGGCCGGTCGGCTGAGGCCGAGCGACGCGCAACGCGTGGTGCGCGCGCTCGAGGTGCTGGAGGCGACTGGCCGGCCGCTCGCCGAATGGCAGGCCGAGCCACGCCGGCCGGTGATTGCGAGCGATCGCTGGACTGGGCTGCTGGTTGCACCCCAGCGCGAGGTCTTGCGCG
>JANPDA010000353.1:0-13416 GCA_031431235.1 Hyphomicrobiaceae bacterium
GTCCGGTTCGCCGCCGAGCGCGCGAGCGCCGCATCGATACGTCCCCGGCGCTGGTCGGGCTTGCCCCAGACCAGCGCCTGATAGACACGCACGAGCTTGCCGTCGCGGCCATGGGCGGCGAACTGATCCGCGAGGCCACGATGCGCCGCGTCGGATTTGGCGATGACGAGGAGGCCGCTCGTATCCTTGTCGAGGCGATGCACGATGCCGGGTCGCTTGACGCCACCGATGCCCGAGAGGGTGTCGCCGCAGTGGGCGATGAGCGCATTGACGAGCGTGCCGGTCGCATGCCCCGCCGCCGGATGCACGACCATGCCGGCCGGCTTGTCGATGACGACGAGGGCCTCGTCCTCGTGCACGATGACGAGCGGGATCGGCTCGGGCAGAGGCTCGGCCGCGACCGGGGCGGACAGGCTCAGCTCGATCGCGTCGCCCGGTTTGACCCTGTGTCCGGGGTCGACTATCGTTCGCCCACCGATCCGGACCTCGCCTTGCCGGATCAAGGCCTGCAGCCGGGTTCGGCTGAGGTCGCCGAGCCGGGCCGCGAGCAGACGGTCGAGACGGCTGCCTGCCTCATCCACGCCCGCGACCAAGTCGATCCGCCGCTCCGCAACGCCTTCCACCCGGCCGCCTCCACCATGACCGTTCCATTCGACACCGCGACCACTCCCGGCACGGCGCCAGCGTCACGTCAAGTGAAGCTGCTGAAGGCGCTGGTGATCGGCTTGGGCGTGCTGCTGGTTGCCGGCCTGCTGGTGGTCGCGGGCACCATCGCCTATCGCGTTTCCCGCGTGCCTGCGAGCGATGCCCCGGCCGTCGCAGCGATGCCGGGAGCCGCGATCAATTCAGGCCAGCTCGTCCTCCCCGCGGGAGCGAGCGTGCGCTCCATCGGTCTCGACGGCAATCGTCTGGCCGTCCATTACGGCAGCGCCGACGGCAGCGAGGGCATCGTGGTGGTCGACCTGCGCAGCGGCGGCGAGCTCGCGCGCTTCGGCATCGAAGCAGGTCGGAAGTAAGTGTCTCGCCGAACCTCACCCGGGAGATCCAGCCGCCATGACAACCAGCGGCGCATGCGGGAGCCCAGCTCGTGCACGAGGAGATGCCGTGCCACTCGGGCAGGACGACGACTACAGGGCTATCTTCAGCGCCTGGTTGTCGATCTGCTCGATGCCGCCCGCCATCAGCGCCTGCCCGACATCGGTTTGCTCCAGCGTGGCTGTCATTCGATCGAGCATCACCCGCACCAGACAGCCCGAGCGCTCGAGCGCCGCGGCCTGCTCGGGCGTCGCGTCGGCGACGAAGGCGCCTGGGCAGTGGCCATAGTGGGGACATGGCCCGCAATGACGGGCGACCCGCTCGTCCGACTGGGCGACAATTGCCCGCCGGGCGGCTGAGTCGAGGATGGCCGTGAAGCTCTCCGAGAACATGTTTCCATAGCGTTTGGCCGAGTCATAGGCATCGCCCACGCCCCACACTCCGCCGTCGAGATTGACGAGGAACACGACCTCCTGCTGCATCTTATGATAGTGCCGCCTCGGCGCGCTGGTGAGACTGTTGGCGGCGTAGCCGACATACTCCGCGATGGGATCGACAGAGGTCGCACGCTCCGACGCCATCCAGTCGTGGAAGATGTCGGTGAGCGCCGCGACGATCTCCTCGTTCGTCAGCGCATGTTCGACCACCTGATTGTCGAATGCACTCATGTAAAATGGCAGGAAACGGAACTGGATACCCATCTTGTCCCAAAATTTGTAGATGCTGCGGGCATGCGGAAGGGTGTTGCGGGCAAGCACCGTGATGGCGCCGAACTTGATACGCTCCTCGATCAGTCTCTGAATATTTTTCAGGATCGTATCGGTACGCAATTTTCCAGAAGTGTCAACCCTCTGGTCGCCATAGACGTCGAAGGAGACACCAATACCGCGAAAGAAGCCAGAATTCTTGAGAAACTCGATGTGCCTGTCGGTCAGAACCGTGAGATTCGACTGCACGACATTAGTCACCTCGAGGCCGCCCGTGAACACTTCTTTCTGCATCAGCTGGAGCGCTTGGTAGTAGTCCAGCGGCAGCATGAACGGCTCGCCGCCATGCCAGACGAAATCGAGTGACTCGAACCCGTGCGTGAGCGCGTGGTCGCGGACATTGACGAACATCCCGCGAAGACTGTCGAGCTGCATGCGTTGCTTGTTGCCGAGTTCTTTGTACTCATAGCAGTAGTTGCAACGCAAATTGCAGTGCTTGGTCGCCTTGACCACGAATTGTGCGGTCCTGCGGGGAGCGATTTCAGCCATGGCACACCTCGCGCGGAACGGCCGTTTGCGATCGGCCGGCGTTTTCACACTAGATCGGATCCGGGCCGGCTGTCTCCGTCCATTCGTCGATGGCACCGCGGGCGCAACCGGCGCTGGGTGCCTTCGCAGGCATCCAACGCCGGTCGAAAGCGGGCCGCACGCGGCCCTCAGCCGATCGAGCGGAACTGCTCGAAAGTCGCGCGGATGTCGGCGACCGGGCCAACCTCCTCGACGTCTTCCTTGAACTTCAGCGTCTGGATGTACTGGGCAAAGGAGGGACCGCTCTCCTGGACGAAGGCCCGCACGAATGGGCGCTTCTTGCCGGCCACCTGGAAATAGTCGGACTTGAGGATCTGCGCCTTGGCGGCGTTGGAGATCACGGGAGCGGCCCCGATGATCGGAAGCTGCGCGGGCATGGCGACAGGTGCCGTGGCGGCGTTGGCTGCGGACTGCGTGAGAACCGTTGCGAGGACGCCGATTGCGATGGTGGTTTTGCTCATGATGCTCTCCCTTGTTTTTCTCTGGTCGCGAATGTGTCGGTGAGTGGCTTGCTCACTATCGCCGAAATGGTCGCGAATCCGACCAGTACAAGGTCGGACCTCGATGAATTATTGCCTTCATATTGTAATTGGTTTGTAACAGGTCCGCGGACGGAAAATTACTCGGGCGTCGACCTGGCAAGATTGTTCCGTTGCTGCTCGAACCCTGATCGAAGCCGGTCAGAAATAGGTTCGCACCGCCCCAGTCACCCGATAGCTGTCGTCGACCAGCAGCAGCACCTGCCATTTGTCGAAGGTGGTGCAGGGATGCGAGATGCCGAAGCCGACCATGTCGCCGACCGCGAGCGGACTGTCGGGCGGCACGGCGATGTGGGCATGCTGATCGTTGAGGCGGAGCACACGATGACCGGCTGCGAGCTGCTGCGGCCCGCGATCGACTCCCGGCCTCGCCCAGAGCTTGGGGAGCGGCAGATCGACGTCATGGGAGATGTCGCGTTTGCCGACATTCACATAGGCCAGCCCCGGCTCGGGCCGGGAGCCCACAATGCCCCAAACCTCGAGCGCCGGCAGCAAGACGCCACCCTGCTGCCCCACCTCGGGCGAGCGCGCGAGCAGGCGATCGAAGGCACGGGCGTAGGAGAGATCGTCATGGGTGATCGTGCAGCCGCTCCGCAACAGCACGAGGACACCTTCCTTCTCCCCGCCCAACTGGCGAGCGACCAGATCGAAGAAACCGCTGCCGCCGGCCGAGAGGATGATCGGGCCTTCGGCGAACAGGCCCTCGTCGCGGGCGAGACCAGCAAGCGCAATCACGCGCCCGAGCAGCTCGCCGATCTTAGCCTCGTCCTCCGCGGCAGTCTTGCTGGCGAACACGCCCTCATAGGCCTCGACCCCTCGCAACGCGACCCAGGGCGCTGCCGCCTTGGCCGCGCGCGCGAGCAAAGTTGCTTCCGCCAGCGACCTGACGCCGGTGCGAGCACCTGGGCTTCCCAGCTCGACCAGCACGTTGACGGGCCGGCCGATGCGCGCGAGCCTGGTGCGCTCGACGAGCTGGGAGAGGCTAGCCGCGGAATCGATCAGGCAATAGAAATCGAACTTCGGATCGGCTGCCAGCTCGGCCAGAACGGCATCGATGCTCGCCCGCCCGACCAGCTCGTTGGCGAGGAAGATCCGCTGCACGCCGAACCGGCGGAAGGCGAGGACCTGCGAGGCTGTCGCCGCGGTGATGCCCCAGGCGCCGTCGTCGAGCTGCATCTGGAAGAGGGCTGGCGCCATCGTGGTCTTGCCGTGCGGCGCGATCCTGGCTCCCGACGCCGCGAGAAACCGGCGCATGAAAGCGCGGTTGTTGTCGAGTGCCGAGGACTTCAAGACGGCGACAGGCAGCGGCAGATCGCCGGCGAGCAGGTCGAGGTCGAGCGCGGCGAGGCGGCCGAGATCGGACGTGCCGAGCCCCGGCGGCAGGCCCTTGGCCCAACCGGCGATATCCAACGCGAGGCGGGGGGTGGAGTCAGTCATCGGCAAGTGGTTCCAGGCCAAGCTCCGAGAGGGTCACCTTGAGCGCCGGGAGCAGCTTCGGCACCAGCCGATCGGCCGGGCCATATTTCCGCGTCCAGCCATAGCCGTCCGCGGAGCGCTTGCGGTGGATCTTGGTCGTCAGCCGGACGGCGTCGATGACCCAGTACTCGCGCAGCCCCAGCAGCGCGTAGCTGAGCGCCTTGCGCCCCGTGTCATAGGCGAGGCTCGTGTCGGCGACCTCGACCAGCAGCAGGATGTCGGCGGCGGTGATGTCGCTCAGCGGAATTGCGCGCGGCCAGAACAGGAAATCCGGCTCCAAGAAGGTATCCGGACCGGTCCGCAGCGTCGTCTCGGTGATCAGCTCGATATCGTCCGGCAGTTTGCGGAACCAGAAGCGTTGCAGCGCCTGCTTCACGATCTCATGCCGATTGCCCTTGGGCGACATGGGCACCACCTCCCCGCCGATCAGCTCGAAGCGCTCGTCCGCGAGGAGGATGCCGGCCGCGAGCAACGCCTCGATCTCGGCAACGCTCCAGCGGCGCCGGGCCATGCCCTCGGCGGCCTGGGTCGTCAGCAGGAAATCGCGGGGACGCAGGATCTCGTTCATGACGACCGACACTACATAATCTCTCGCCTTTCCGCTAGCCGCAGCCGACGCTCAGGCGCCCTCGCCGTCGGCGATCTGGCGCAAGCGGTCGAGCTCGCAGCTGATGCGCTCGCCATCGCGCTTGATCGCGCCTGCGCCTTCGAGCGAGGAAAGCGCGCCGTTCACCTTGGGACGGCTGGCTCCGATCATGCAGGCGATCTCGCCCTGGGACATCGGCAGGTCGAGCTCGGCGCGGCCGGTCGAGGCGGTGATGCCCTTCAGATGCAGCGCCGAGATCAGGAAGCGGGCAAGCCGCGCCTCGATCGGATAGAGGGCGATGGCCTCCAGCCGGTCGTCGGTCGCGCGCAGCCGCGAGCAGACGAACTCGACCGAGGCGAGGGCGACCGCCGGCCGCGTCTCGATCAGCCGCCGCAGGGCCGTGCGCGACAGCATGGCGACAGTCGCCTCTGTCGCGGCGGTGGCGTCAGCGGTGCGCACGCCGCCATCGAGCGAGGCAATCTCACCGAAGATGTCGCCTGGGCCAGCAATGAGAAAGGAGAGCGCTCGTCCCTCGGGGGACAGGATCGAGAGGCGTACCCGGCCCTTCAGGATCAGATAGATGTCGGAGCCCGGATCGCCGCGCGAGAACAGCATTTGCCCGTTGGCGAACACCTGGCCGCGCATCTCGCGGGCGAGCGCGTCGCGGTCGGGCTCGGAGAGGCCGCCGAAGATCGAGGTCTTGCCGAGAAGACCTGCAACGTCCCGCTTGGTGAAACTCATCCTGGCGCTCCCTCGCAGTGCTGCTCGCGCAACGCTAGCTCGACCGCGGGTTGGATTGGAAGGGGTTGTTGCAAATCCGATGAAGAATGGAGGCGTCGCTGCAACGGTGCCAGGCCTAACGCTGCTGGCTGGAGAACGACTGGACGTAGCCGGCCAGCGTCTTGGGGCAATGCGGGGTCCGCTGGCGCAACGCATCGATGGCGAGCAGACCATTGTGCTGCTTCAGGCTCTGCATCCACGTGCTGCGCGTGAGCTCGCCGCGCCGCGCGGCGACGGCGGGTTGATCGCAGACCGCGCCCTCGGGTGTTTCGAGGCCAACCATCGCGGCCGTCGCGTCGTTGCAGATACTGCCCATGGCCTTCACACGCCTCGATCGATAATCCCAGTGCAGCGAAGCCTAGCCGAATAACTCTTCAGTCGGATAAAATGGCGCGACGGGATTTGCGTCAAATCCGATCGATCCGGTTGACAGCCCTTCAACAGGTTTTTCCCAGTTGGAAAATTTGTTTCACCGGAGCTGCACGCACGGTTGTCTCAGTCGACCCACATCTCAGCAACCCGGCACCCGTCATCGCGGATGCGCGAGGCGCGATCCGGATCTGGGCCGCGGGCGCTGACGATGCCGCGA
This sequence comes from Hyphomicrobiaceae bacterium, assembly GCA_031431235.1. Lineage (GTDB taxonomy): Bacteria > Pseudomonadota > Alphaproteobacteria > Rhizobiales > Hyphomicrobiaceae > JANNSW01. The sequence continues at coordinate 6,301 of JANPDA010000353.1, forward strand.
AGATCCCGGCTCACGCACCGGAGCAGGCGCTGGCGAAAATGGGCACGCCAGAGGCCGGTGCGCGGCCGGCATGACGGGTGATGGTGCGCCGCCGGTCGACCCCTCGTCAGGGCTCAATCAGTGCCCGCGAGGATGCGCTCGACGCAATCCTCGACGCCCACGTGCCAGTCCGGCAGGGCGACGCCGAACTGGACTTCCAGCTTGCGGCAGTCGAGACGCGAGTTGGCCGGACGCTGAGCCGGCGTCGGATAGCCGCTGGTCGGGATCGGCTCGAGGGCGGCGGATGGGCCGCCACGCGCCTCAGAAAGGCGGAAGATCTCGCGCGCTAGCCCGCACCAGCTGACCTCGCCGCGCCCGGCCCCATGATAGAGCCCGAAGTGCGGGCTCCCGGCCGGGGCGCCTGCGATCTGGCGGGCGACAGCGAGAATCGCGGCGGCCAGGTGCGGCGCATAGGTCGGGCTGCCGACCTGATCGTCGACCACGCGTAAACTCTTGCGCTCCGCCCCGAGGCGCAACATGGTCTTGACGAAGTTCTGCCCGAACGGACTGTGCACCCACGCGGTCCTGAGAATCACATGGCGCGGGTTGGCGGCGGCAACGGCGAGCTCGCCGGCAAGCTTGCTGCGCCCATAGACGCCGAGCGGCGCGGTCGGATCGCTCTCGACATAGGGCGTGGCCTTGCTGCCGTCGAACACGTAGTCGGTCGAGAGGTGGATGATCGGCACGCCGCGCTCGGCAGAGGCTTCAGCCAGCAGGCGGGCCCCGTCGCAATTGAGGGATTGAGCGGCGGCGGGCTCGGTCTCGGCCTTGTCGACGGCGGTATAGGCGGCGGTGTTGATGACGACGTCGGGCCGGGCGTCCGAGAGCGTGCGCAGGATCGTCGGCAACTTGACCAGATCGAGCGCCGGCCGGCCGATCGCGAGGGCTTCGACCGATTTGTCCTTGGCAGCGGCTTGCGCGAGCGAGCGCGCCACCTGTCCCTGCCAGCCTGTGATCAGCAATCGCACGCCTCAGCCCTCCGCCTGCTGGAGTCGTGCCTCGGGGAGGGCCGCCAGACCCAACCGCTCACCCTGGTAGACGCCAGAGCGGATCGGCTCCCACCACCAGCGGTTCGCCAGATACCAGCGCACCGTATTCTCGATCCCGCTCTCGAATGTCTCGCGCGCGTTCCAGCCGAGGTCGCGCTCGAGCTTGCCGGCATCGATCGCATAACGCAGATCGTGGCCGGGCCGGTCGGCGACGTAGGTAATCAGCCGGCGGCGCGGGCGGCTCGCAGGCGCCGCCGCATCCAGGATGTCGCAAATGCGCTCGACGACGGTGAGGTTCGTGCGCTCGTTGCGCCCGCCCACATTGTAGCTCTGCCCGGGCTCGCCGCGCGCGACAATCAGCGCGAGCGCGCGCGCATGGTCATCCACATAGAGCCAGTCGCGGATATTGGAGCCGTCGCCATAGACCGGCAACGGCTTCTCCTCGAGCCCATTCAGGATCATCAGCGGAATGAGCTTCTCGGGGAAGTGATAGGGGCCGTAATTGTTGGAGCAGTTCGAGATGATGACCGGCAGGCCGTAGGTCCGGTACCAGGCGGTCGCCAGGTGATCGGACGCGGCCTTCGAGGCCGAGTAGGGCGAGGACGGATCGTAGCGCGTCGTCTCGGTGAAGAGGCCATCCGCGCCGAGCGAGCCAAAAACCTCGTCGGTCGAGACGTGCAGGAAGCGGAAGGTTTTTCGTGCGGCTTCCCCGAGCCCGCTCCAGTGGCTGCGTGCCACTTCCAGCAGCGTGTAGGTTCCAACGATGTTGGTCTGGATGAATTCTCCCGCGCCCGTGATCGAGCGATCGACATGGCTCTCGGCAGCCAGATGCATCACGGCATCGGGCTGGGTGCGCTCGAAGATCCGCTCCATCGCAGGACGGTCGGCGATGTCGGCGCGCTCGAACTGGTAGCGCGCGTGCCCGGCCACCTCCTTCAGCGAGGCGAGGTTGGCGGCGTAGGTCAGCTTGTCGACGTTGACCACGGAAGCGGTCGTGTTGCGGACGAGATGACGGCAGACGGCCGAGCCGATGAAGCCTGCGCCGCCCGTGACGAGTATCCTCAAGGCACACCTCCCAGGATCATGACCCGTGCGAATCGCGGCCGCCGGGCCAGAGCCTGGCCCGGCTTGGTAAACCTAGCGTTAACCAAGCCGCCTGCATATTCGGCATTCAATCCGTAAACAACGTATTTGTACGTTAACCAGACTTTATGTTGTGATGGCGTAACGTGCGTTTGGATTTTTCAGCACGTACGCAAAGAGTAGCATGCTCGGCACCGTCATCAACTCCGGCAAATCGAACTCGCTCCTCAGCGAGTACGCCTCGCTGCTGGGAGACGCGATCGTGCGCCATCGGGCCAGGGTCGCTGAGCACTCCGCCCGCGTCGAGGCCGAGCTCGCCAACAAGCTGAAGTCCGAGTTCATCGCCAACATGAGCCATGAGCTGAGGACGCCGCTCAACACCATCATCGGCTTTTCCCGCCTGATCGGCGAGGTCGAGCAGCGCCAGCTGCCCTCGGGCCAGATCGTCGAGTACTCGGGCCTCATTCAGGACGCCGCCAGGCACCTGCTCTCGATCATCAACGACATCCTCGAGATTTCGAAGATCCAGAGCGGCAAGTTCACACTCGACATGCGCGACGTGCATCTGGACGAGGTGCTGACCTCCTGCCTCGCCTTCTTCCGCATCGCCGCGGGCGACGCCAAGATCGACCTCGTCGCCAAGATCGATACCGACCTGCCGGTGATCGAGGCGGACAGCGTCAAGATCAAGCAGATCTTCATGAATCTCCTCTCGAACGCCATCAAGTTCACCCCCGAAGGCGGCACGGTGACGTTGCGGGCGCAGACCGACGAGGAAGGCCGCGTCAATATCTCGGTCACCGATACCGGGATCGGCATGTCTGGCGACGACATGGCTGTCGCCTTGATGCCGTTCGGCCAGGTCGACGGCAGCCATGCCCGCAAGCGGGAAGGCACCGGCCTCGGACTGCCCATTGCCAAGGCGCTGATCGAGCTGCATGGCGGCCGCATGTCGATCGACAGCGATCGCGGCAGGGGTACCGAGGTCGTGGTCGGCCTGCCCATCAGCGGCGGCGAGCGCAGCCGGATGTTCTCAGCCGCGACGCTGCGCCGGTCCAACCATGTGGCGGAATCGTCTGCAGCCAGTCAGGTGGAGTGACGCCCTTGTACATGTCCCAGAACCCCGTCTCGGCAGCCGGCAAGGTGGTCGACCGTTCCATCGGCCGCATCGTCTCCGTCACCGGCTCCAAGGCGATCGTGCTGCTCGACGACAACCGGGATGCCCGCGCGGGATTGACGGCCCGCCCCGAGATGGGCACGCTGCTCGGTATCGACACCACGACCTCGATCGCGCTCGGCCTCGTCTCGGCCTTGAGCGTGCCGGTGCCGGCGCAGAAGGAAGGCGAGCCCGAGGTCTGGATCGCCGAGCTCGGCCTCGTCGGTGAGATCCACAGGGACGAGAAAGGCCAGCACAGTGGGTTCAATCGCGGCGTCTCGGCCTATCCGGCGTTGGGCGATCGTGTGCGCGTTGCCTCCAAGGAAGAGCTGTTGAAGGCATTCTCCTCGGTCGGCGAGAATGCGGTCAGGGTCGGAACGTTGCGCCAGGATGCCTCGATCCCGGCCATGATCAAGACCGACGACCTGCTCGGCAAGCACTTCGCGATCCTGGGGACCACTGGCACCGGCAAGTCCTGCACCGTGGCGCTGATCCTGCGCTCGATCCTGGACAAGAACCCCAACGCCCATATCGTGCTGCTCGATCCCCACAACGAGTATGCGACCTCGTTCGGCGAGCGCGCGGAGGTGATCACCCCGCATAACCTGCATCTGCCCTATTGGCTGCTGACCTTCGAGGAGCTGGTCGAGGTGCTGATCGGCAGCCCCGAGGAGCGCAAGCAGGAGATCGAGATCCTCCAGGAGCTGGTGCCGATCTGCAAGGGTCGCTACGGCACGAACCGGACGCGCGATCAGGATCGCGGCCTGAAGCGCACCTCGATCTACGCCGGCCGCTACACGGTCGATACGCCAGTGCCCTACCGCATGTCGGACCTGACGGGCCTGCTCGACGACAAGATGGGCATGCTGGAGAACAAGAAGGACCTCTCGCCCTACCGTTCGCTGAAAACCCGCATCGACACCATCAGCCAGGATCAGCGCTACGGCTTCATGTTCGGCGGTTTCACCGTCTACGATCAGATGAGCGAGGTGCTGGGGCGCATCTTCCGCGTGCCGGTCAAGGACAAGCCGATCACCATCCTGGAGCTGACCGGGCTGCCGACCGAGATCGTCAACGTGGTCGTCTCGGTGCTGTGCCGCATGACCTTCGACTTCGCGCTGTGGGGCGAGGGCCACGTGCCCGTCACCCTCGTCTGCGAGGAAGCCCACCGCTACGTGCCGGTCAAGTCGACGACCGGCTTCGAGCCGGCCAAGCGCGCCATCGCCAAGATCGCCAAGGAAGGCCGCAAATACGGCGCGTCGCTGTGCATCGTCACCCAGCGCCCGGCCGAGATCGACCCGACCATCCTCTCCCAGTGCAACACCGTGTTTGCGCTCCGGATGTCGAACGATCGCGACCAGGAGATCGTGAAGGCGGCCGTCGCCGACACCGGCTCGGGCCTGCTCGAGTTCCTGCCGTCGCTGGGCCAGCGCGAGGCGATCGCCTTCGGCGACGGCGTGTCGCTGCCCGTGCGCATCCGCTTCGACGAGCTGCCGAAATCAGCGCTGCCGCGCTCCTCGACCGCCAAGTTCTCCGAGAAGTGGCAGAACCCGATGGGCGACGAAGGCTTCCTGCAGGCGGTGGTCGAGCGGTGGCGGGCATCGGGCAACCCTCTTGCCGCGACCGCGGAAGATAGCGCCGAGGGCGAAGTGCCGCCACAGGAGGAGACGGTGCGCGGTCACGCGGCAGCCGTCCAGCACATGAGCCAGCACATGGGTCAGGCGCAAGCCTCGAGCCAGGCCGCGGCGGCTGCCCGGCCGGCTCCGGCCATGACCGCCATCGCGTCCGCCACCGCACCGGCGATGCGCCGGCCCGTGTCGGCCCCGGCGCCGCAGCCGCAGTCGGCAGCCCCCCCGCCCTCGACCGGCACCAGCGGCAGCCTGCTGCGCCGCACGCTGGGCGAAGGCTCGGGCACGGGACAGCAAGCCGCTGCCGCCGTGCGCAAGCCCGGTGGCCTCGCCGGCCTGCTGAGAAGGCGCGAGGAGTAGTCTGGGCGACCCCGCTCGCCCCTACGCGAATACCTCGCCGAGCTCGGCCAGCCGCGGATGTCGCTTGTCCTTCTCCGACAGGACCGCCACGGCTGCCGCAACCGGCCACACGATGGCCAGGGCCGGATCGTCCCAGGCGAGCCCGCGATCGTGGGCGGGAGCGTAATAGTTGCCCACCTTGTAGGCGACCTCGGTGTCGGGCTCGAGCGTGCAGAAGCCGTGGGCAAAGCCGACCGGCACGAAGATCTGCGTGCAGCTCTCCGCCGACAGCACGGCCGTGACGTGGCGTCCGTAGCTCGGCGAGGAGCGGCGCAGATCAACGGCGACGTCGAGGATCGAGCCCTTCAGCACACGTACGAGCTTGGCTTGGGCAAAGGGCGGGAGCTGAAAGTGCAAGCCCCGCACCACCCCCTGCTCGCGCGACAGCGAATGGTTGTCCTGCACCAGCTCTTCGCCGATGCCCGCCGCTGCAAACGCCCTTCGGCTGTAGGTCTCCAAGAAGAAGCCGCGTGCGTCGCGAAAGAGCTTGGGCTGCACCAGCTTCACATCGGGGATTTCTAGCGCAGTCACTTCCATCGGCCTCTCCCTGGCGGTCCTGCGGCCACAACCTACTTGATGCTTGCCCGATTCGGCTGCCGAGCGCGGAGAAAAATCCGATGTTGACGTGTTGCAGAGCCTCCCTGGACAACCGCCGGTCGAGAGGGCTAGCAGACCCAATCGATGCACTTGTCGAGTGATTCGTCCGGCGTTTGGTACGGGAGCAGCAAAGCCTATGAATTCCCCAGCGTCTCAGCCTTCCTTTGCCGTGATCGGCGTTGCCGGATTTGTCGCGCCGCGTCATCTGCGTGCGATCAGGGACATCGGCGGCACGCTGAAGGCGGCAATGGACCCCTCCGATTCTGTCGGTGTGATGGACAGCACCTTCCCCGACGCTCGTTTCTTCACGGAATTCGAGCGCTTCGACCGTCATATCGATTCGATGCGCCGCAAGAACGAGCGCATCGACTTCGTCTCGATCTGCTCGCCGAACTATCTGCACGACGCCCACGTCCGGTTTGCGCTGCGCTCGGGCGCAGATGCGATCTGCGAGAAGCCGCTCGTGCTCAATCCATGGAACATGGACGGCCTCGCCGAGATCGAGGCCTCGACCGGGCGCAAGGTCAACACCATCCTGCAATTACGCCTCCACCCCTCGATCATCGCGCTGCGCGACAAGGTGATGGCGGGACCCGCAGACAAGATCTGGGACGTCGACCTCACCTATATCACCTCCCGCGGCAGCTGGTACTATGTCTCCTGGAAAGGCGACGAGGCCAAGTCGGGCGGCATCGCAACCAATATCGGCGTGCATTTCTACGACATGCTGTCGTTCGTGTTCGGCAAGGTCAAGGGCAATCTCGTCAATCATCGGGCAGTGGACTGCGCCGCCGGCTATCTGGAGCTCGAGCGCGCCCGCGTGCGCTGGTTCCTCTCGATCAACCGCCGCGACCTGCCGCCCAACCGGCCGCCGAAGCAGACCACGTTCCGCTCGATCACCATGAACGGCGAGGAGATCGAGTTCTCCGAAGGGTTCACCGATCTGCACACGCTCTCCTACCAGCAGATCGCCCAGGGCAACGGCTTCACGCTCGACGACGTGCGCCCCTCGATCGAGGTGGTGTCGGAGATCCGCAACGCCGAGGTGCGTCCGCGCGCCGGCGAGCCGCATCCGTTCCTGCAAGGAGTGCTGAACAGTGGCGAACGCTACCGCAGCGGCTGGCCGATCTAGTGTGGTGTCTCGCCAATGCCATCCAGCATCCGCGGCTGGCTCGGAGATGGCATTTGCGAGGCGAAACCACACTAGAATCATAGAGTTGCTAGT
>JANPDA010000354.1:0-1859 GCA_031431235.1 Hyphomicrobiaceae bacterium
AGGCCACTTCCCATGTTCCGCTGGTTCGAGACGCTCGTCGATCCGTTCCTGACCGGGGACGGGGAGCGCCCGCCCGACCGGTTGGGCAAATTCTACCGCCACTATGCCGGGCAGATCTGGCCGATCTTCGCGGCGCTCGCGGTCCTGGGTCTCGCAGGCTCGCTGATCGAGGTCTCGCTGTTTGCCTATGTCGGCACGCTCGTCGATCTGATGAAGGGCTCAGGCAGCCCCGAGCGCTTCTTCTCCGACCATAGCAGCCTGCTGCTTTGGATGGCTTTCATTGCCTTGATCGCCCGGCCGATCGTGTTCGGCGCGCACGATCTCCTGAAAAACCAGGCGATCTCGGCTCCCTTCACCAACCGCATCCGCTGGCAGACCCACCGCTACGTGCTGCGCCAGAGCGTCGGCTACTTCCAGAACGATTTTGCCGGCCGGATCGCGGCCAAGATCATGCAGACGGCGCCCGCCTTGCGCGAATCGGTGGTGCAGGTGATCGACGCGGTCTGGTTCGTCGTGATCTATACGGTCTCCGCCCTCATCCTGTTTGGCCAAGCCGACCTGCTGCTGACGATCCCGCTCCTGGTCTGGCTCGGCGTCTATGTCGTGGCGCTGTGGCATTTCGTGCCGCGCATCAAGGAGCGCGCGGTCATCATGTCGGAAGCGCGCTCGATGCTGACGGGGCGCATCGTCGACAGCTACACCAACATCCTCACGGTGAAGCTGTTTGCCCACACCGATCGCGAGGATGCCTACGCCCAGGCCGCGATGCGCGAGCATCTGACGAAGTTCCAGGACCAGCTGCGCACCATCACCGCGCTCAACATGTTGATCTGGGCGATCAATGGCGCCCTCATCGTTGCCACCGTCGGGCTCGGCCTGTGGCTGTGGGGGCAGGGGCTCGTCAGCATCGGCGCTATCGCGCTCGCCTCGGGCCTCACCATCCGCATCGTCAACATGAGCGCCTGGATCATGTGGGTGATGACGGGCATTTTCGAGAACATCGGCGCGACGCAGGAGGGGATGGCGGCGATCTCGCGCCCCCACGAGGTCGTCGACCGGCCGGGGGCCCGGCCAATCGAGGTGCCCAAGGGCGAGATCCGCTACGAGGGCGTGACCTTCCACTACGGCCGCGACAAGGGCGTGATCGAGGGCCTGTCGCTGACGATCGAGCCGGGCGAGAAGGTCGGCCTCGTCGGGCGCTCGGGCGCTGGCAAGTCGACGCTCGTCAATCTGCTGCTGCGCTTCTACGACCTCGAAGGCGGGCGCATCCTGATCGATGGCCAGGACATCGCTGGCGTGCGGCAGGACTCGTTGCGCGCCGCGATCGGCATGGTGACGCAGGACACGTCCCTGCTGCATCGCTCGGTGCGCGACAACATCCTCTATGGGCGCCCGGATGCGAGCGAAGCGCATGTAATGGCAGCCGCCAAGCGCGCGCAGGCCCACCAGTTCATTCCAGGCCTCGAGGATCTGCGGGGCCGCAAGGGCTACGACGCCCATGTCGGCGAGCGCGGCGTCAAGCTCTCGGGCGGCCAGCGCCAGCGCATCGCGATCGCGCGGGTGCTTTTGAAGAACGCGCCGATCCTCATTCTCGATGAGGCGACCAGCGCGCTCGATTCCGAGGTGGAGGCGGCGATCCAGGAGAGCCTGTACACGCTGATGGAGGGCAAGACCGTGATCGCGATCGCCCATCGCCTCTCGACCATCGCCGCGATGGACCGGCTCGTGATCATGGACGAGGGCGCGATCGTGGAGGATGGCAGCCACGCCGAGCTGCTGCGCCGCGGCGGCATCTATGCCCAGCTCTGGTCGCGCCAGTCGGGCGGGTTCCTGGCGAAGGAAGCGGCGGAGTAGGGTGT
>JANPDA010000355.1:0-2631 GCA_031431235.1 Hyphomicrobiaceae bacterium
GCGACTGGATCGCAAGTGCCGGGCGCGGCGAGCGCGTCATTCTCGCTGCCCTCTGCGATGGAGCGATTGCCGGCTCGGTGCAGCTCGTGCCCGCCCCGCAGCCCAACCAGCCGCACCGGGCCGACGTGGCCAAGCTGCTCGTGCTGCAGTACGCCCGCCGCCGCAGGATCGCCCGCTCGCTCATGGAGCGGCTGGAGCGCGAGTCGCTCGCGCGTGACCGCACACTCCTCACGCTCGACACGGAGGCGGGCGGGGCGGCGGAAGCGCTCTACCGCTCGATGGGCTACGTGGCTTGCGGGATCATTCCCGGCTTCGCGCTGCGCTCGCTCGGCGGGCTGACCGCCACGACGATCCTCTACAAGCAGCTGGCCTCGCCGCTGTAGGGGCGATCGGCAGGTCGCCCGAGCAGTGCAACTGGAATAGTAGGGCGAGCCGCCGCTCGCCCCAACGCCATGGAGGCCCGGACGCAACGCCTACTGCGTCGCGGCCTCGTCCGTGATCGCGAATTGCAGTAGCAATGTCCGCTGCAGGGGGGAGAAATTGTCGTCGGAGATCAGTGTCAAAATGGTCTCGCCATTCGCCCCCTGGTGAGCGGCGATGCCCTCCATGTTGTCGATCGTGAAGGCCTGGTCGCCGGTAAACAGCACCTCGCCCTCGATCATTCCGCCCGCCGTCAGCTCGGCTGGTGCGATCCGCCGGACCCGCATCTGCACACCCTCCGACCAGCGGAAGCGCCGCTCCAGCACCGCCAGCCCGCCATCGGGCAACGGCGCCATGTCGGTCACATCGAACCCGGCGATATCCTCGAGCGTGATCGCCTTGCTGCCTTTCTTGCCGATGATCCAGCCGGGCAGGTCGCCATCCGTGCCGCCGAAGCTGCGCTCGCCGAAGGCGACGACGGAGCCCGCCAACGGGCCGGCGGCAATGACGGCGACACTTTCGAGGCTCTTGTTGCCGGACAGCTTCCTCACCTCGGGGGGGAGTGTCAGATAGGAGCCCGGCGCGGCGATGCCGTCCTTGCCGATCGTGAAATGGCCGATCCGGCGGTTCTGCTCGAAGGCGATCAGCAGGTCGCCCTGCGCAGTGGTGCCCGAGACGAGCGCAATGGCTTCCGCATCCCGGTCGCCTGGGCGGGCCAGTGGCTTGCCCTTCAGCGCCGTCAGCGGCCCGACCTCGACATCGGCGAGGCCGGCAAGCCGCTCCCCCTGATAGGTGAGCCGCGCCCTGAGCCATGATCCCGAATCGGCAACGGCAACGATCTGGCGGCCATCGGCCGCAATCACGAGGCCCGAGATCCCACCGAAATAGTCCGACGCCGATGTGAGCCGCAGGCCGCCACGCCACGTGAGCCGGCCGAACGTCGTCTGACCAGGATTGCGGCCGGTGAAGCCATCCAGCGGGACCGATTTCACCTCGATCGTGCCGGCCGAGAGCTGGGTGATGTCGGGCTTTGCGACCGCGGTCGCCGAAACGGCAACGACGATGCCGAGCGCAACGAATAGTCGCCTCGCCCGATGCCGGCCGAGCCATTCGGCTAGCTGTCTGCCGAGGATGTTCATGCGAGCTTTCCGTTCGAGATCCGTCGTTGGAAACCGGCATTATAGGCGTTCGTTGTCAAGATTGCGTTGTAATCCGGCTGCCACGAACCGCAGCGCAACTGATCTGGTAGCTGCCGCTGGCCGTAGTCCAGGAGCCGGCGAGCACGATCCAGACTGCCGCGCCGTGCACGTCCGCCGCAATTCGGCCTTAGCCTCGAATCGCCACGGCCTTTGACAAGGCGTGCCGAACCGGCGAGAAGCCCGTCATGCTGAAACGTTCCTGGAAATTCGCGAAGTTCCTGATCGCCGCGGTGCTGATCTTCGGCCTGTTCGGTGGCATCTACGCTTGGCAGTTCCGCATCCTGCCCGACATCATCCGCCAAGGCGTGGCCAATTCGCCCCCGCCGGTGGAGACGATCTCGGTGGAAGCGGCACGGCTCGACCGCTGGGAACCCGTGCTGCGGGCGATCGGCACCGCCAAAGCGATCAATGGCATCGACATTGCCCCGCAGGTTGGCGGGGTCGTGCAGAAGATCAACTTCCAGTCGGGGACGCGTGTGAAGGCCGGCGAGAAGCTGATCGAGCTCGATGCCGATGCCGAGCAAGCGGATCTGAACAGCCTCGAAGCTACCCTGCGCAATGCCGAGCGCGAGCTCGACCGCAAGGGCGATCTCGCGAAAAAAGGTTTCGGCTCGAAATCCGACCAGGACGGCGCACGCGCTCGCCGCGACGAGACGCTCGCGGCCATCGAGAAAACGAAGGTCATGATCGCCAGGAAAACCATCCTGGCGCCGTTTGCGGGCGAGCTTGGCCTGCGCCGTGTCGATATGGGCCAGTTCGTCGAGGCCGGCACACCGCTCGTCTGGCTGCAGACACTCGACCCGATCTATGTGGATTTCACCATCCCCGAGGCGGATTTTGCCAAGCTGCAGCCCGGCCAGGTGGCGAAGGCAACGCTCGCGGCCTATCCGGGCGTGGCCTTCGAGGGCAAGATCGAGACGCTCGACGCTCGCATGGCGGCGGAGACCCGCACACTGATGGTGCGCGCCGAGCTCGTGAACTCGGATCGCCGGCTGGTGCCGGGCATGTTCGT
>JANPDA010000356.1:0-17112 GCA_031431235.1 Hyphomicrobiaceae bacterium
AGAAGGAAACCGACGTTCACATTGCCGCGCGCATCGTCGTCGATGCATGCGAGAATCGGTTCGATCGTGCCGTGCTCATCACGGCTGACAGTGACCTCGCTCCTGCCTTGAACATCGTCAAGGCACGCTTCCCGAAAAAGCACCTATTCGTTGTTGCTCCACCCGGCCGACACAATCATGCTCGCAGCCTGAACACCAACTACACGCTAACGCCCGGACGCCTTGCAAAGTGTCTCTTGCCTGCGTCGGCCACCGACACGGCAGGACGCACTCTCTTTCAACGTCCGGCAACCTACGTTTGATGCCTGATCATGGCACGTTTGCGATGGGGGGCTCAGCACTTCGCGGCGCGATGACGATCGCCAGCACGAACGCGATCGCCGACAGCGTGGCAGCTGCCAGGATCGCCAGCAGCACCGGCCCGTAGTTGCCAGCCGCCGACCACATCAAGGCCGCCGCGAACGGCGTCGCCGCCTGCACCACATAGAACTGCGCCGAAAGCGCGCCCTGCAGCGCGCCATAGCCCTCGCGGCCGAGCAGCTCGGGAGCAGCGGTCGCCTGCACGATCGTCTTGATCCCCATGCCGGCGCCGTAGAGCACGGCAAAGACGTAGAGGAGGGCAGAGCCCGGTGTCACCAGCATCAGCGCAATCAACCCGCCGACCGGCAGCATCGTCGCCACGATGCCGGCGAGCCGCACATCGATCCGCTTCTCCAGCGCGAATACGACGATGCGCCCGGCCACCTGCGAAGGCCCGACCAGACTGTAAGCCAGCACCGCCGATCCCATCGACAGCCCGCGCTCGACCAGCAGCGGCAGGATGTGAAAGGTGAGCGCCGTGAACATGAAGGCATAGGCGCAATAGCTGAGCGACAGCAGCCAGAACACCGGATTGCGCATGACGAGCCGCATGCGATCGGGCGTCGCGACGACCGGCACATCCGGCGCCACGACCGCTGCACTGGCGCGGCTGCGCTCGCGGAGGGCAAAGCCATGGATGGCGATGCCGAAGGGCAACTGCAGCAGCGCCAGGACCTGCAGCGCCTGCCGCCAGCCGACGCTCTCGACCAGCCCATGCGTGAGCGGAATGAAGACCGTGCTCGCAAAGCCACCCAGCAGTGTGACGACGACGATGCCGCGGCGATAGTCGGCTTTCAGCTCGCGCGCCATCACGGCGAACACCGGCTCGTAGAGCACGGCGGAGAACGTCGCGCCCAGCGCCGCCCAGATCGCATAGAGCTGCCACAGCTCCGTCACGATCGACCAGGCCAGCAGCAGCCCGCAGGCCGCAACCGAGCCAGAGGTCATCAGGAGGTGCCCACCGTAACGGTCGATCGCCCGCCCGGCCTGGAACGAGACGACACCGGTGACGGCGAGCCCGATCGAGACGGCGAGGGTGACCTCGGGTTTGGACCAGCCGAGCTCACTCGCCATCGGCCCGGCGACGACGGCAAAGGCATAGTAGAGCGATCCCCACGAGACCAGTTGCGCGACCGCGAGCGGCAGCACGAGGCCCCAGCGGAACGCCGGCTCGACCGAGGGTGCCGTCACGGACCGCGGCTCACTGACTGCGCGACCACTGGCACATTGCCCGCTCCGCAGCCACACCCCGCCTTGCCACTCGCCTTCGCCGCCTCGTCCTCCACGCAACAGGCGCTCGCATCCGATTTCGCCGGCCCGCCACAACAGCCGCCGGCTTGCGGCAATGCTTCGTCGTGGCCGAGACCTTCGCAAACGCCGGTCTGGGGCAGCGCGAGCCGAGTCTCCCTGGCCGCCTGCCAATCCCCGGCCAAGGCGGCCACGACCGAGCGCACCTGCTCGTAGCCGGTCGCCATCAGGAAGGTCGGCGCGCGGCCATAGCTCTTCATTCCGACGATGACGAAGCCCGGCTCGGGATGGGCGAGCTCGTCGATGCCGTGCGGGGGAACGTCGCCGCAGCTGTGCTCGTTGGGATCGATCAGCGGCCCCAGCGTGCGCGGGCACTCGAGCCAGGGGTGCAGGTCGAGGCGGATTTCCGAGAGGCCGGAGAAGTCGGGGCGGAACCCCGTTGCCACGATCACCTCGTCGACCGCGACTTGACGCTCGCCTGCCGCAAGCTCGCCCGTGACGGCAATGCCGTCAGTTGTCCCGTGGAATGCCCGGACGCGGAAGGGCGCGATGATCTCGATCCCGGCGCGTTCGACTGCGAGCTTGGCGCGCTCACCCAGCGCTCCACGGCTCGACAGCTGGTCTTCCGGCCCGCCGCCGAACGTCTTCCGCGTCGGCGCGTTGCGCATCGCCCAGAGGATCGCCGTGCCGGGTGCTGCCGATTGCAACCGGGCGAGCCCGAGGATCGAATCCATCGCCGAATGGCCCGAGCCGATCACCAAAATGCGCTTGCCCGCATAGCGTGCCCGCTCGGCGCCGGCGACATCGGGGATGCCGGTGCGGATACGGTCGGCGCAGGCGATCTCGCCCATCGCCGGCACGCCGCTGGCGCCGGCCGGATTCGGCGTGCGCCAGGTGCCCGACGCATCGATCACGGCGCGAGCGAGGATGCGGCTCGCCGCTCCGCCCGCGACTTCGACGATCAGCTCGAAGGGCCGGGTCTCGCGCCCCTCCGAGGGCACGCGATCCATGGCGAGGCGTGTGACGGCCGCGACCCGCGACCCGTAGCGCAAGTGCGGCGCGATCGACGAATGGCCCGCGAGCGGGGCGAGATAGCGCTCGATCAGCTCCGCGCCGGTCGGATCGCGATCGAGCTCATCGGACTCGATCCGCCAGCCCGTCGGCTCGAGCAGGCGGCGGGCGGCGCCGGCCACGTTGAACCGCCAGGGCGAGAAGAAGGTCACGTGCGCCCACTCCCGCACGGCCGCGGCCACGTCCGATCCCATCTCGAGGACGACGAAGGGGATCCCCCGCTCGGCCAGCTCGGCGGCAGCGGCTAGCCCGACCGGGCCAGCGCCGATCACGGCGACTGGAAGCGTGGACTGCATCGGCATGGAATCGAGCATGAGATCTAGCTCCGATCAGTTCGGCCCGACAGCATCAGGCGCAGGATTTGTCGGCCGAGGGTTTGCACGCCACGTCGGCGCAGCATTCGTCGGCGAGGAACGAGACGAGGTCCTGCATCACCGGGTAGACGGCGCGGCAGATCAGCGTCGTGCCGCGGCGCTGCTGTGAAACGAGGCCAACCGTCAGCAGGCTGCGCAGATGGTGCGACAGCGTCGAGGCGGCGATGCTGAGCCGCCGCTGCAGCGCGCCGACTGCAAGGCCGTCGTCGCCCGCCCGGACCAGCATTCGATAGACCTCGAGCCTGGTGGTGTTGCCGAGCGCTTCGAGCCGGGCCGCCACATCCTCGAGCCGCCGATCGCGTGTGAGGTCTTGCAGCAAGGGGGGCTCCTTCCTCCGATGGATCGTCGACCGCCGTGAAAGACAAGATAGCTCCAGGCAGCTCCGGTGTCAACCGTATTTCCGGAATTATTGAAATATAGGTGCCCGGCGGCGATCGGGCCTCGGCGAGGCCAGGACCTCGCCCCGTCCGCGCTGACATGGGTGTCGGTAGGCGTCGACGCCTGCCCCGGCACTGAGGTAGCTTCATGTGTTCGGACAGCTCTGAGCTCCGAAGTCCCGAGATCCATCTCACCGGATTCTCAGGATCGCTGCTCTAGGATTTCTGAAACCTGTAACGGAGACACCGCCATGCGCAAACACTACCTCATCCCTGTGCTTCTCGGCGTGACTTTGCTCGGCAGCCCAAGCGCCTTGCTGGCCGCAGGAGCCGTCGATCCGGCGAGTTTCACTGCGGCGGTCGACAACCCATGGTATCCGCTCAAACCGGGCACGACGCTCACCTACAAAGGCACCAAGGACGAGAAGCCTGCGGTGCGCGTGGTCACGATCATGAGCGAAACAAAGGCCGTCGATGGTGTGACCTGCGTGGTGGTCGTGGACGAGCTCGCGCTCGCCGGCAAGCCTGCCGAGAAAACCATTGGCTACTTTGCGCAGGACAAGGACGGCAATGTCTGGAGCTTCGGCGAGGACGCCCAGGAGCTCAACAGCAAGGGCAAGGTCGTCAAATCCGAGGGATGGCATGCCGGAGTCGACGGAGCCGAGCCCAGCATGATCATGGAGGCCAAGCCCGCCGTCGGCCATACCTTGACCCACGAGTACACGCACAACAACACGCAAGCCCTCAGCCTCGCCAAACAAGTCGAGGTTCCGTACGCCTCCTACACCGACGCCCTGCAGGTCAAGGAATGGTCGCCCGACGAGCCCGATGTGCTCGTGCACAAGTTCTATGCCCGCGGTGTCGGCGAGGTTCGCGATGTGGCAGTCAAGGGCGACAAGGAGGAATACGCCCTTGTCAGCGTCGAGCAATGAGGCTCAGTGCATGGTGGGACCCAGATACCCGACATCCACGCTCTTCCCATCTTCGTTGCGATAGCATGGGCCAAACATGCAGATACTGATTGTCGAGGACGAGCGGAAGATCGCGGAGGTGTTGCGCCGCGGCTTCCTCGAAGAGCGCTATCAAGCCGATATCGCGCCCGACGGCGAAGAAGCGCTCCACAAATGTGCCGTCAACGCCTACGATCTCATCGTGCTCGATTTAATGATCCCCAAGATCGGCGGCGTCGAGGTGTGCCGGAAAATCCGCGAGAAAGACAAGGGCCTGCCGATCCTGATGCTCACGGCGCGGGATGCCGTCGAGGACAAGGTGGCCGGCCTCGATGCCGGCGCCGACGACTATCTCACCAAGCCGTTTTCGTTCGCCGAGCTGCTGGCGCGGATCCGGGCTCTCCTGCGCAGAGGCAAGACGGCGGACCCGGCCATTCTCGCCTTCGGCGATCTGAAACTCGACCCGGCGACCAAAGAGGTCGCGCGAGCGAACAACAAGATCGTGCTCACGGCGCGCGAACACGCGCTGCTCGAGTATTTCATGCGCTACCCGAATGTGGTGCTGACAAGGACGCGCCTCATCGAGCATGTGTGGGACTGCAACTATGACGGCCTGTCGAACGTGGTCGAGACCTATGTGAAGTATCTGCGCAAGAAAATCCGCATGCGTCCGGACGATGCGGAGCTCATCCACACCCTGCGCGGCTCCGGCTACGTGCTGAGGCACGGCGGCGATGTTTAGCCGGGCGAGGATCAGGCTGACGCTGCTCTACACGGCGGTGTTCCTCGCCTGCTTCTGGGCCTTCAGCATCGGCCTCTATGCCTGGACGGAGCGGTCCTTCGAAGTCGAGGTCGGCGAGAAGATGATGCAGCGCCCCGCTCTGAAGGGCGCCGGCGCCGATCTCGGCGAAATCGTCGTCGATATCAACGAGACGGCGCTGGATGAGCTGAAATCCGGACTGATCGCGCTCAACCTCCTTCTCCTGCTCATTATCCCCGCGCTGTCATGGCTGCTGACCGGAAAGGCGCTCGAGCCCGTCCGCAAAGCCCACGAGATGCAGCGGCAATTCGTGTCCGACGCCGCGCACGAATTGCGCACGCCGCTCACCATCTTGCAAGGCGAGATGGAGATGGCGCTCAACATGGAGCGGACGCCGGAGGACTACCGCGCCGTGCTGACGAGCGGCCGCCAGGAAATTCTGCGGTTGTCGGACCTCGCCGAACGGCTTCTGTTTCTCGCCCGCCACGATGACAGCAACGACCGGCTCGTTTTCGAATGCATCGATCTCACTGACCTCGTGAGTGCCGTTCTCGCGGCGCACCGCGCGCCCTTCGCCGCAAAGAACCTCGCGCTTGCATTCCATCCGCCGGAGGAAAGCGTTGCCGTCGAGGGCGATCAGCAGATGCTGTCCCGCCTCTTCGCCAATCTCGTCGACAATGCGGTCAAGTATACGGCCGGCGCCGGGCACATCGCCGTGACCATCGCCGCGGACGAGGCGAGGGCCATGGTCGAAATCGCCGACACCGGCATCGGCATCGCGCCAGACCTCCACGAAAAAATCTTCGCCCGCTTCACCCGCGCCGACGCTTCGCGCAGCGAAACCAAAGGCTACGGCCTCGGCCTCGCCATCTGCCGCGCCATCGCCGAACGGCACGGTGGCGCCATTGCCGTGGCGTCGTCCCTCGGCCTCGGCAGCACTTTCACGGTGACGCTGCCACGCGCGCAATCCCGCTGAAAACTCCCACTGGAGGCCGCCTCTCCGCTTCACAGCGTTCCCTCACGCCCCGCTCACGTTCCTCCCATGGCGCGAGGAGCAGCATGGCTCTGGTTCAAACCCAGGAGAAATACCATGACCATTCGAACGACATTGCAAAACAGCACGGCAGGCTTGGCGCTCGCCGTCATCCTCGGCGGCAGTGCTGCATGGGCTGAGGACGGTGGCACGCCGATCCCGCAGCCCAAGGTCGACATTGCCGTCGCCGACTCAGCCAAGCGGGTCGATCTCACATTGCCGAAATTCAGCCACCCGACCGAGGTCAGCAATCCGTGGTTCCCAGTCTCGAAGCAGGAGGCGATACTGCACACGGGCGTGGTCGAGGGCAAAGCGTTCCGCACCGAGGTGACATTGCTGCCCTACACCCGGGTCGTCGAATGGAACGGCATCAAGGTTGAAACGCTGGTGTCGCAGTATACCGCATTCCTCGATGGACGCATTCAGGAGGTCGCTTTCGACCTCTATGCCCAAGCCGACGACGGCTCCGTTTGGTACTTCGGCGAGGATGTCTCCGACTTCAGGGACGGCCTCATCTTCAGCAAGGAAGGCACCTGGCTCGCCGGCAAGGACGGCCCGCCGAACATGATCATGCCCGGCAAGCCCAAGGTCGGCGACGTCTTCCGGGCCGAGAACATGCCGGGCATCGCATTCGAGGAGGTGACCTTGACCTCCGTCGACAACACCATCGATGGCCCGTTGGGCCCGATCACCGGCGTGGTCACTGGCAGCGAACTGCACATGGACGGCAAGACGCTCAGCGAGAAGCACTTTGGGCCCGGCTATGGCGAAGTCAGGACCGTGGGCAATGAAAGCGGTGATATCGAAGCGATGACGCTGGGCATTCCCGCGGATGCGCTCTCTGGTCCGGTTCCCGCCGAGCTGACGGCGCTGACCGATGGCGCGTTGAGCATCTTCAAAGCCGCCGGCGACAAGGACTGGAAGCCGGCGGCGGAGTCCGTCAAAGCCATGAATGCGGCGTGGGAGAAATTCTCCGCCGGCGCCATGCCCAAGCCGATCAAGCCGCTATTGGGCGAGGCCTTGAAGACGCTGACGGGTGCCGTTGCCAAGCGCAACGCCGCCAAGGCACGCCAAGCGGCCATCGAAACCGCGCGTTGGTCCTTCGACCTCCAGCTCCGCCACCGTCCGGTAGCCGAAATCAACCTCGCCCGCTTCGATCTCTGGGCGGCTCAGGTGCTGGTCGACGCCGCAGCCAAAGATGCCGGTTCTGTCACCGGCGACATGTTCACGCTGACCCTCATCCGCGACCGCATCTTGGCCAAACTCGATGCCGATACGGCGCAAAGCCTCAATATCCAGCTGGGTGAGCTGATGGGCGCCGCGGCCGACGAGGAATTCGACGCGGCGAGCGAAGCGGCGGCCAAGCTGCGCCAGATCGTTGGCGGAGCAAAGCCCCGCCCGTGACGCCAGGGTCGGCTCCATGGGTTGGGACAGCTCTGGAGCTCCGATAGGTGGATTATCTGCCGGGGATAGGCTGCCAAGCGGATCGGCAGCCTGCTCTGGTGCCCGACGTAGGCTTGATCGGGCGTCTCGTCGTCAAGGCTGGATGGGGTCGGGGGATCGCATTCTGATCACCGCCGTCCGTCACTCAGTGCCTGGACCAGCCAAACTCGTAGGCGGAGTCGGGTCCATGGCGAAACCCAACAGCAGCGTAGGGCGAGATCGGCGAAGCCGTATCCCGCGATGTTCCGCGCCAACGGCGGATTCCGGCGCGAAGTGCGCCTCTCGAGCACCAAATCCTGGCATCACCCGTCATCCTGGCCGCGGGCGCGGCATCTTTAGCTGAGATCCCGGATCAAAGCCTCCGGCTTGGTCCGGGATGTCGGGTGGATGGGTGTGCGCGAGATGTTCCCTCGAACACGCATTCCCTCGCAGCCGGTTGGGGAGCTGTTCCGCCCGCTCTCGTACGCAGCCGCGTACCAAAGTCATTTCGGTGCGCTTCTCGCGATACTCTGCTGTCGGGTTTGGCCGCGCGAAAGTGCGCTTGCTCGACCCTATCTACAGCAGGGGTATCCGTCAGGCATCCGTGATCGCCGCTTGCGCGTCATTCAGCGAACACGCTATCTGGGAGAACCGGTGACAGGCACCGATCTTACCTACAAGTGCCATGCAATGCCGGTCGGTTCGCGGTCATTGAGTTCGCGAGCGAGCAACCCCATATCATCCGCCAATGTCAGAGCCCCGCATCATCACCTTCGGCTGCCGATCGAATGCCTGTGAGTCCGAGATCATCCGCAGCCATGCGGCAGCGGCAGGGCTCGGCGCGGCCGTCATCGTCAACACCTGCGCGGTCACGGCCGAGGCCGTGAGCCAGGCGCGCCAGGCAATCCGCAAGGCGCGGCGCGAAAGCCCCGACGCCCGCATCATCGTCACGGGATGCGCGGCCCAGACCGAGCCCGGAACATTCGCCGCCATGCCCGAGGTCGACCATGTGCTCGGCAATTCCGGGAAGCTGAAGGCCGACACCTACCGATCGCTGCTCGAGCCAACGAGCGAGCCCGTTCAGGTCGACGACATCATGGCGGTCAAAACGACCGCCGGGCACCTGATCGCGGGGTTCGGCGGGCGGGTCCGCGCCTACGTCCAGGTCCAGAACGGTTGCGACCATCGCTGCACCTTCTGTATCATCCCTTTAGCCCGCGGCCCTTCGCGCTCGGTGCCAGCCGGCGAGGTGGTCGCCACGGTGAGGACGCTCACCGAGCGCGGCACCAAGGAGGTCGTGCTCACCGGCGTCGACATGACCGCCTATGGCCGCGATCTGCCGGGCGCGATGACGCTTGGCGTGCGGCAAACGGCAGCAAGGCGGCTGTCGGCCTATCTCGCGAGCTTGACCGGCCGCGAGGTCGAAGCACTGGTCGAGAACGGCGGCGAGGCGCGCACACCCCAGTTTGCGGCCGTGAGATTGAGCGGCCCAGCCTCAGCCGGCGAGATCCGCAGAATTGGCATCAGCGGTCATGACGCCACCCGGCTCGAAGGGGTGTCGATGTCATGACCGCCGACCCGGGCAAGGAGCGCAAGAAGGCCGGCTTGCTCGGACGCTTGTTCGGCGCAACGGAGGAAGCCGAGGCTGCGCCCGAGCATCAGGACGCGGCGCCAGCTCCCGCCAAACGCGGCTGGCTCGATCGCTTGAAGTCGGGCCTCGCGAAAACCTCGACCGCCCTCACCACCGGGATCACGAGCGTCTTCACCAAGAGGAAGCTCGATGCCACCTCGATCGAGGAGCTGGAGGACCTGCTGATCCAGGCCGATCTCGGCCTCGAGACGGCGGCCCGCGTGATCAAGCAGCTCAAAGCCGGCCGTTTCGACAAGAGCATCTCGCCCGAGGAGGTGCGCGAGGTGCTCGCCGCCGAGGTCGAGCGCGTGCTGCTGCCGGTCGCCAAGCCGCTGCTGGTCAACCCTTACCTGAAGCCGCATGTGATGCTGCTGGTCGGCGTCAACGGCACCGGCAAGACCACGACCATCGGCAAGCTCGCCGAGCGGTTCCGCCGCGAGGGCCGGAGTGTGATGCTGGCCGCGGGCGATACCTTCCGCGCCGCTGCCATCGACCAGCTGAAGATCTGGGGCGAGCGGACGGGCGCGACGGTGATCGCCAGTGCCGTCGGCTCCGATGCGACTGGGCTCGCCTTCGACGCGCTCCAGGCCGCGCGCGAAGCAGGTTGCGACGTCTTGTTGATCGACACGGCGGGACGGCTGCAGAACAAGGTCGGCCTGATGGCCGAGCTCGAGAAGATCATCCGTGTTCTGAGAAAAATCGACGACACTGCGCCGCACGACGTGCTGCTGGTGCTCGATGCCACAACCGGCCAGAATGCACTCAATCAGGTGGAGGTATTCGGGGCCTGCGCCGGCGTCACCGGCCTGATCATGACCAAGCTCGACGGCACCGCCCGCGGTGGAATTTTAGTCGCAATTGCAGAGAAATATGGTTTGCCGATTCATGCGATCGGCGTTGGCGAGGCGAACGAGGATCTGGAAGCCTTCGATCCAGCCCAATTCGCCAAGGCAATCGCGGGTTTGTGATGGTGTGAAGGGCAGACGATGACTATTTACCGTTGAAGCCTATGCTCGATTTCCGCAACAGCCCGCCTTCAGGCAACCGGCCAGGACAATCAGCCCTATGAAAATCGCGACCAAGCTCTCACTCGAGTTCCTGCCACTGATCCTGTTTCTGATATTCACGTTCACGAATGATGTGTACGTGGGAACGATGTGGCTGATGGGGACGACGGTGCTGGCGACCGCGCTGGTCTGGTACCTCTACAGGCAGGTGGCGCTGATGGCGCTGATCAATGCGGCAACCGGCCTGGCGGCTGGCGCGATGACCCTCTACTGGACCGACCCCGACTTCGTGAGGATGAAACCGACCGTCATCAGCCTGATCTATGCGGCCATCCTGTTCATAGGGCTGATCGTCAAACGGCCGCTGCTGAAGACGCTGCTCGGCGAGGACCTTCACCTGACCGAGCAGGGATGGAGCGTCATAACCAGGTATTGCGCGCTCTATTTCGCCTTCATCGCCGTCGTCAACGAGGCGATCTGGCGGAATTTCTCGATCGAGTTCTGGGCCGGATTCAAAGTGTTCGGCCTCATTCCGCTGAGCCTCCTGTTCGCTGTCGCGCTGGTGCCGATCGCGCGCCGGTTTCGGACGCTCGACGCTCCCGAGGACTCGACAGTCGACAGCATTGCGGACTATCTCGATGGCGGGGCCTCGAGGAAGCATTGGGCCGAGCAGAAGGCGGCGTCGAGCCGGCCAGCCGAGGCAGGCAAGCGGATCGCCAAGCCGGTCGCAACGCCACAACGGCAGGGATCGTGACGATCGGCAATGCGGTGGTGTGGGCTGGCGTCCGACACCACTCGATGCCCGCAAGGACAAGATGACCCAGAGCTCCAACAGTTCCCCCACTACCGGCAGCAGCACGCAATTGCTGAAAATTGCCCTCGAGGTCGGTCCGCTCGTCGTATTTTTCGTTGCCAATGCCTATGCGGGCATCTTCTGGGCGACCGGGATCTTCATGGCCGCAACCGCGATCGCGCTGGTGCTGAGCCGTGTGGGCTTCGGGCGGCTGCCGATCATGCCCCTGGTGACGGCCGCCTTCGTGCTGGTGTTCGGCGGGCTCACGCTGTTCCTGGCGGACGATACCTTCATCAAAGTCAAGCCGACCATCGTGAACCTGTTGTTCGCGAGTGTCGCGCTCGGCGGATTGGCCTGCAATTGGATCGTTTGGAAAGTGCTGTTCGGCGAGGTTTTTGCACTGACCGATGAAGGCTGGCGCAAGCTGCAGTTCCGCTGGGGTTGCTTTTTCGTCGTGCTCGCGCTGCTGAACGAGATCGTCTGGCGCAACACCACGACCGACACCTGGGTCTCGTTCAAGCTGTTCGGACTGATGCCGCTCACGCTGTTGTTCGCTCTGTGCCAGGTTGGCGTGCTGCAGCGGCATGGCCTCGAGCCGAGCGGGGAAGCCGGTCCGCCGGGATCGGCCTAGTCTCGCCGTGTCCGGTTACATGACAACCGTTTGCAGATCGTCAACCGGCAGTCGCAAACGGGTAAAATTTTCCACTTTTTGGCTGGACTGGGATGGTCCGTTGGCGCTAGAATAAGCAATATCACTTAATAGGCAACACATGGGCTCGCAGCCGGTATCGCTCACATTGGGGTGCCTCCGGCAACAGCGAGTGTGAGGTGGGAACATGAGCAACGAAAACGACCGCAATCCGATGGACCTGTCTCCCGTGCATCTGCTGCATCGCGCGGGCCAGTGCGCCGCTGAAATCTTCGCCGCGGAGATGGGGCAGGAAGGGTTGACGCCGAGGCAGTTCACGGTTCTGCGGACGATCTCCGAGAACGAAGGCATCAGCCAAACCGGCCTCGTAGACCTCACGGGCATCGACCGCTCGACGCTGGCCGATCTGATCCGCCGCCTGCAGAAGAAGGGGCTGATCCAACGCCGCCGCACCAAGCAGGATGCCCGCGCCTATGCCGTGAAGCTGACCGAATCCGGCTGGGCGATGCTCAAGGCGGCCGAGCCAGGTGCCGAGCGGGTCGACGGACGCCTGTTGGAAGCGCTGCCGGAAAGCCAGCGGCATGAGTTCATGGAGGCGTTGTCGACAATCGTCGCCTCGATCTCGATCTCACACTCGAACTCGTCGCAAGGCCGCTAGTGTTCCGACTCATTCATTCGGTACCCCAAATGAATGGCCAGCCCACTAGTGGTCCAAATCCGACATTTGCATCCGCTGGCAGCACGCGCCCGAGCAAATGTCGGATTTACAAGGACCACTAGCGACTTTATGATTCTAGTGGAGCTTTTGAGTTTGACATTCGAGGTCGAGCCTTGCGGCAATCGGGGCTCAAATGTCAAATTCGCTCCACTAGCCAACTCTTTGTTTGTGCTCCGTCTTTCCATACATTGATCCAGCTTCGCCGGAATCGAATGAATGGGGCGGAACATCAGCCGGCGTGGGTCGAGCGTTCGCGAGCTCCACGAGTGCGGACAACAGCACCTGCGCGCCTGCCGCGCAGTGCGCCGGGGAAGCATACTCTTCCTCGGCGTGGCTGATGCCGTCGCGGCATGGAATGAACAGCATGGCCGTCGGCGCGACGGGAGCGATGTAGCACGCATCGTGGAACGCGCCTGAAAGCATGTCCCGGTGCTGGATGCCGAGCCCCTTGGCTGCGTCGCGCAAATGGTCGGCGACCCGCGCATCGAACGAGACGGGAGCGATCTCCATCAAACGCTCGATCGCGTGAGTGGTGCCGGTTCGTGCGGTCGACGCCTGCATGATCCGCTCGATCTCGCCTGCCATGGCATCGAGCATGGTGCTCGCGGGGTGACGCAGATCGATGGTGAAAGTCGTGCGACTGGGCGTCGTGTTGATCGAGCCGGGAGCGGCCTCGATCCGTCCGACCGTGATTCTCAGGTCAGGCCCGTGCTTGCGGCCGAGCGCATCGAACGCAACGATTGCCTCGGCGGCAGCGACGAGGCTGTCCTGCCGCAATTCGAACGGCGTGGTGCCTGCATGACGGTCGGTGCCATCGACGACGACACGGAACCAACGCGCGCCCTGCACTGCCGTGACAATGCCAATCGCAACGCCCTCGCGCTCGAGGATCGGACCTTGCTCGATATGGGCTTCCACGTAGGCCGAGATGTCGAAGGCCCGCGGCCCGAGCGGCCCTGCATAGCCGATGCGCTCGAGGTCCTCGGCGACCGTCGTTCCATCGATTGATCTGGTGCCGAGGGCCTCCACTGAGGAGATCGAGCCCGCAAAGCCACCTGAGCCGGTGCAACCCGCGATGATCCGGCAGCCCTCCTCGTTGGTCCAGTTGACGACAGCGATCGTGCGTCGGGTCACGACCTGCGCGTCGGCTAGGGCCCGCAGCACTTCGAGCCCAGCAAGCACGCCATAGACCCCGTCGAACCGGCCGCCTTTGGGCTGCGTATCCAGATGACTACCCGTCGCCACCAGTGGCAGCTCGGGCATCGTCCCGGGCCGAAGCGCGAACTGGTTGCCGAACCGGTCGATCTGCATCCGGGCGCCGGCAGCCTCGCACCAGCGTGCGAAAAGATCGCGCCCCTCCTTGTCGACTGCCGTCAGCGCCTGGCGGTTGCAGCCGCCATTGGGCAAGCCGCCGATGCGCCCCATCGCCTCGATCGATTGCCAAAGCCGGGCTCCATCGATGTCTGGATATCGATTGCTGCCCATCGGGACCCCTATTCGGCGGCGAGTGCAGAGCGTCTAGCCAGCGGCAAGGCGACGAACGGCGTCGTGCAGGCAGGCCCCGGCGCAATGTGGGCAACCGGCTCTGGCCCCAGATCCCACACCACGGTCGCAAACGTGAAGGCGTGCGAGCCGTTCTCACCCAGACGCCGTGAGATCGGATGCCGCGGATTGTCTCGGTTGGCGAGCAGAAGCTGAGCTTCCATGACGCCGAGCGGCGCCTTGCGGCCCTGCAGCTGATGGTCGAGCACGGCCATCCGGCAATGAGTGTTCTCATCGCTGGCAACGAGCGCACCGGCATCGGCACGGGCGCTGCGATCCCTGCTCGCGAGCGGGTGGTTGGCGTGCCACACGAGACCGCTCCGCGAACGCTCCGGCACGAAGGCGAACGCACCGGCGGCCGAGCACTCGTGGTCGCTCACGAGCTGCCGGTCGCCGATGATGAAGTTCTGCCCCGAGGCGTGGTGCACGCCCTGCAGGAAAGCGATCGCAGCGACGTGGGTGCGATGCCGCAGCACGCCGCGCGAAGCAAAGGCGACCGGCAGTCCCTTGGGATTGCTGCGCAGCTGGGCGAGCGTATTGACGACGACGCCGAGACCGGCACTGTTCATGCC
Source organism: Hyphomicrobiaceae bacterium (assembly GCA_031431235.1). Taxonomy (GTDB): domain Bacteria; phylum Pseudomonadota; class Alphaproteobacteria; order Rhizobiales; family Hyphomicrobiaceae; genus JANNSW01. The sequence continues at coordinate 14,507 of JANPDA010000356.1, forward strand.
GTTCAGCCCGATCATGCCAGCCATGGTGAGGACGATGGCGTCGAGGCCGGGCTCCAGATCGCGGATCGTCAATGCCACCTGAAAGCCGTCGTTCCAGGTGGGGAGGTCCATGGTCTGGGCAAGCATCGAACGCCGACCCGCGGCGTCGTGAGAGCCCAGGCTCGAGCAATGCTCGCGCCGCCCTGCCAGCATCTCGCTGAACCCCCATTCCTCGTCCATCAATTGCGCGGCATAGATCGCCTCGAACGGAAGGCCGCAGCCCTCCGCGATGCCGGCCACCTCATCCAGCAGCTCCGGCGTCTGCCGTTCGATCGCCGGCAGGAAGTCCGTCTCCGCGAGAAACCTCGCCAGAAAATCATCCGCCGCCAGCCCGGTGCCACGCGTGATGGCCTCGCGCCACGCCCGGTCGCGAGCAACGATCAGAGCGCGCAGCCCCGTGCCATAGGCCCGGCCCCGCTCGTGCGGGCTACCGCCGATCTCGATTGTCGTGAGGGTTGTCATCAGTCAACTCCCTGGCATCGCTCACGGCGCCTTGGCGCCCGCTTTCAGCAGCTTGTATGTGATCGAGTCGACGAGGGCTTCAAAGCTCGCATCGACGATGTTGGGCGAGACGCCAACGGTCATCCAACGCTCGGCTGTCGCCTTGTCGCGGCTCTCGATCAGCACACGCGTGACGGCCTCGGTGCCACCCGTGAGAATGCGCACCTTGTAATCGACAAGCTCGAGATCGCGGATGAAATCCTGGTAGCGGCCGAGGTCCTTGCGCAGTGCCTGATCGAGCGCGTTGACCGGTCCGTTGCCCTCGGCCACCGAATGCAGTGGCTCGGGATCGCCTTTGATGAAGACTTTGACGGAGGCTTCGGCAACCGTGACGAGCCTGCCATTCGCATTGTGGCGGCGCTCGACGATCACCCGGAAGCTGTCGACGGAGAAGTACTCGGGCACCTCGCCGAGCGTGCGCCGGGCGAGCAACTCGAACGAGGCATCCGCCCCTTCGTAGGCATAGCCGATCGCCTCACGGCTCTTGACCTCCTCGAGCAGCATGGCGATGCGGGGATCGTCCTTGCGCACGGCGATGCCGATACGCTCCAGCTCGGCGAGCACATTGGAGCGGCCCGCCTGATCGGAGATCAGGAGCCGGCGACGATTGCCGACGGTTTCGGGCGGCACGTGCTCGTAGGTCTCGGGCGCCTTGACGATCGCCGAGGCATGGATGCCCGCCTTCGTCGCAAAGGCGCTCTCACCCACATAGGGCGCCTGCCGGTTCGGCGCGCGGTTGAGGATCTCGTCGAGCACGCGGCTGGCAGCAGTCAGGCGCTGCAGCCGCTCCCGACTGACACCCGTCTGATAGCGGCTCGCAAATTCCGGCTTGAGGACCAGCGTGGGGATCAGCGAGGTCAAATTCGCATTGCCGCAGCGCTCGCCCAGTCCATTCAGTGCGCCCTGGATCTGCCGGCAACCGGCGCGGACCGCCGCGAGCGTATTGGCGACGGCTTGCTCGGTATCGTTGTGGGTATGAATGCCGAGGCGATCATCTGGCGCCGCCTTGGCCACATCGCCCACGATCGCCTCGACCTCGTGGGGCAGCGAGCCGCCATTGGTGTCGCAGAGCACGGCCCAACGGGCGCCGGCCTCCAGCGCGGTGTGGACGCAGCGGAGCGCATAATCGCGATTTGCCTTCCAGCCGTCGAAAAAATGCTCGCAATCGAGCATTGCCTCGCGGCCGGAGGCGACCACCGCGCGAATCGACTGGTCGATGCTCTCGAGGTTCTCCTCGTTGGAGCACTGGAGCGCGACCCGAACGTGGTAGTCCCAGGACTTGGCGACGAGGCAGACGGCGTCGGCGTTGGCCTGCAGGACCGCCCGGAAGCCCGGATCATTGGCGGCCGAGCGCCCTGGCCGCTTGGTCATGCCGAACGCGACCGAGCGGGCCTTGCGATAGCCTGCCGGCGTGGCGAAGAACTCGGTGTCGGTCGGGTTGGCGCCGGGATAGCCGCCTTCGATGTAGTCGAGGCCGAGCTCGTCGAGCACGCCCGCGATCCGCCGTTTGTCGGCGACCGAGAAGTCGACCCCTTGCGTCTGCGCACCGTCGCGCAGGGTGGTGTCGAAGAGATGGAGGCGGGTGAGGGTCATGAGGCTTGCAGCACTTGTTTGGCATCACGCCGGACGGCGTGAACGAAGCTTGCATTGGCGAAGTGATCGGGATGCTTCCAATTGGATAAGGCAATGGGCCAAGGTTGGATGTAGAGGCCGTGGTCGATAAGGGCGTCTGCCGCCCAGTCACCGATTCGCGTCTTCTCATCCCAATAGTCCCATTCGCCGTCATCGAGGAGTATCGCCAAGTCGACGTCGCTCTCCTCGTGGTAATCCCCGCGCGCACGGCTGCCGAAGAGCACGATCTCATGCAGGCGATTGCCGTAGTGGGTGCGCACAGCCGCGATGAACCTGTCGAGCGCCCCCTGTTCCTCGGCGGCGAGACCCCCGATCGGAGCCGGGCCACTCATTCCGCCACCTCCCACGTCGTCACCGCCTCGCCGGTCTTGGGGTCCCTGCTGTCCTTCAGCGTCACCCCGAGCGCGACGATCTCGTCGCGAATGCGATCGGCC
>JANPDA010000357.1:0-2901 GCA_031431235.1 Hyphomicrobiaceae bacterium
CCATCCAGGACGGCGATCCGGTTCTGCTTATCATCGAGGACGATCCGCACTACGCGCGCATCCTCCTTTGGCTGGCGCGGGACAAGGGCTTCAAGGGCATCGTCGCGCTGAAAGGCGCGCTCGGCCTTTCGCTCGCACGGCAGTTTCTCCCGGCGGCCATCTCGCTGGATATCTTCCTGCCCGACATGCTTGGCTGGACGGTTCTCAACCAGCTCAAGCTCGACCCAGCCACGCGCCACATCCCGGTGCAGGTCGTCACCTTGGAGGAAGAACGCCAGCACGGGCTTTCGCACGGCGCCTTCAACTACCTCGTCAAAGCGCCCACCACCGAGGGGCTGAAGGCTGGGCTCGATCGCATCAAGGACTTCACCGCGCCGCGCACCAAGCGGCTGCTCGTGGTTGAGGACAACGACATCGAGCGAGCCTCCATCTGTGAGTTGCTCGGGCATAGCGACATCGAGATGGTCACCGCCGGCACCGGCGGCGAGGCGCTGGAGGCGCTGCTCGACCAGGCCTTCGACTGCGTGGTGCTCGACCTGCGGCTGCCCGACATGACGGGCTTCGAGCTGCTGCAGAGAATGCAGGTCGAGCCCGCGCTGGAAGACGTGCCCGTGGTCGTCTTCACGGGCAAAGACCTGACCGCCGAGGAGCAGGTGCAGCTCAAGACGATGGCGAAAAGTGTCGTCCTCAAAGACGTGCAAAGTCCCGAGCGCCTGCTCGATGAGACCGCGCTCTTCCTGCATCGCGTCGTCTCCGACCTCCCCGAGGAAAAGCAGGCGATGCTCGAGAAACTTCACAGCTCCAAGGAAGTCCTGCGTGGCCGCAAAGTGCTCGTGGTCGATGACGACGCGCGCAACATCTTCGCCCTCACCTCGCTACTCGAGAACCATGACGTGGAGGTCATCAGCACGACCAGCGGCCGCGAAGCGGTCGACCTCGTCCAGACCACGCCCGACATCAGCCTCGTGCTCATGGACATCATGATGCCCGAGATGGACGGCTACGAGACGATGCGACGAATCCGCCAACTCAGCGCGTTCCGCACGCTCCCGATTCTCGCGCTGACGGCGAAAGCGATGAAAGGCGACCGCGACAAGTGCCTCGATGCCGGAGCGAGCGACTACATCGCGAAGCCAGTGAACACCGACCAACTCCTGTCGCTCATGCGCGTTTGGCTCTTCCGGTGAAAGACCGCATCGTGGACGACTGTCTCGCAAAGCTCGCACGGCCCGGATGCTCCGACACTCGAGCGCCTCGAGCATGAAACAACCCATCAACATCCTGATCGTGGACGATGAGCCGAGGAACCTCAGCGTGCTCGAGACTTTGCTCGACGACCCCAGCTATCGGCTGATCCGGGCCGAATCCGCCGAGAAGGCCCTGCTCGCCCTCCTCGTGGAGGAGTTCGCTCTTCTCATCCTCGACATCCAGATGCCCGGAATGAATGGATTCGAGCTGGCGCAGTTGATCAAAGAGCGCCGGAAGACCGCGAATGTGCCGATCATCTTCCTGACGGCTTTCTATAACCAAGACCAGCACGTGCTCGATGGCTACAGCGTCGGCGCGGTGGACTACCTCCAGAAGCCTGTGAATCCGACCATCCTCCGCTCGAAGGTCGCCGTTTTCGCCGAGTTGTATCGCCAGGGCCGAGAGGTCGCGGAGGCTAACCGCGCGCTGCTCGCCGAAGTGATCCAGCGCGGCCGGGCGGAGGAGCAATTGCGGGCCTTGACGCAACGCGTGATGCAAGCGCACGAAGTCGAGCGGGGGCGCGTGGCGCTCGAGTTGGACGACAACGTCACACAGCTGCTCTTGGTCGCCCTCCTGCGCGGCCGTGCGATGGAAGACAGGCATTTGGGACCTAACAAGCCAGCCATGACCGAAGCGAGGGTTATGTTCGATTTGCTCGGGAAGACGGCCGGAGAAGTGGAGCGCATCTCGCGCACGCTAAGGCCCAGTGTCTTGCGGGAACTTGGCCTGGTCGCCGTCCTGCGCAACATCGGCACGGAGTTCGAGGAGCGGACGGGCGTGTCGGTCGAACTCAACTGCGTGACGTTGACCGAGCGACTGCCCGGCGACATCGAGTTGGCGATCTACCGCATTCTCCAGGAAGCCCTGAGAAACGTCGAGCAGCACGCCCGCGCACGCCACGTCAACCTGTCCGTCGCGCGGGAGGACGCCTTCGTTCAATTTGCGATCCACGACGACGGGGTCGGCTTCGACCTGGAGGATCTCGCAACCAGAGGCGGAGGGCAGAGGGGCCTTGGCCTGCTCGGCATGCAATTGCGAGCGACCGATGTGGGCGGAATCCTCGACGTCAAGTCCGCTCTCCGCGCGGGCACGGACATCGAGGCGCGCATTCCCCTGTCATCGAACGCCCTGCTGGACAGCTGACGTAGCGGCCGTCTCCTCGCGATCGCCAATTTCTCGCCTCACCGTCACGGCGGACAGCGCTCGTGCCGCGCATCGGTTGATCCGCATGCACTGGGCGAACCATTCGCCGACGCGAATCGTGGATTGGCGCTACCCAGAAGCCACGGCGCGCGGCGAGTGCACAACACGCCCCCCGCGCACCGACTCGGGGGCCCGCGCCTTGCATCACTCAGGACCCCTCACCGGCATTCGCGTGCTCGACCTCGGCAGCGGCCCGGTCGGCGGCGTCGCCACCACCGTGCTCGCGGATTTCGGCGCCGACGTCGTGAAGATCGAGCCACCGGGCGGCGAGCGCTTTCGCTGGCTCGCGGCGAGCCCGCTCTGGCTGCGCGGGAAGCGCAGCGTGGTGGCGGATCTGCGCGCGCCGGCCGGACGCGAGGCGGTGCACGCGCTCGCGCGTGCGTGCGACGTGCTCGTCCTAACAGGTGCGCCCGCGCGCGCTGCGCGGTGGGGGCTCGCGCCGCGCGATCT
>JANPDA010000358.1:0-3335 GCA_031431235.1 Hyphomicrobiaceae bacterium
TTCCCGGTGGGCAGATCCTCGGTCCGACCTTCGACTATACACACCGTCTGCTCGACCATGCGCTCGCAGGCTCGGATACGTCCGCTCCGCTTCCGCCCGGCTCTGGCGATGGCATGGAACCGGTGCCGCCCCGCATCCTCAATCTCCTCGGCGATGAGGGATTGATCGAGCCGACGACGTCCCAAACCCAGGACAACGAGCGGGAGCCCGCCGACATCACGCGCGATCCGCTGGTGTTTCCCGCAGGGCGCGACTCGAGGCTGCAGACGCTCGCACGCGGTGATGAAGGCTTCCTGCTGGCGCTCGCCTACTCGACACAGCGGGGCTATGGCCGCTCGCACCCGTTCGCGGGGGAGATCCGGATCGGAGAAGTCGCGGTCGAGATCGTGCCGGAGGAGTTGGGCATGGCGATCGAGATCGGCACGATGACACTCACCGAGTGCGAGATGGTCAATCAGTTCAAGGGGTCGGCCGAGGCACCGCCGCAATTCACGCGCGGCTATGGCCTCGTCTTCGGGCGCCTCGAGCGCAAAGCCATGTCGATGGCCCTGGTCGATCGGTCTCTCAGGGCCGCGGAGCTGGGCGAGGAGGGCGGCGCGCCGGCCCAGGACGAAGAGTTCGTGCTCTCCCACTGCGACAATGTCCAGGCGTCGGGCTTTGTCGAGCACCTGAAGCTTCCGCACTACGTCGACTTCCAGGCCGAGCTTTCGCTGATCCGCCAGCTCAGGCGGGAGTACGCCGAGCGCAACGCGGATGTGGCTCCCGGCAAGGAGGCCGCGCAATGAGCCCGCCAGCCTACAACTTCGCTTATCTGAACGAGCAGACGAAGCGCATGATCCGCCGTGCACTTCTGAAAGCGGTTGCCGTGCCTGGCTACCAGGTGCCCTTCGCCAGCCGCGAAATGCCGATGCCCTATGGCTGGGGCACCGGAGGGGTGCAGCTCACCGCCTCGCTGCTGACGCCCGACGACGTGCTGAAGGTGATCGACCAGGGCGCCGACGACACGACGAATGCCGTCTCGATCCGCAAGTTCTTCGTGCGGACTGCGAGCATCCGGACGACGACCGCGACGACGGAAGCGACGATCATCCAGACGCGCCACCGCGTACCCGAGGAGCCGCTGCACGCCGGCCAGATCCTCGTCTACCAGGTGCCGATTCCCGAGCCGCTGCGCTTCCTCGAGCCGCGCGAGACCGAGACGCGCAAGATGCATGCCCTCGAGGAGTATGGCGTGATGCATGTGAAGCTCTATGAGGACATCGCACGCCACGGCCACATCGCCACGAGCTACGCCTATCCGGCCAAGGTGAACGGCCGCCACGTATTCGATCCCTCGCCCATCCCCAAGTTCGACAACCCGAAACTGAACCACTCCCCCGCCCTGCAGCTCTTCGGTGCCGGGCGCGAGCAGCGCATCTACGCAGTGCCGCCCTACACCAGCGTAGCGAGCCTCGACTTCGAGGACCACCCCTTCAGCGTGCAGACTTGGCCGCACGTCTGCGCCCATTGCGGATCCCAGACGAGCTATCTCGACGAGGTGATCGTGGACGACCGGGGCAACCGCCTGTTCGTTTGCTCGGACACGGATTACTGCAGCCGCCGCCAGGACGAGGGACATCACGGCAGCGGCGAGGTCGTCGGCGCCACGGAGGCACGATGAGCCGAACAGCACACGCCTCGAGGGAGCCACTTCCGCTGCTGCGCGCAACGGGCCTCGGCAAACGCTTCGGCGAGCGGGCGGCTTGCCTCGACGTCAACTTCGACCTGTGGCCGGGCGAGGCGCTCGCAATCGTCGGCGAATCAGGCTCGGGCAAGACGACGCTGCTCAAGTGCCTCGCCTCGGAGCTGGAGCCGAGCGCGGGCCGGGTCGAGTATCAGATGCGCGATGGACGCCTGCGCTCCCTCGACGGCATGAGCGAAGCGGAGATGCGCCTGCTGATGCGCACGGAATGGGGCTTCGTGCGCCAGGATGCGCGAGAAGGCCTGCGCATGGGCGTCTCGGCCGGGGCCAATGTGGGCGAGCGGCTGATGGCCGTCGGCGACCGGCACTATGGCCACATCCGGCAGACAGGGGTCGACTGGCTCGGCCGGGTCGAGATCGACGCGGCGCGTATCGACGACAGCCCATGGACCTTCTCGGGCGGCATGCGCCAGCGGCTGCAGATCGCGCGTGTGCTGGTGTCGAAGCCGCGCCTCGTTCTCATGGACGAGCCAACCGGCGGGCTCGATGTCTCGGTCCAGGCGCGGCTGCTCGATCTGCTGCGCGTGCTCGTGCGCGACCTCGGGCTTGCCGCCATCATCGTGACCCACGACCTCGCCGTGGCCCGCCTGCTGACCGACCGGCTGATGGTGATGAAGGACGGCCGCGTTGTCGAGGAAGGTCTGACCGACCAGGTGCTCGACGACCCGCAGCATCCCTACACGCAGTTGCTGACAGCTTCCGTATTGAGTTGAACCAGAGGAGGACGCAAGCGTGAGCCAAGGCAATCTGGATAGGGCCGAAAGGTCCCGCATGCTCGCGATCGAGGCCGCCGAGCATTTCGACGAGGAGCTCGAGCTGGAGCTGGACGACTCCGAGATCGCGGCGCTGCTGGCCGACGCACCCGGCAGCGATCAGGCAGGTCAGAGCGAGCGTCATGCCTATTTCCGTGACCTGTTCCGTCTGCAGCGCGAGCTGGTGAAGCTGCAGGATTGGGTGGTCCACCAGAAGTTGAAAGTCGTCGTCGTTTTCGAAGGGCGGGATGCGGCCGGCAAGGGCGGTGCCATCAAGCGCATCACGCAGCGGCTCAATCCGCGGGTCTGCCGGGTTGCCGCGCTGCCCGCTCCCAGTGAGCGCGAGCGCTCCCAGTGGTACTTCCAGCGCTATGTCGCGCATCTACCGGCCGCCAGCGAGATCGTCTTGTTCGATCGCTCCTGGTACAACCGGGCCGGCGTCGAGCGCGTCATGGGCTTCTGCTCGGAGGCCGAAGTCGATGAGTTTTTCCGCGCGGTGCCGGACTTCGAGAGAATGCTGGTGCGCTCCGGGATCGTCCTCATCAAATACTGGTTTTCGATCACCGACGAGCAGCAGGAGCTGCGCTTCCGCACCCGCATCGAGGATCGCACCAAGCAATGGAAGCTCTCGCCCATGGACCTCGAATCGCGGCGGCGCTGGGAGCAGTACACCAAGGCGAAGGAGGAAATGCTCGCGCGCACCCACATCCCCGAGGCGCGCTGGTGGGTCGTCGAGGCCGTCGATCGCCGTCGCGCCCGCTTGAACTGCATCCGTCACCTCTTGACGCTCGTGCCCCCTGGCTCGGTCACGCACGATTCCGTCACGCTGCCCGCGCGCGTCA
>JANPDA010000359.1:0-1929 GCA_031431235.1 Hyphomicrobiaceae bacterium
GTGGTATTGCTGGCGCTGGACCTGCTCTATCCGCTCATTGACCCGCGCATCAGGTATCAGCGAGGTTAGGCCGCATGACCACTGTGACCAGCACAACCGGCACAACCAGCCTGCCGATTAAGTCCGAGAACCGGATCCTCGGCTGGATTGATCGCTATCGCCTGGTGGCAGCCGGCCTCGTCATCGTCGTCGCGATCTCACTGTTTGGTGTGATCGGCCGACTGTTTGTGCCGCGCGACATGGCCGACGTCGGCGCGGGGCGGGTGGCCAAACCGCCGTCGAGCGACCACTGGCTGGGGACCGATCAGCAGGGCCGGGACGTGCTCGCCGATATGATTTATGCGACGCCGGCCTCGTTGGAAATCGGCCTGATCGCCGGGGTGATCGGCGTGGCCGTCGGCGCCATCATTGGCCTGATCGCCGGTTACGTGGGCGGCGTGGTCGACGAGGTCATCCGGGTGCTGATCGACGTCCTGTTGACGATCCCAGGTCTGATGATCCTGATCATCGTCGCATCCATGATCGGGACCGTGAGCATCGAGAGCGTGGCCTTGATCATCGCCGCGCTTTCGTGGATGTGGCCGGCGCGGGCGGTGCGCGCGCAGGTGCTCACGATCCGCGAGCGCATGTATGTCCAGGTGGCCAAGCTCAACGGCGCCGGCCCGCTGAAGATCATCGTCGGGGAGCTGCTGCCCAATCTGCTGCCGTATCTGGCCGCCAACCTGGTCAGCGCGGTTTCCGGGGCGATCCTGGCCTCGTTTGGCCTGTCGACCCTGGGGCTGGGACCCATAAACAGTCCGTCGCTGGGCCTGACGCTGTATTGGGCAATTAACTATGGCGCCCTGATCCGTCAGATGTGGTGGTGGTTCATGCCGCCCATCGTGATCATCGTCGTCCTCTTCGTCGGGTTGTTCCTGTTAAGCCAGGGTCTGGACCAGATCGCGAACCCGCGGCTCCAGGCGAAGGTATGACGACCGAGCCGTTTGTCCAGCAGACGCGCGGCGTGAACCAGAGCATCCTCCAGGTGCGCGACCTGCGGGTGAGTTACTATACGCGCAGCGGCGTGGTGAAGGCGGCCAACGGGGTCAGTTTTGATCTGGGCGTCGGCGAGCGCCTGGGCCTGGTCGGCGAGTCCGGGTCGGGCAAGTCGACCACCGCGATGGCCCTGATGCGGCTGATTAGGCCGCCCGGCAAGATCGAGAGCGGTCAGGTGATTCTCGACGGCGTTTCGCTGCTCGACCTGCCCGCGGAGAAGATGCGCCAGATGCGGCTGAAGGAGATCGCGCTGGTGGCCCAGGGCGCGATGAACTCGCTCAATCCGGTGATGCGGGTGCGGCCCCAGATCGCGAACGCGCTGCGCGACCACGACGTGCAGCTGTCCGCCAGTGAGTTGTCCAACCGCATCGGCGAACTGCTCGACCTGGTGGGTCTGCGCCGGAACGTGGCGGATATGTACCCCCACGAGCTGAGCGGCGGCATGAAGCAGCGCGTGTGCATCGCCATCGCGATCTGTCTGCGGCCGAAGGTGATCATCGCCGACGAGCCGACCAGCGCCCTCGACGTTGTCGTCCAGCGCCAGGTGATGGAGACGCTCAAGACCCTTGGGCAGGCCCTGGGGGCTTCGATCGTTCTCATCGGACACGACATGGGACTGATGGCCCAATCCGTCGATCGCATTGGGGTCATGTACGCCGGCGACCTGGTGGAGACGGGCAGCGTGGAAGAGGTCTTCGCCGACCCCATCCACCCGTACACCAAGTTGTTGATTGGCAGCTTGCCGACCATTGACCGCAAGGAGGCCGCCCGGGGAATCCCTGGATTGACGCCGTCGCTCCTCAATCGGCCGGAGCGCTGCCCGTTCCAGCCGCGCTGCCCGGTGGCGATTGACCGCTGCCAGATCGAAGAGCCGCTCCTGCGGGAGGCCCGCCC
>JANPDA010000360.1:0-3815 GCA_031431235.1 Hyphomicrobiaceae bacterium
CTACCAGACCATGGTCGGCGAACGCGGCCTGAAGCTCTCGGGCGGCGAGAAGCAACGTGTCGCCATCGCGCGCACCATCCTCAAGGGTCCGCCGATCCTGATGCTCGACGAGGCGACGAGCGCGCTCGACAGCCACACCGAGAAGGAGATCCAGGACGAGCTCGACCGGGTCGCCCGCAACCGCACTACGCTCGTGATTGCCCATCGCCTGTCCACGATCGTGCACGCCGACAACATCATCGTGCTCGACAAGGGCGAGATCTCCGAGCAGGGCACCCATGGCGAGCTGATGGAGCGGGACGGCCTCTATGCGAGCATGTGGACACGCCAGCGCGAGGCCGAGCAGGCCCGCGAGCGCCTCGCCCACGCGCTCGAGGAGGAAGCCGAGGTGATCGGCAAGGAGCGCCCGAACCGGGCAACGCTGGTGGGAGCGTGAGCACGCAGGTGCTGCCATGATCGACCGCCACGGCCTCATCGACAGCTTTGCCGAGTTGTTCGTGCCGATCCATCGCGACGGGCATAAGTTCGTTGGGCTCGCCGCCGCCATTGCGCTGGTGTTGCTGTTCCTCTGGCCACCGCTCGGTTGGCTCGCGATCCTGCTCACGATCGCCATTGCTTTCTTCTTCCGCGACCCCGATCGCGTCGTCCCGTTGCGCGATGGCCTCGTGCTCGCCGCCGCCGACGGGCGGATCGCGCAGATCGAAGCGGTGACGCCGCCGCCCGAGCTCGGCTTCGGACCAGGACCACGGACGCGGGTCTCGATCGTACTCTCGCTCATCGACGTCCACATTCAGCGCGCGCCGGTGGCCGGCCGCGTGGCTCGCTCGGCGCATATGCCCGGCTCCTTCCTCGATGCGAGCCTCGACAAGGCCAGCGAGGACAACGAGCGCAAGTCGACCGTGATCGCCACCGCTGGCGGCGAGGAGATCGCGGTCGTCCAGATTGCGGGGCTCATCGCGCGTCGCATCGTGTCGTTCGTCACCGACACCGCCAGCATCGGGGCGGGAGAGCGCATCGGCCTCATTCGCTTCGGCAGCCGGGTCGACATCTACCTTCCACCCGGACGCCAGGCCCTCGTGGCCATCGGCCAGCGGGCCATCGCCGGCGAGACCATCATTGCCGACCTCGCCTCGGCCGAGGCTCCCCGCGAGGCGCGCCAGATCTGATCCGGTGTCCGCTCTGATCGATGGCGCGGCGACGTCAGCCTCGCTCGGGCCGCATTCGCGGTCGAATCAGCTATGCTGTGCAATCGGCCACGCCTCTCTGGAGCCCAATCATGTCGGACCGCACCTCGCTCGCCTTCGGACGCCACGCATTTTCGGTGCCCAAGCTGGTGAAACGCGCCCTGCAGGTCGTGACGTCGATCATCATGACTGCTGCGGTTTCGCTCGTCGTGATCGGCCTCAACAGCGTGCTGACCGGGCGCGGGGGCTTCGTGCAGGGGATCGCCGCCTGGACCTCGTTCATCCAGCGACCCGACATCCTCGGCACCATGGCGCTGACCGCCGTCGTCACGGTCACGATGCTCTATTGGCAGCGCGGCCGCGGACGTTGATCAGCCGAGCACCGCGCCAGCCTCGACCAGCCTCACGCCCGAGCCCTGCATCTGCTCGACCGCGTTGGCAAGCGAGCCATGCAAGTCGATCGCACGCGCCGCATCGATCGCAACCGTCGTCTCGAAGCCGAGCCGCGCCGCGTCGAGAGCGGAATAGGCGACGCAGAAATCGGTCGCGAGCCCCGCGAGCACCAGCCGCCCCAGTCCCCGCTCGCGTAAGTAGCCGGCAAGGCCCGTCGGCGTCCGGCGGTCGTTCTCGAAAAAGGCCGAGTAGCTGTCGATCCCCAGGCGAAACCCTTTGCGCACGACGAGTTGGGCCTTCATCCATTGCAGTCCTGCATGGAATTCCGCCCCACGCCTCCCCTGCACGCAATGATCTGGCCACAGCGTCTGCGGCCCATAGGCCAACTCGACCGAGGAGAACGGCCGCTTGCCGGGATGGCTGGAGGCAAAGCTCGAATGCCCGGCCGGGTGCCAATCCTGCGTCAGCACCACATGCTCGAAGCTTGCAATCATGCGGTTGACGAGGGGGAGGATCTCGTCGCCGCCCGTGACGGCAAGTGCGCCGCCGGGGCAGAAATCGTTCTGCACGTCGATCACGATCAGAGCGGTATCGGGGGATAGCGGGCGCAAGGATGCCGTCTCCAGAGGTTCGCTGCATTCAGCGTCCGACCATAGGCCGGGCTCGCCAGAGCTGCAAATCGCGCCCTGTTCAGGCTGCGGCGACGCTTCTATGCTCGGCAGCCCACGCCAACAATCACAGCCGGAGCCGCCATGCCCCAGATCCGTGCCTTGCCACACAACGACACGAGAAACGGCTGGCAACTGACAGCAGCGGGTCGGCAGCCCAAGCCGCCGCTCGAAGGCCGCCACAAGGCCAGCCTCCTCGTCGTAGGCGCTGGCTTTGCCGGCCTCGCGGCCGCTCATCGCTACGCCGCGCTGCGCCCCAACGACAGCATCGTGCTGGTCGATGCCAAGACCGTCGGCGACGGGGCTTCGGGGCGCAACTCGGGTTTCATCCTCGGCATCCGCCATCAGGCCGAGGCTGCGGGCGTCTCGCCGATCGCGGTCGCCGAGCGCATCCGGCGTATTTCCCAGAGCGCCACGCGCTTCCTCGACGACATCGTGACGAGGCACCAGATCCGCTGCGACTGGCAACGCGACGGCATGTATATCGGCGCGGTCGGCCCCAAGGGCGAGGCCTGCCTGCAACGCCTCTCGCAAGAGCTTGTCATGCTCGATGAGCCCCACGAGCTGCTCGGCAGCGCCGAGACCAGGAAGGCGCTGGGCACCGGGCACTATCGCGCGGCGCTCAAGACCCCCAACAACATCCTGATGCAACCCGCCAAGCTCGTGCGCGGCCTCGCCGATGCTCTGCCCGCCAATGTGCTGCTGGCGGAATCCAGCCCCGTTGTCGAGATCGAGTATGGGCCCACGATCCGTGCCACCACACCCGGTGGCATGGTCGAGGCGGAGAAAGTGATCCTGGCCGTCAATGCATTTGCCCCGGCCTTCGGCTTCCACCGCCAGCGGATTTTCCCGGTCGCGTTGCATGTCAGCCTGACGAGGCCGCTGACACGAGCTGAGCGCACGACCATGGGCGCCAAGCCCTGGGGTCTGCTCCCGGCGATCCATACCTCGAGCCCGACCGTGCGCCTGACCGATGATCACCGCATCATGATCCGTGCCGGCTTTGCGCTGAGCCTCGATCATATCCCCAGCGATCGGCGCCGCGAGGCGAGCATGCCTCATCACCGGCGGCTGCTGCGGGACCGGTTCCCGGAGCTATCCGAACTCACCATCGAGCACAGTTGGACCGGCTTCGTCTGCCTCTCGCGCAATTTCGCGCATGGCTTGGCTCAACCCGCGCCCAACATCTTCACGGCCGTCTGCGAGAACGGGGTCGGGGCGACGAAGTCGACGGTCTCTGGCGTTTGCGCGGCCGACATGGCGGCTGGCGAGAGCAATCCGCTCGCCGCTGATCTGAAGTCGTTCGGCGAGCCCGAGCGCCTGCCGCCCTCGCCGTTCTTCGAAGCGGGCTTTTACGCCAAACGCCGCTACGAGACTTTCCGCGACCGCGCGGAGACCTGAGCGGCTAGCCAAAGTTGCGACCACCACCCGTCATACGAGCTCCGGTCGATCGCTTCTCCACTCCGTCTCCTTGGAGACCGCGCAGCAAGATCCGGGGCCCAGGAGTGCGACGTCGTGGCGGAGGGGGGCGCCGGCGGCGCGCCGGGGCGCGCGGGCGCGCCCGCCGCAC
>JANPDA010000361.1:0-10387 GCA_031431235.1 Hyphomicrobiaceae bacterium
GCCAGTCCGGTTCGGAGGGAGGGGAGGGCGCGAGCCCTTTCCTACCCCTATCATGGACGGCGGGCGCCCAGACAAGTCAGTTGTTAGACAATGCCTTGCGGCTCGTGATGTTGTTCAGATCACCCCGAACCTAGACGCACGACGCAATTGTTGGCCGTCTGGATGCCCGCCTTCGCGGGCATGACGTTTTCGGTTGTTGTGAAGTAAGAACAAGAATCGTCCACCTCTGTCCCGTCGCGTCGCAATTCGCGCGTCGCCGCAAACGTCCCGCCAACTCGAAGCAGACGAGCGCGGCGTGCTGCGGGTCGCACAGCCGCGCCCGCTCGCACCCGCCCCCCCTTGACCTGTCCCCGCCCCAGCCCCACACCTCCCCCATGCTCGTCACCTTCTTCCATCAGCTGAAATCCGCCAAGATCCCGGTCTCGCTGACCGAGTATCTGACGCTGATGCGGGCGTTGGAAGTCGGCCTTGCCGAGGGCCGCATCGAGCAGTTCTACCACCTCGCCCGCACGGCCCTCGTCAAGGACGAGCGCCACCTCGACCGCTTCGATCAGGTGTTCGGCCATGTCTTCTAGGGCCTCGAGCTGATGGCGGATGCCGCCGACGCCGAGGTCGCGATCCCCGAGGAATGGCTGCGGCTCGTCTCCCAACTCTATCTCTCCGACGAGGACAAGCGGAAGATCGAGACGTTGGGCGGCTGGGAGAAAATCATGGAGGAGCTGCGGCAACGCCTCGCCGAGCAGAAAGGCCGCCACCAGGGCGGCTCCAAATGGATCGGCACCGGCGGCACCTCGCCCTATGGCGCCTATGGCTACAATCCCGCTGGCGTCAGGATCGGGCAGAAAGAGAACCGCAATTTCCGCGCGGTGAAAGTCTGGGACAAGCGCGAGTACCGCGACCTGGCCGACGACGTGGCGCTCGGTGTGCGCAACATCAAGCTCGCGTTGCGCCGCCTGCGGCGCTTTGCCCGCGAGGGCGCGGCGGAGGAGCTCGACCTCGACGGCACCGTCAAGGGCACCGCGCACCGGGGCTATCTCGACATCCAGATGCGGCCCGAGCGGAGAAACGCCGTCAAAGTACTCATGCTCCTCGACGTCGGCGGCTCGATGGACTGGCACGTGAAGGGAGCGGAGGAGCTGTTCTCGGCCGCGCGCTCCGAGTTCAAACGGCTCGACCATTTCTATTTTCACAATTGCCTCTATGAGTTCGTCTGGAAGGACAACGCGCGGCGCTGGACCGAGCGCACGCCGACCTCGGACCTGCTGCACACCTTCCCCGCCGACACCAAGGTCATTTTTGTCGGCGATGCCAGCATGAGCCCCTACGAGGTGACGCAGGCGGGCGGCGCGGTCGAGCACATGAACGCCGAGCCGGGCGCGCTCTGGCTGCAGCGCGTGGCGGATAGCTACGAGCACTGCGTCTGGCTGAACCCGGTGCCGCGCGAGCACTGGGACTGGACCCACTCGATCGGCATGATCCGCCAATTGCTCGCCGGGCGGATGTACCCGTTGACGCTGCGGGGGCTCGACGAGGCGATGAAGGAGCTGATGCGGTAGGGGCTGGAACTTGACGGGAGGCGCGTGGCGACCCTAGCTGGAGCCCACTTTGCCGCATCTGCGGACGAGCCGACACCAGCGCGACACCGATCACCCGATGCCACAAGCCCTTCCGTTCGATCTCGCAGGCCGCACGGTATGGGTTGCGGGTCATCGCGGCATGGTCGGCGGCGCGATCGTGCGGCGACTGTCGACTGAGAATTGCCGCGTGCTCACGATTTCGCGCGAAAAGCTCGATCTGCTGCGCCAAGCCGGCGTCGAGGCCACCCTCGCCAAGGTGCGGCCCGACGTGGTCGTGCTTGCCGCGGCGCGCGTCGGTGGCATCCAGGCGAATCAGGACCTGCCCGCCCAGTTCCTCTATGAGAACCTCGTCATCGAGACCAATGTGATCGAGGCCGCGCGCCGGGCGGGCGTGCAGAAGCTCCTCTTCCTGGGCTCGTCGTGCATCTATCCGCGCAACGCGCCCCAGCCCATGCGCGAGGAAGCCTTGCTGACCGGCTCGCTCGAGCCGACCAACGAGTGGTATGCGCTCGCCAAGATCGCCGGCATCAAGCTGTGTGAGGCTTACCGGCGGCAATACGGCTGCGACTTCATCTCGATCATGCCGACCAACCTCTACGGACCCGGCGA
Organism: Hyphomicrobiaceae bacterium; assembly: GCA_031431235.1. Taxonomy (GTDB): domain Bacteria; phylum Pseudomonadota; class Alphaproteobacteria; order Rhizobiales; family Hyphomicrobiaceae; genus JANNSW01. Next base: position 2,187 of record JANPDA010000361.1, read on the forward strand.
CAATTTTCATCCCGAGCACAGCCACGTCCCCGCCGGCCTGATCCAGCGGTTCCACGAGGCCAAGGTCGAAGGGCGCAGGTCGGTCGCCGTCTGGGGCAGCGGCACGCCCTTGCGCGACTTCCTGCACGTCGACGATCTGGCCGCCGCCGCCGTGTTCGTGCTGAAGAATTACAGCGACGCGACGCACCTGAATGTGGGCACCGGTCGCGAGATCAGCATTGCCGAGTTCGCCACGACGGTTGCCCGCGTTGTCGGCTACCTCGGCGCGATCGACTTCGACCGCTCCCGCGCCGACGGCATGCCGAGGAAAGGCCTCGATTGCTCGCGCCTCGCCGCGCTGGGGTGGCACGCACGGATCGGGCTCGAGGAGGGGCTCGCCGCGACGTACGAGTGGTTTCAGGCGAATGGGGCCGTCGTCCGCTGCTGAGCAGCTCTGCATAGCCGCTCGTCGCGATGATCTGCTTCCCCGGTTTCCGACAAACCCTCCGACTCCTTTGGGCCATTCAACCTCGGCTGATTGATGCCGGGCGACGACCATTTCGCTGCTACCCGGCAATTTGCAGGGAATCTTGCGGGAATGGCAGACAGAACCCTCTCGAGCACGCCTCGGGGTAGTGCCTCGGGTCCGGCCAAGTGCAGGGATTGCGAGTGCCGATGTCCCTCCTCTGTCAGTAAGCCTCCGGTCGGGGCCGCCTTGCGCGAGCCTCGTCGATCGTCCCGACCCCTTCCGGAAGGCGCAAGGACCGCCAAGTCAGCGAGCTGGCAGGATTGGCAGCAGGATGTGGGAGGGATGACTCGGGCTATGATGAATCTCTTGCTCGGCTAGCTGGAAATCGACCGCGCGACCAAATCTCTCGCCCGTGTTGGGATTGCGGTCGTAGCGATCGAAGCAGCTCGAGGATACGGCAACACGCACCCGGTGGCCGGCCTTCACCAGATAGCTGGTTCCAGCCAGGTCGATCGTGAGTGCGTAGACGCGCCCCGGTACGAGGGGAGAGGCCTGAAAGCGGTCGTCGCGATACGCGGCACGTATGATGCCATCCTGGATCTGATTGGCCGTCCCGTCCTCGAATACGTCGACGAGGGCGATCGTGAAATCCGTATCGAGGGCACTCGAGGCTGCGTAGAGCACGGCTTTGATCGGTCCCGTCAGCTCGACGTCGGCTGCCAGCGGCTCTGTAGTGTAAGTGATCACATCCGAGCGCTTGTCGATTTGCTGCCGGTCGCCGAGTTCGGTGCAGAGCGCCCAGCAATTGAGCCCAACGGTCTGGGCGACGGGGTCGGCCGGATCATATCGGTAGCAATCAGGGGACTCCGGTGCCTCCGGAGCCTCGGGTGTCAGCACGCCGCCGGATCGCAGGTAGAACGGCGTCGGCTGCATCTCTGGTGGCGGCCAAGTCGGGGAATGCCGCCACTCGTTTGCGCCAATCGTGAAGTACTCGACCCTGCCACCCGCGCCGAAGCCGTTGTCATGCCCCATGAGGTAACGATCGAAGAAGGCCTGGTAGGTATCCCAGCGATGTACCCCTGTCGGAGGCAGCGGGACGCAGATCGCCCGATCCGTCTGCTCGGAGCTGCTTTCGTGGTCCCAAGGACCAACGAGCAGGTGCACCCTATCTGGATCGGGACGAAGGCGCTGCAGCGCCTCGAAATCCGCCAAGAGGCCAGACGTGTAATTGTCGTACCAGCCCGACCAGAAAAGCACCGGGATCACGATTCTGTCCAACCGGTCGTTGACACCCCGCTTGGCCCACCAGTCAGGATCGTAGGCGTGCTCGACGAGCGTCTGAAAGTAACGCCCCCTCTGTCCCGCCGCATTGGCCATCTCGATGAGTGGCCGGTGCCAACTATCGATCCGGCTGAGATCGGCGTATTCGGGCGAGTCCATGGCGATCGCCCATGGACCGATCGTATTCAACAGGAATGCGCCTTGGCGGAACCAGATCCGATGCCGGTCGCTCGCAATATCGCCTGGCGCAATGCACACCAGTGCGGGAGGCTGTTCCGTTGCCGCGGCCAAGGAGGTGAACCCATAGTAGGATTCTCCCCACATTCCGACCCTGCCGTTGCACCAGGGCTGGCGGCCCACCCAGTCGACAGTGTCGAAGCCGTCGTGGGCCTCGTGGACCATCGGATCGAAGTCGCCTTCGGATGAGAACTTGCCGCGCACGTCCTGCACGACGCAGGCATACCCTTTGCGCGCCCAGAAGCTGCCGATCTGGGCAAACATCATGGCTGGCGTGGCCCGCCCATAGGGCTGCCGGATCAGGATGGTAGCTGCGCGCTCGCAGCCGACAGGCATGTACAAATCCGAGCGAAGCACGCAGCCGTCACGCATCCTCGTCTCGAGCTCACCGACCCGTCGCGAGCCGCCAAACCGATCGGGCGTGCCCGAGGGAATCGTCACGAGCGCCTCGGCATGAGCGCCTGTCGGGTGGTAGCTCATGGTGATTGTCCCTTGCTCGAGAACGGTCTGCCCTGACGAAGCGTTGATGGCAGAGCCAACTGGTGATGGATAGGCCAACACCCGCCCCTCGCAACGAAGCTTTCGCTCCATCGTCGAGCCGCAGCCCGGGCAGCCGCCTCGAACGGCACCAGTGCGGCAAGGGATGGCAAGCGGTTGCGCAGTCGAGGCATCAGGAAAACACATATCTAATCGAGCAGACATCGCTTGCCGAGAGCGACACAATGGTCGAGCCTTGGCGCTGAGAGTGCCGAGCAATCACACCCGAGTGGACGGCTTGTGCCAGCGGGCGGGGAGGGAGGGCCTGGTGATGGACGGAATCGCGACATTGTCGGCGATCGAAGGACGTGTGAAGGCTCTGTTGGGCGAGGAAGGCCTCGCCCAGGTCAACCGGCCGATCGAGGCGGCATCCGGCCTGCCGAACGCCGCCTACTGGTCGCGGGAATGGCATGATCTCGAGCAGGAGCGCATCTTCCGACGCGCCTGGGTGTTCGCGGGCGCGACGGCTGAGATCCCCGAGCCCGGCGACGTGAAACCGCTCGAGATCGGCGGCGTGCCGATCATGCTCGTGCGCGGGCCAGACGGCGTCATCCGCGGTTTCCAGAACGTCTGCCGTCATCGGGGCATGCAGATCGTGACGGAGCCCTGCAAACGCGCGACGCTCACCTGCCCCTACCACGCCTGGAGCTATGGCCTCGACGGCAAGCTCAGGGCGCGGCCCCATTTCCTCGGCCCCGAGAAGGGCGACACGTTCAAGGACGGTGGCGGCGACAAGCTCGATCTCGTGCCCGTCCGGGTCGGGGAGTTCCACGGCTGCCTGTTCGTCAACATCTCCGGCACCGCCGATCCGCTGGAGGTCTGGATGCAGCCCGTCATCGACGAGCTCGCCGGCTTCGACCTCTCCGCCATCCGCTGGGCCGGCAAGTTCGACTTCCAGGTGGAGGGCAACTGGAAGCTCGTCTACGAGAACTACATGGAGAACTACCACGTCTTCGCGCTCCACCCGCGGCTCCTGGACTTCGCACCCATGAACATTCGCGGGGCGGGCAAGTGGCTGGGCAACACCTATACGAACGGCTACCGCTTTCCGATGATGGAGGCCGGCCGCGGCGAGGGACTGCCGCACTATCCCGGCCTTTCGCCCGAGGATGCCAGACGCGGCACCTGGTTCCTGACCATGCCGCACTTCGCCGTCGAGATCTTCCCCGACCAGCTCGCCGTGCTCGTCGCCTATCCGGAGTCGCCAGAGCGCTGCCGGGAGGAGCTGCACATCTTCCTGATCGGCGAGGAGGCTGCGACCGGCGAGCGCTACAGACGAGAGCGCGAGGAGGTCTTCAAGACCTGGAACGACCTGAACCTCGAGGACATGTCGATCCTGAAGGGCATGCAGCAGGGCCGCAAATGCCCCGGCTATGATGGCGGGCGCCTGTCACCTCACTGGGAGCATTCGACGCTCGGATATGCGAGCAAGATCATCGAGATGGTGATGGCGCCATGAGTGGAACATCGCCCGATCACATGGTCGTTGCCGACGACTGGAGCGACCTCGCGCGCGTCCGCCCGATGCCCGGGATCGACCACGACCGCTTGCGCGCCTATCGCAAGGGGCGCCTCAGGCAGGCGCTGAAGAAGCACGACGCCGCCATGTGCCTGCTCGTCAACCCGATCTCGCTGCGCTACGCCACCGAGTACCGCACCTACGGCCTCTACCAGGCGCACATCCCGACGACCTATGCGTTCGTGCCCCAAGATGGCCCGGTCGTCATCCACGGCGTCTATGGCCCGCCGCCCGGCGCCGACAGAATCGCGCCCGGCCGCGCACTCAACTTCTTCGATGGGGCGGATACGCTTGCCGACGCGGCGCGGCTGCTGGCCGACGATGTGGTGCGCTTCCTGAAAGAGCTCGGCACCGACAATCGCCGCGTGGCGGTCGAATACGTGAACCCGAGCCTGACGCAGGCGTTGCTGCAGCGCGGCCTCGAGCCGATCGATGGCGTGCTCGTCTCGGAGGAGGCACGCATCATCAAGTCGGCCGACGAGATCGAATGCATCAAATGGTCGTGTGCGGTCGCCGAGCTCGGCATCGCGAAATTGAAGGAAGCGCTGCGCCCAGGCGTCACCGAGCTGCAGCTCTGGGCGCTGATCAACTACGCCAATCTCGCCAACAATGGCGACTGGCACGACGGGCGGATGCTGGCATCGGGTCCGCGCACCAATCCCTGGGTGCAGGAGGCGAGCCCCCGTGTCGTCGAGTCGGGCGACCTCGTCGGCTTCGACACCGACATGGTCGGCCCTTTCGGCTACTTCGCCGACATCTCGCGCACCTTTCATTGCGGGCCGGCAAAACCTTCGAAGCGTCAGAAGCAGCTCTATCGGCTGGCGCTCGACGAGATCGAGCACAACCTGAGGCTCGTGCGCCCCGGCATCTCATTCGTGGAATTCCAGAAGGCCGCCTGGCCTGTCCCCGAGGAGCTCCAGGCGCAAGCCTACCCTTGCGTGATCCACGGCGTCGGCATGTGCGACGAGTATCCGCGCGTGAACTACGTGTTCCGCGGCCAGACGCCCTATGACGGCAGGCTCGAGGCCGGCATGGTGATCTGCGTCGAGAGCTACATCGGCGCGGTCGGTGAGCATGACGGTGTCAAGCTCGAGCAGCAGGTGCTGGTGACGGGGGAGGGCTACGAGATGCTGTCGTCCTATCCGTGGGAGGAGCGGCTGTTGTAGGTCACGTAGGTTGGGTTAGCGCGGCCACCGAGCCAGTGGCTTTGCATCGTGAAAGTGCCGCGTGTAACCCAACTGGACCAGGTGCCGTGCGATGTTGGGTTACGCGCGGAACCGCCACTTTGCACAACCGCCGAAATAGTGGCCGCGCTAACCCAACCTACAAAGTACGTCCATGGCAAGCTTCCCCCATCTCTTCAGCCCCATCGCCCTCGGGCCCCTCGAGCTGAGGAACCGCCTGTTCAATCCCCCGCACGGAACGTCGCTGGGCGAGCGCGGCAATGTCGGCGAGGATCTGATCGCCTATCACGAGGCCCGCGCGAAGGGCGGCGTCGGCCTGATCATCCTGGAAGGCATGGCGCTGCACGAGACGCACGCCTTTCCCTCGGGCTATCTGATCGCAACCCGCGACGAGATCATTCCGGGCATGAAACGCCTGAAGACGGCGTGCGCGCGCCACGGCACTGCCGTCATCGGCCAACTCTTCCATGCCGGTCGCTCGATCCGGTCCAGCCATGACGGCTCGCGCCCGCGCGTGTACTCGGCCTCCGATGAGCCCGACGATCGCTATCGAGTGGTCTCGGTGCCCATGTCGAAGGCGCTGATCGCCGATGTCGTTGCGGGCTACGCGAGTGCAGCACGGCGCCTTGCCGAGGCGGGCCTCGACGGCATCGAGATCCTGGCCTCCATGGGCTATCTCGTCTGCCAATTCCTGAACCCGGCGACCAACACCCGCACCGATCACTATGGCGGCAGCCTCGAGAACCGCCTGCGCCTGCTGCGCGAGATCATCGCCGGGGTTCGCAAGGCGATCGGCAAGGGCATGGTGCTCGGCATCCGCGTCTCGGGTGACGAGATGACGGAAGGCGGGCTCGATGCGGCCACCATGCTCGCCGTCTGCAAGGCGATCGATACGGATGGGCTGATCGACTACTTCAGCGTGATCGCAGGCTCCTCGGCGACGCCCGGCGGCTGGATCCATGTGTTTCCGCCCATGGCTGTCCCGCACGGCTACGTCGCGCCCCAAGCGGCCGCCATCAGACGCGCGATCTCGCAACCGGTCATGGTCGCCGGCCGCATCAACCAGCCGCAGATGGCGGAAGAGGTGATCGCCAAGGGCGAGGCCGACATGGTCGGCATGGTGCGCGCGCTCATCTCCGATCCAGAGCTTCCCAACAAGGCGAGGACCGGTCGCGCCGACGACATCCGGGCGTGTGTCGGCTGCAATCAGGCCTGCGTCGGCCATCGCCTGACGGGGTTCGGCGTCTCCTGCATTCAGAATCCGGTGGCCGGGCGCGAGGTGCGCTACGGCACCGTGAGGCCAGCTGCGAAGCCCCGTCACGTGCTTGTTGTCGGTGGTGGTCCGGCAGGCATGAAGGCGGCGGTCACGGCGGCGGCGCGGGGTCATCGCGTGACCTTGGTCGAGAAGGAACGCCAGCTCGGCGGCCAGGTGCGCCTCGCCGAGAAGCTGCCCGGCCGCACCGAGTTCGGCGGCGTGACCACGAATTTGAAACGCGAGATCGATCTGGCAGGGATCAACGTAGAGATTGGCGTCGAGGCCACCGCCGATCTCATCCGCGCCCGCGCTCCCGATGCCGTGATTCTCGCGACCGGCGCCACGCCGCGCCGGGTCCTGCCCGAGACGATCGAGGACGCCCACGTCGTGCAGGCCTGGGCCGTCATCGCGGGCGAGGCCAATGTGGGCGGGCGCGTCGTCATCGCCGACTGGGCCTGCGACTGGGTCGGGCTCGGCGTCGCCGAGTTGCTCGCGCGGCGCGGCTGCCACGTGCGGCTGATGTCGGGCGGCATCGTCGCCGGCGAGCAGATCCAAGGCATCGTGCGCGACCAGTGGATCGGGGAGCTGCACAAGCTCGGTGTCGAGCTGATCCCTTATGCCAAGCTCTACGGCGCCGACAAATCGACCGCCTATTTCCAGCATCTGATCAGCGGTGAAGCCATCCTCGCCGAGGAGACCGAGACGGTCGTGATGAACGGGGCGCTCCAGGCCGATCGCAGCCTCGAGGACGCGCTGGCCGGGTCTGGCATCGCGGTGCACGTCGTCGGCGATGCCGCCCAGCCGCGAACAGTCGAGGAGGCGGTGCTGGAAGGGTTCGAGGCGGCTTTGGAGATCTGAGATCATGCAGCCCCGCGAAGCATTGCCCAGCCGCATGCGCGCCGTCGTCCTCACCGGGCATGGCGGCCTCGATAAGCTCGAGTACCGGGAGGACTGGCCGACTCCGAGTCCTGGCCCCGGCGAGGTGCTGGTGCGCGTCGGCGCCTGTGGCCTCAACAACACCGACATCAACACCCGCACGGCCTGGTACTCGAAGACCGTGACGGAGGGCATCACCGATACGGGCGGCAGCCAAGGCTTCGCGACGGCCGATACCGCGACCGGCTCCTGGTCTAATGCCAAGCTCACCTTTCCGCGCATCCAGGGTGCCGACGTCGCCGGGCGCATCGCCGCCGTCGGTGAAGGCGTCGATCCCGCGCGTGTCGGCGAGCGCGTGCTGATCGATCCCTGGCTGCTCGGCACCGGCGATTGGATGGATCCGGCCAATGCCCCCTACTTCGGTTCCGAATGCGACGGCGGCTTTGCGGACTACGCCAAGGTGCGCGCCGGCAATGCGCTGAGGATCGAGACACCCTTGAGCGATGCCGAGCTCGCCACCTTTCCTTGCGTGCTGCACACGGCCGAGAACCTCATCCAGCGTACGGGCCTGCAGCCTGGCGAGACCGTCGTCATCGCGGGCGCATCGGGCGGCGTCGGCACGGCCGCGATCCAGCTCTGCCGGCTGCGTGGCGCGCGCGTCATCGGGATCGCCTCGCGGTCGAAGGAGAGCCTGCTTCTCGGCCTCGGGGCCAGCGCGGTGATCGACCGCGATGCGTCGGATCTGGAAGCCGCCATCCGGCGCGAGGCCGGCGGTCCGGTCGAGGTCGCGCTCGATGTCGTGGGTGGGACCATGTTCATGCCGCTCATCGACGCGTTGCGCCAGGGTGGCCGCTACTCGACCTC
>JANPDA010000362.1:0-2902 GCA_031431235.1 Hyphomicrobiaceae bacterium
TGAGCTTCTTCATCATGGTCATTCTCCCGTGATCATCCCGAGGTTCGGGTGAGGTTGCTTCTTCTTCCGGCTGGCGCTGGATCGTTCGATCTTCTGTCGTCCGCCGCTGACCATGATTTGGGTCGGGGCCTCGCAATGTCCAAGGGCGCTGATACGTTTCTCGCGAGATATCAGATAAATTCTATTTATTTCAATGCGTTACTTATGTTCCCAACGGAACAACACGTTACATATGTTACAAGAATGATACAATGTCCTGCGCCCTGGCGCTCAGCTCGGGATCTGTCTCGCCAGCGCGACGCTCTCGAAAGGCGGGTGCTCGGGCCAGAACCGCTGGATCGCAGGCGCAATCGCCGCAAGATCCCCCGTCGTCAAGACCAGCGGCGGCACGGCACCCACACCCATCTCGCCCAGATACCGCGGATGTCGCGCGAGATAGTCCTCCAGGCTGTCGGCAACGATGTCGGGTTGGGACAGCAGGCGCGTCGTGGCCGGCAGGCGAGCCCGGAACAGATCCTCGACCAGGGCGTAGTGAGTGCAGCCCAGAATGGCACGGTGCAGCGGGCGGCCATCGAGCGCTGCGGTCAGCTCCCCCACATAGCGTCCGACCAGCGCCTCCAGCTCGGGACCCGGCCGCTCCGCCTCGATCGCGCCGGCCAGCTCGGGACAAGCCTGTTGCACCACCTCGACCTTGGGGCAGCGCTTGCGGATCTCCTCGGGGAACACGCCCGAGGCAACCGTGCGCCGCGTCGCGAGCACGGCGATCAGATCGGTATTGTACTTCTGGGGATATTGCGGCGAGGTCACCGCCCACGGCGTCTGCGTTGCGGCTTCGACCGTCGGCGCGATGATGCCGAGCACGTTGTGGGTGCCGGCCCAGCGGCTCGCCGGCAGCCAGTCGCGCTGCAGCGTGCGCGCGGCAACTGCCGTAGCCGTGTTGCAGGCGAGCATGACGAGCCGGCACCCCAGTCCGAACAGGGCTTCGATGCCCTCCCGGGTGAGCCCGACGATCTCCTCGGACGGGCGATTGCCGTAGGGCACATTGGCGTGGTCGCCCAGATAGACGAAGCGCACCCCTGGAAAGCGCGGCGTGACGGCGCGAAGGACGGTCAAGCCGCCATGGCCTGAATCGAAAAGACCGATCATGGGAGTGGGGATGCCATGCTGCGCCGTCTTGCGCAACTGCAGCCGAGGCCATAGTCAATCGAGTCAATTCCCACCGTCGGCAGGCCAGACCCGATGAACGACATCCGCATCACCCTCGAGGACCCGCGCCAGCCCGACGTGCTGGCTCTCATCCGTGCGCTCGACGACTTTCATCTCGGCATCTACCCGGCGGAAGCCAATCATTTCCTCGACATCGAGACGCTTGCCGCGCCCGACGTGCGGTTTCTGGTGGCGCGCCGGGGCGGGAAAGCGCTCGGCTGCGGCGCGCTCTGGGTGAAGGCTCTGGAACATGGCGAGGTGAAGCGCATGTACCTGCGACCCGAAGCGCGCGGGCTCGGCGTCGGCCGGCAGATCCTCGCACGGCTCATCGAGACGGCGCGGACCGAGCGGCTGCAGCTGATCCGGCTCGAGACCGGCAATGTCTCAGACGATGCGCTGCGCCTCTACCGGGCGGCAGGCTTTGTCGAGCGTGGCCCCTATGGCGACTATCCTGATCATCCCGCGTCGGTGTTCATGGAGTTGGGCCTGTAGGCGGCGCCGCTCGACTCAGGTGAAGTCGGCGAGGGTCAGGATCGGGGTGAACGCAAGCCCGGCCTGACGGAAAGCGTCCTCCGCCCCCTCCTGGCGATCGAGAACCGTCACCACCCGGACGACGATTGCACCCTCGGCACGCGCGGCTTGCGCCGCTTTCAACGCCGAGCCACCGGTCGTCGTCACGTCCTCCACGACAACCACGCGCCTCCCGGTCAGCACCTCGCCCCTGGCCAGCCCCTCGATCAGGCTCCTCGTGCCGTGCTCCTTGGCGGACTTGCGCACGAAGAACGCTCCGACCGGCCGGCCCTCCGCCGAGCTGATGGCAGCGACAGCGGCCGCAATCGGCACCGCGCCCATCTCGAGGCCGCCGATGAGGTCCGCCCGGTCGTCGCCGATCGCGTCGAGGACCAACGATCCGATCAGCCGTGCGCCCTCCGGGTGCAGCATGGTCGGCTTCAGGTTGAAGTAGAAGCTCGACAGGCGGCCAGAGGCGAGCTTCACCTCGACGCCGCTCTGGAATGAGCGCTCCCCCACGATCGCGACGAGACGGGCGCGGGCGGCTTGGCGGTCGGGTCGCGGCATGGTCGGCATCGGGTGTGCTCCTCTTCGTTGCGCGCTTGCGCCTCCGGCTGCCTCGCTGTCAAGCCTCCCCCAAAGCTCGCGACACAGCGAGGTTGTGGATGGCGACGCGCTCGGCTAGATCGTCCCCACCAAATCCGGAAGGACGCGCCATGATCAATCTCGAGAAACCGCCGGCCCTCAAAGTCGCCAAGTGGCTCAACACCGAGGCGCCGATCGACCTGAAGAGCCAGCAGGGCAAGGTCGTTGCCATCTTCGCGTTCCAGATGCTGTGCCCAGGCTGCGTTTCGACCGGCCTGCCGCAGGTGCAGAAGCTGCGCCAGCGCTTCAGCGCCGAGGACCTGACCGTGATCGGGCTGCATTGTGTGTTCGAGCACCACGAGGCGATGGGGGAAAAATCGCTCGCCGCCTTCCTGCACGAATACCGGCTCGGCTTCCCGGTCGGCATCGACAAGCCCAACGGCAACGGCATTCCCGCAACCATGGCTGCCTACGAGATGCGCGGCACGCCGACGCTCCTGATTTTCGACCGCGAGGGCAGGCTGCGGCGCCACTATTTCGGCCACCCCGACGACATGATCCTGGGCGCCGAGATCATGGGTCTGGTGATGGAGACGGACGC
>JANPDA010000363.1:0-2884 GCA_031431235.1 Hyphomicrobiaceae bacterium
CAAGCGGCCCTAAGCGACGTGGGCAACCAAAACAAGGCGCGGTACGCTGATCCCACGCTGTCGTTTTGTGCGACGGCTGATGGTTGGCTTATGGGGCAGTTGGTCTCCAACGTCAATCTGTTCGAGATTCATGCTCGGCCAGCCAGCGCCTGACCGGTTATGTGGTTGGTGGCGGCGCGGAATGGAAGATGATGCCGAATTTCAGCCTGCGCGGCGAGGTGCTGCACTACGGCTTCGGCGAGGACGATTTCACGTTCACGACTCTGGGGACGTCGGCGACCGCACAGGGCGATCTGGACACGACCGTGTTGCGCGTCGGCGCCTCGCTGCACCTCAACTGAGCGCTCGTTTCGCTCGAGTGAGGCCGCGAACTCATTGGGCCGGGGGCAACTCCGGCCCTTGGTGTGAGTGATCTGTCATGCTGGCGCCAGCAGCAGCCGGGCAATCGCTTTGGTGTGGCCGAGCATCTCGGGCCCGATGTCGACAGCGGATCCGACCACGAGTACGTCCGATAGCTCTGGGACCCGCGCGCTGGCGAGATGCGCCCGACAGGACGCCAGCAGCTCCAAGGCGGGCCGATCCGAGCGCACCACCGTGACGAAGGTCGCCCATCGAGGGTCGAGCACCACCAGACAGCCCGGATCGGCGGTGATCGAGGGAGCGGCGAGGCCAGTCTCCTCGGCCAGCTCACGCAGCGCAGCGGCACGCACATCGAGGCTGGCGTCCTCCGCCACGTCGCCCTCGTCGAGGACACCGCTGAAGAGGTAGGCGCGCCCGGCGTTGGCGGTGCCGGCAGCCGCGACGCCAATCAGCAGATGGCCTTCCCCCGAGATCAGCGCGACGCCTGCACCCGTGCCGCGCACGCTGCGGTCGTCGAACCCGCTGTGGCGCCAATAGGTGAAGCTCTTGTAGTCGGTTGCGATCAGACTGCCCGCGTAGCAATCGCCCGCGGCGGCACCCGCTACCAGCATGTGGACCCGACCGTCGAAGAGGGCTGGCCGCTCACCTCGCATCTGCTGCCAGTGCCGGTCGATCGCGCCAGCGTGAATGCGAGCATAGTCCCATGGCCGATCCGTGACCGAAAGCGCCACGCGGGCGACGGCGACCACGCCTACGTCATTGTCGTGCATGCCAATGCGCTTTCCTTCGCTCGCGAGCAGGCCACCGACCAGAGGCCGGCAAAATACTCAAACACTTTCATAGCTTTGCTCTTGCCCGGCGACCCGGCAGTTTCGTGAACTTTGTTACGAACCTTGCAGCACTTGTGACCACACTCGGGCCAAAAGCCACAATCCGGCCCACGACATAACACGCGCACGCCATGCTGCGGGGACTGAATGGGGGTGTCGAGACAAGCCCGCCGCCGCAAGCGAATCGCAGTTGGCGGGCAACGAAAAACAGGCTGTGAGCCGGGTGTAAACGCAGCCAACACCCGGCTCTCGGAGCGGCGGGGGTCCCCGCAACCCCGCCGCTCCACTACTGCCGACTGCGGCCAGAAGGCTTCGCATGCCGAGCTGCCGTTCTCCTTTCGGCCGGCAAAGCATGCGGAGGCGGCCGGCAAAACCGGCCGCAAACGGGGCAGAGCGCGTGCCGTGCCGTCGAGCGATTGGCCGGACACGCGTCCTGAGGGAACGACTAGGTCACGCTCGGGGTCCTCCCTCCTCGAGACGGACCTCGGGGCGTGGCCTTGCGCCACGCCCCGGCCTTTCCTGCTCTGACCCAGCAGCCGATTGCCGCATCGGCATTGCCCGGGCCCGGCATCGGGCCTATCTGATCCCCCGAGACCGCTTTTCCCAAAGGTGCCATCGGGTCGATGCTGTTCTGGATCGTTCTTGCCATCATCACCGCGGGCACGCTCGCCGGCGTGCTCGCTCCGCTCGCGTGGGCGCGTCGGGATGAGCCGCGCCGGAGCGCCCAGGAGATCGCCCTCTACCGCGATTAGCTCGGCGAGATCGGCGCCGATCTCGAGCGTGGCCAGATCGATACCCGCGAGGCGGACGCCGCTCGTGCGGAAATCGCACGCCGGCTACTGCGCAGCGCTCAATCACGCGATCAAACCGTTGGACCGATGGTCGCGATGGGCGATGCGGCACGCGGACGGTTGCTGCTCGCCACGGCTGCCCTGATGACAGTCGGGTCGGTCGCGCTCTATCTCGCCTATGGCTCGCCCGGCCTACCCGGCCGACCCTTTGCTCAGAGCGCCAGCCTGCCGATCGAAGGTCAGAGCATCGAGGCGTTGATCGCCCAGGTCGAGGAGCGGCTGCGCCAGCACCCCGAGGACGGCATGGGCTGGAGCGTGGTCGCACCCATCTACATGCGGCTCGGCCGCTACAGCGACGCGGCGAACGCCTTTGCTCAAACCTTGCGGCTGCTCGGCGAGACGCCCGAGCGGCTCGAAGCTTTCGCGGAAGCCAGCATCATCGCCGGCAACGGCATCGTCGGCGAGGAGGCGCGCAAGGCCCTCGACCAAGCACTCGCGTCTGACGGAAGGCGCATGAAGCCGCGCTTCTGGCTAGGGGTCGCTGCCGAGCAGGACGGTCGGCTCGGCGATGCGCGTGCGGCCTATACCCGTCTGCTGGCGGAAACGCCGGTGTCGGCCACAGAGCTCAGGGGGACGCTCGCCGAGCGGCTCGTCGCCGTCGGAGGAAGTCCAGCGCCGCCAACCAACGGCCCGAGCGCTACCGACCTCGAGGCTGCCTCCAGTCTAACGACCGAGCAGCGCAACGAGATGATCCGCGGCATGGTCGCCGGCCTCGCCGAGAAGCTCGCGGCCGACGGGAGAAATCTGCCCGGCTGGCTGCGGCTGGTGCGGTCCTATGCCGTGCTGGGCGAGACGGCCAAGGCGAGCGAGGCGCTTGCCAACGCTCGCAAGGCGCTCGCCGGC
>JANPDA010000364.1:0-10207 GCA_031431235.1 Hyphomicrobiaceae bacterium
CGGCCGTCGCCGAACTTGAAATAGAAGCGATCGCTGCCGGCCCCACCTTTCAAGACATCCTCGATGCCGAACGCGCCGCCGTCGTGGCCACCATAGAGGCGATCGTCGCCCGATCCCCCGCTCAGAGTGTCCCACCCATCGCCGCCCTTCAGGACGTCGTTGCCGCTCGAGCCCTTGAGAATGTCATTGCCGCCGCGGCCATTCAGCGTGTCGTTTCCACCCAGGCCCAACAACTCGTCGGCGTTGCTCGTGCCGTTCAACGTGTCGTTGCCGCTCGTGCCTTTTCGCAGTGCCATGTCCGGTGTCCTCTCCGTTGCCGTTCCAGCTCGAGACGCATCAATCGTGCAACCGTCTCGGCCCATGTCGATCGTACAGCATAGCACAATGTCAATGGTGAGACGGAGGATTCCGGCGCGGCCTCCCGCACCCGATCGCTCGCTTGGGCTGGTGTACTGTCGCTCCAAACGGGATGGGCCCGGCTGCGGGTGCAACCGGGCCCATCGCAAGCCCAACGGCTCGCTCAGATGAAGACGATGTCGTTGGCGAGGTCGAAGGCGTTGTCGACCCCGAGCAGGATGATACGCGGGGCATCATCGCCATTGCCGCCGGAGAGGTCGATCGCGCTGTCGCCGCCCGAGCTGGACGCGAAGTAGGTCAACATGTCGTCCACTGACATGTTGCCGAACTGCACTTGGCCGCCAGACACTTCATCGATGTTGCTGAAGAAGTCCTTGTCGATGAAGAGCGTGTCGGTGTTGTCCTGGAAATCCTGGACCACGTCGCGGCCCACATCCCCAGCGAAAACGAACTTGTCCTGGCCCGCGCCGCCTTTCAGGAAATCCTCGGCGCCGAACGCGCCGCCATCAGCGCCGCCAATGAGCTTGTCGTTGCCCGAGCCGCCGCTCAGTGTGTCGTTGCCGTCGCCGCCCTTCAGCGTGTCGTTGCCGCTGCCGCCCTTCAGCAGATCGTCGCCGCCCAGACCTTTCAGTGAGTCGTTGCCGCCATTGCCGAAGATCTGGTCGGCGTCGTTGGTGCCAATCAGCTTGTCGTTTGCGCTCGTACCTTTGCGGATTGCCATGATCATCTCCCGGGGGCTTCTGCCCTTGTGTTGCCGGCACCCGGTGCTCTTCACCGCGTCCCGTTGAGATGAATATCGGATGAATGCGCGCCGCGCGCTGTTCCGCAGGGAACAGAGCCGCCGGATTTTTGCGTGTCCGGCCCAAAACGATCTGCGTTGGTTAAGGACGGGTCCGGCGCCAAGCCTGGAGCCGGTTTTCCACCGGATCGAGCGGGCGCACCGGTCGTCGGATATGGCGGAGGTGGCGCGTGCCGCCCTCGCGGCTTCCCTTCCGGCCCCATCCGCCCTATCACGATGGTTGCATTGACAGGAACCCCACGAAAGCGCCGCATGACCAAGCAACCTTCCGACCTGCTCGCCCAGAACGGCGCCTGGGCTGCCGAGCGCACGGCGACCGATCCGGGCTATTTCTCGCGCCTCGCCGGACTGCAGTCGCCGCGGTTCCTCTGGATCGGCTGCGCGGATAGCCGGGTGCCGGCCAATGTCATCACCGGGCTCGAGCCGGGCGAGGTGTTCGTGCACAGGAACGTCGCCAATCTCGTCTACCCGGCCGACCTCAACTGCATGTCGGTGCTGCAGTTCGCAGTCGAGGCGCTGCAGGTCCGCCACGTCATCGTCTGTGGCCACTACGGTTGCGGCGGCGTGCGCGCAGCCATCAACGGCTCGCAGAATGGCCTGATCGACCACTGGCTCGAACCCATTCGCGACTTGAACCGCACCAACCGCAATGCGCTCGCCTTGCTCCCGAACGAGGAGGCACGCATCGATTGCCTGTGTGAGATGAGCGTGCGCGAGCAGGTGCGAACCGTGATGCACACACCGATCGTCCAGCGCGCTTGGGACAAGGGCCAGGAGGTGTCGGTGCACGGCTGGATCTATGGCCTCTCCAACGGCCTGATCAAGGACCTCCAATGCGGCGCGAGCGGCCATGGTTGAGCGACCCTGGCTGATCGACGGGCTGCAGTACTGCAACTGGTCGGAGGCGATCTTCCGTCAGATGCGCGAAGGCGGCGTCGACGCGGTGCACGCGACGATCGCCTACCACGAGGATTTCCGCGAGACGGTCGAGCGGATGATCGACTGGAAGCGGTGTTTCGAGCAGCACGGCGACCTCATCATGCATGGCCGCAGAGCCGTGGACCTCGAAGCCGCGCGGGCGAGCGGTCGCACGGCGATCTACTTCGGCGTCCAGACACCCGCGCCGATCGAGGACGACATCGGGCTCATCGAGATCCTCGCGGAGCTGGGGCTCTGCTTCATGCAGCTCACCTACAACAACCAGTCGCTGCTGGGGGCGGGCTGCACCGAGGCGGAGGATGCGGGCATCACCCGGATGGGCCGCGAGGTGATCGCCGAGATGAACCGGGTCGGCATGGTGATCGACATGTCGCATTCGGCCGAGCGCACGACGCTCGATGCCATCGCGATCTCCAGGCGGCCGATCTCGATCACCCATGCCAATCCCTCGTCCTGGCACGCGGTCGCCCGCAACAAGTCGGACAGGGTGCTGAGGGCCTTGGCCGAGAGCGGCGGCATGCTCGGCTTCTCGCTCTATCCATTGCATCTGGCGGGCGGCTCGGACTGCACGCTTGCCGCATTCTGCGAGATGGCAGCGCGCACGGCCGAGCTGATCGGCCCCGAGCACCTCGGCATCGGCTCCGACCTCTGCCAGGATCAACCCGACAGCGTGGTCGAATGGATGCGCAACGGCCGTTGGACCAAGGGGGCCGCCAATATCGGGCTGGGCAAGGCAGCCTTCCCGCCACAGCCGGGTTGGTTCCGCGACAACCGCGATCTCGCGCGGCTGAGGACAGGCCTCGGGGCGGCGGGCTTCTCGACCGGGGACTGCGACGGGCTGCTCGGCGGCAACTGGGCGCGGTTCTTCGCAGGGTCGTTCAGGGCGGGGTAGGCGTGTGCTGATCAGGTCGTCAATTCGCGAGCCAGATCAAACGCTTCGAGCACGCTCCGCAATCTGATCTGACCGCGCCCCTGATCGCCGAAGCGGCATTGCCGGTGGAGCGTCGCATGCCCGTGGCGGGCGGCAGCGATATGGACGAGACCGACCGGCTTGGCGGGCGTAGCGCCACCGGGACCGGCGATGCCGGTGACGGCGATGGCGATGTCGGCGTGGGAGTGGGCGAGCGCCCCTTCAGCCATGGCGCGCGCGACCGGCTCGGATACGGCGCCATGGGTTGCGATGATGCCGGCGGGAACGCCCAGCATCTCGTTCTTGGCCTCGTTGGAATAGGTGACGAAGCCGCGATCGACCACGTCCGAGGAGCCCGCGACCTCGGTCAGTGCCGCTGCGATCAGGCCGCCGGTGCAGGATTCGGCGGTGGCGATCGTCAGCCCGCCCGCGCGCAGCACCACCAACAGCGCTTCCGCTTCGCCTACGATCAGTGGCCAATCGACGGGCACGGGTCTACTCCTCCTCGCCGCCCGCATCCTCGGCGACAGCGACCTCGTCCTCCTCATCGCCCTCCGCGTCGAGCGGCAGCTCGTCGGGCTGCAGCCTGGCGAGGTCGCGCGGGTCGGAAACTGTGACACCAGCCGGCACCGTGCCGTCGAGCAACCCGAGCCCCTTCAACTCGGTTAAACCCGGCAAGTCGGAAATCTGCTCGAAACCGAAATGGGAGAGGAAGTCATCCGTCGTGCCATAGGTGAGCGGCCGGCCAGGAGCCCGCCTGCGTCCCCGCGGCCTGATCCAACCCGTTTCCAGCAGCACGTCCAGCGTGCCCTTGGAGGTCTGCACTCCGCGGATCTGCTCGATCTCGGCGCGCGTCACGGGCTGGTGATAGCCGATGATGGCGAGCGTCTCGAGCGCGGCGCGGGAGAGCTTTCTCTCCTCGGTGCGCCGACGTTCCAGCACGTAGCCGAGATCCTCGGCCGTGCGGAACGCCCATTTGCCCGCGACTCTGACCAGATTGACGCCGCGGCCGCGGTATTCGTCCTGCAGCGCGATCAGCAGCGATGCCACATCGTCGACGGGCTCCAGCTCGGCAGCGAGGGTTCGCGCATCCAATGGCTCCGATGCAGCAAACAGCAGGGCTTCCAGGATCCTGAGCTTCTCGCGCGGGATCGCGCCGGGCTCGCTGGCGAAGCCGGCCGAGAGCATTTTGGGCGTCTCCTCGGACGCGGTCGAGCCGTCGAAGCCGACGTCGTTGCGGTGCATGGCGGTCATCGGAGCTGACATTGGGTTTGCTCTCTTTTCCGGGCTCGTTGGCTCCATCGGTGGCTCAGCCGGCAGCAACCGGCGCTTGGAGGCGCCGGCGCACCTCGATCGGACCGAACGGCTCGCTTTGGCGCAACTCGACGACACCATCGCGGGCAAGCTCGAGAATCGCTCCCAGCGACGCCGCCAGTGCCGTGCGGCGCTGCTCGGGACCGAGAGCATATCGCGCCAGATAGTGATCGAGCAGATCCCAATCGCCGACCCGGCCCATCAGGTGCTCGAGCCGATCGCGCGCCTCCTTGATCGACCAGACGATGCGTGCCTTGATCTGCATCTGCGGGCGGATGTTGCGGCGCCGCTGATCGGCATAGGCCTGCAGGAGATCGAACACGGTCGCGCTATAGCGGCTCTGTGTGAGCACCTTGACGCCTTCGGGGGCGCCGCGCTCGAACACGTCGCGGCCGAGCTGGTTGCGCGCCATGATGCGCGCGCCGGCTTGGCGCATCGCCTCCAGCCGCCGCAGCCGGAATGCGAGCTCGGCCGCGAGCTGCTCGCCGCTGACGGCCTCGGGCGCCTGCTCGTCCTTGGGTAGCAGCAACCTGGATTTCAGGTAGGCGAGCCAGGCCGCCATCACCAGATAATCGGCTGCGAGCTCGAGCCGCAGCCGGTCGGCCTTCTCGATGAAGGTCAGATATTGCTCGGCGAGCGCGAGCATCGAGACGCGAGCGAGGTCGACCTTCTGCGTGCGGGCGAGCGCCAGCAGCAGGTCGAGCGGTCCCTCGAAGCCGTCGATGTCGATGACCAGCGATTCGCCAGGAGCAGCATCCGCCACCGCTTCGAACTCGCTTGCGTCGGGCCCTTCGGCGCGGCCGTGATGTGGTGCGGACCTGCTCATGCGTGGGCCGCGAGCGCTTCTTGGAGCGCGGCGATCGCCGCGGTCGCGTCGAATGTTTGCGGCCCCGTGATGCGCGCGAATGCGGCTTGGAACCGGCGCTCGGCGTCACCCTCGAGCAACGGCGCGGCATCTGCGACCTCGATCCGGTCGGCGAGTGAGCCATTGCAGTGCAGCACCAGATCGCAGCCAGCCTCGACCACGGCCTCGACCCGATCGACGAGCGAGCCATCCAGTGCTTTCATGCCGATATCGTCGCACATCAGCAGGCCGTCGAAACCGATCGACTGGCGCACGATCCGCTCGATCGCCGTCGGCGAGGTCGAGACCGGCCGGATGGAATCGATTGCAGCGTAGACCACATGTGCCGTCATGGCGGCGGGCATGTCGGCGAGCTGGCGGAAGACCTCGAAGTCGAGCGCTTCGAGCACGTCGAGGCCCGCATCGACCACGGCGAGGGCTTCGTGGGTGTCGCGTGTCGCCCGGCCATGCCCCGGGATGTGCTTGATGACCGGCAACACGCCACCACGCATCAATCCTTCTGCCACGGCCCGCCCGAGTGCTGCCACGCTCGCCACGTCGCGGCCATAGGCGCGGTCGCTGATGATCGCGTGCGCACCCTCGACCGGCAGGTCGAGCACGGGCGCGCAATTCATGTTGATGCCGAGACTTGCAAGCTCGGAGGCGACGAGCTCGCTCGCAGCCGACGCCGCGCTGAGGCCGCGAGCGGGGTCTTGCCGGTAGAGAGCGCCGAACGCCGCGGCCGGGGGCAGCTGGCGCCAGTGGGGCGGCCTCAGGCGCTGCACGCGACCGCCCTCCTGGTCGACGAGGACGAGCAGATCGTCGCTGCCGACGGCGTCCTTGTAGGAGCTGACGAGCGCCTTGACCTGGTCGGGCGAGCCACAATTGCGCTGGAACAGGATGAAGCCGGCCGGGCGGGCGTCCTGCAGGAAGCGCCACTCGTCCCGGGTCAGTTGCAGGCCCGAGCAGTCGGTGATGAAGGCCGACAGCATCGTCATCGCGGGCTCCCCATCCCTGCCGCCTGAATGCAATCGGCAACCGTGGCGAGCCTCGGTTGCCGATTGCGGTATGTGCGAGCCCCGTTCAATAGCGGGTGACGATGCATTCCTTGAGGCCGGAGGCCTTCAACTGCGTGCACAGGCTGCCAGCCGCCTGCTTGGAGGCCGGCGGGCCGATCCGCAGTCGATACCAGACCTGCTCACCCTTCTTGAACTCCTGGATGTCCGGCTGGCCGGAGGCGAGCACGCTACCGTACTTCTGCTGCATGTCGGCAAACGACCCGAGCGCATCCATTCGGCTGGTGCTGGCGCGCACCTGCACCACATAGCCGCCGGCGCCCGTTTCCGCCTGCGTTGCTGCAGCGGTCGTGGAAGCCGTCGTGGCCGGCTGCGCGAGGGCCAATTGCTCGGTCTTCTCGACAACGGTCTTCTTCTTGGGCTTTGCCGTCACGGTTTCGGCTGCAACGACTTCCTCGGTCGAGCCGGTCGCCAGCGTGCCGTTCAGCTCCTCGGCGATGGCAGCGGCCTCGGCTTTGGCCTTGGCTTTCTGCTTCTTGGTCTGGGCAACGACCGGCTCGGCACTGGCGGGCACGACTGCAAGACCCGGCATCGGCGCGGACTCATCGGTTATGGTCTCGCCGGGCTTGATCAGCACGGGCTGGACTTTGCGCGGCGCACTGACGATCTCGCCGTCACCCGATACCTCGACCACTTTCTTCTTCTTCGGCGCCGTCTCGCTCGCCTCCTCGGAGAGCATGATCCCCGGCATGGCGGCTTCGTCGGTCGTGCTCGCCGTCTCGCCGTCGCCGCGATCGATCAGCTCCTCCTGCTGGGAGACGACCTCGGTCTGCCCCTCATCGGCAGGCGTGGTGCCACCCAGGCGCTCATAGATCTGCTTGCCGGTGCCGGCAAAGGTCTTGCCGCCTTCATCCTCGGGCGCGGACTTGACAGGGCGTTTGTCGGCCTGCACCACCTTGGGCTTGCCGTTGCCGCCACTCTCGCTCGTCAGCTTGTAGACGAAGCCCAGACCGCCGCCGATGGCGACAGCAGCCACGAGTGCGCCAACGACGATCAGGCCGCGGCGGCCACGAGGACGTGGCTCGTCGTAGCCGGCTTCCTCGAAGCCGTCCTCGCCATACTCGCCTTCGGCATAGCCGTCGTTGGCCTCGCCTTCATGGCCCTGGCCGCGATCGCCTTCGACGCCGTCCTCGTAGCCGTAGTCGGCTTCCTCGGCATAGGCCCCGGCGGGCTGGTCGAGGTCCTCATCCTGGTATTGCGGCTGCTGGACCGGCGCGCGACGCCCATCATTGCCGGCCTGCGGCCGAGCGCGACTGGCTGCTGCATAGGCCTCTGGCGCGGCAGCTTGGGCAGCCTGCCGGGGAGCCGGCGCTCGCGCGGCGGCGACAGGGGCCTGCTGCCGCACCGGTGCGGTGGCAACGCGCGGGTCTGGCATCGGCTGGCGCGCAACGGGCTCGGCGCGCCTCGGCGCCGTGGCCTGACGCGGTGCTGCGGTCAGGCCATCGTCCCAGACCTGGGGCGGCGGAGCGACGGCGCGGCGCGGCGCGACCGCTGCCTGTGGGGGCGGTGCCACCCGCGGCTCGGCCCGGTAGGCTGCCTCGGGGCGGGCCGCAGGGGCTGGCGCCACATAGGGATCGAACTGTGGTTGCAGGCCGGAGGCCCGGTTGGCTGGCGCCGCCGCACGCTCGCGGGCAGCACCGAGTCGCGGGTCATGGCTGGGGTGGCCGGCCTGCGGGGGAGCCGCGGGCTGGGGCGGCCAATCGAGATCGGGCGCCTGGCTGCGGTAGCGTGGATCGTCGCGCACGGGCGCCGCTTGCGGCGGCGGCTGGCTGGGACGGGCCGCTGGGCGGCCTTGAGTCGGTGGGTCCCTGCGGCTGGTCGGGGCCTCAGGCTCCTGGTAAACGCGGCCCCGCCCGGTGCGGGTCGTAGGATCCTCTGACCTCGACATGAGTTCGCGTCCTTCGAAAGAATCGAGCTTCTGATCGAATCGAATACTAGCGCATCTCAGTCGGCGCTTGAACGCCGAGAATGTCGAGACCGCTTGCTATCACCCCCCGCGCAGCCTCCACGAGTGCCAATCGGGCAGCCGTCAGGGGACGGTCGTCCTCACGTATGAATCGCAAATGTGGCGCATCTTTGCCACGGTTCCATAGGCCATGGAAATCCGACGCCAAATCATAGAGATAGAACGCTATTCTGTGTGGCTCATGAGCCGCGGCGGCCTGTTCGATCAGGCGGGGGAATTGAGATATGCGCTTGATGAGGATAATCTCCCCTTCGTCCACTAGTTTTTCAACTGGGGATGAACGTATTTCGACCCCTTGTGGATCGAGGTCAGGGTAGGTCTCCCGGGCATTGCGGAACACGGAATGCGCGCGGGCATGGGCGTACTGGACATAGAAGACGGGGTTGTCCCGCGACTTTTCCGTGACTTTTGCAAAATCGAAATCGAGCGGGGCATCGTTCTTGCGGTAGAGCATCATGAACCGCACGGGGTCGCGGCCGACCTCCTCGACGACCTCGCGCAGCGTGACGAAGGTGCCCGAGCGCTTCGACATCTTGACCGGCTCGCCGGCGCGGAACAGCTTCACCAGCTGGCAGATCTTGACGTCGAGCGCACCCTTGCCGGCGGAGAGCGCCGTCACGGCCGACTGCATCCGCTTGATGTGGCCGGCGTGGTCGGCGCCCCAAACGTCGATCAAGGTGGCAAAGCCGCGTTTCAGCTTGTCGCGGTGGTAGGCCATGTCGCCCGCGAAATAGGTGTAGCTGCCGTCCGATTTGATCAACGCCCGATCGACGTCGTCACCGAAAGCGGTTGCCCTGAAGAGCGTCTGCTCGCGGTCCTCCCAGTCCTCGAGCGGTGCGCCTTTGGGGGGGGGCAGGCGGCCTTCGAAGATGTAGCCAGAGGTCCGCAGCTCCTCGATCGTCTCGCGCACGCGGTCGTGTCCCGCGGCCGTCAGCGAGCGCTCCGAGAAAAACACGTCCTGGCGCACATTCAGCGCCGCGAGGTCCTCCCGGATCAGCACCAGCATGGCGGCGATGGCGGCTGCACGCACGAGCGGGAGCCAATCCTGCTCGGGCATGTCCAGGAGCTTGCGGCCGTGGGAGCGCGCCAGCGCCGCTCCGACCGGCTTCAGATAGTCGCCGGGATAGAGCCCCTCCGCAATGACGCCGATTGGCTCGCCGAGCGCCTCGCGATAGCGCAGGAACGCGGAGCGGGCGAGCACATCGACCTGGGCGCCGGCATCGTTGATGTAGTACTCGCGCGTCACGTCGTGGCCGGTGAAGGCGAGGAGGCTGGCGAGCGCGTCCCCGAACACGGCGCCGCGGCAATGCCCCACGTGCAGCGGCCCGGTCGGGTTGGCCGAGACGTATTCGACGTTGACCTTCTCGCCGGCGCCGACGTCCGAGCGCCCGAACTCAGCTCCCGGCGTGACCACGGCGCGCACGGTCCGGGTCCAGACCAGGGGATCGAGCGTCAGGTTGATGAAGCCCGGCCCGGCCACGTCGACCTTTACGACCTCCGCGAGCTTGGAGAGGCTCGCGGCAATGATGGCGGCGAGCTCACGCGGGTTGCGTCCGGCGGGCTTTGCCAGCACCATGGCAATATTGGTCGCGAGGTCGCCGTGGGTCTGGTCGCGCGCTGCCTCGACTGTGACCGCCGGCAGGGCGAGACCGGCCGGCAGCTTGCCGTTGGCGACGAGATCTTGCAGGGCCGCGCCGATCAGCCCTTCGAAATGCGAGAATATGTTCATTCCTGCTCCTTGCTGCTGCGCCCGTTGGCGCGCGCAAAGCTCGCCCGGCCGGCGTGCGGCCGCGACACGATCCGGTTGTGGCGCCGGACTGGCGGGAGGTCAAGCGATGCCGCGGGCGTTGGTCAGCCGGCGAGGGCGGCCTGGCGCGGCAAGACCTGGACGGGCGCGGCCTCCAGTGCGAGTGCATTGGCATGCTCGGTCGTGAGCGGCCGGCTCAGCAGAAAGCCCTGCACCTGGTCGCAGCGCATCCCGCGCAGCTGCTCGGCCTGCTCT
>JANPDA010000365.1:0-19725 GCA_031431235.1 Hyphomicrobiaceae bacterium
CGGTGAGGATCGCGCGCCCTTTCGGCTCGGACCCCATCTCGACCGGCTCTCGCGCGGCCTGCGCTACATGATGATCGACGAGCCGATGGACCATGCGGGTTGGCGCGACGTGCTTTGCGACCTGATCGAGCGCAACGGCATGCAGGACGGCTATCTGCGGCTGCAGATCAGCCGCGGCGAAGGTATGAGCTCGATCAAGTGGGAGAAGCGCCTGCTCAGGAAGCCGACACCCAATGTGACGGTGATCCCGATCACGGGTTTTGCGAAATATTATGCCGGCCTGTTCGGGCGAACGGACGCGCAGGGTTTGCGCGCGATCACCGTGCCGCGGCCCAGGATCGCCTCCCACGCCGTGCCGACCGGCATGAAGCACTGCAACTATCTCGGCAGCGTGCTGGGAGCGATTGACGTGACGGGCCGCGGCGCCGACATCGGCGTCTCCGTCGGCCATGACGGCTTTGTCGCCGAGGGCATCGCCTACAATGTATTCTGTGTCGCGGGTGGTCGGCTCATGACGCCGCCGATCACACGCGACATCCTGCCCGGCATCACCCGGGCGACGATCATCGAGCTGGCCGGACAGAATGGCATCCCGGTCGAGGAGCGCGACTTCGATACCTACACCATGGCCTCCGCCGACGAAGCTTTCATCTGCTCGACGCTCGAGCTCGCCGTACCCCTCACCGAGCTCGACGGCCGGCGCATCGGTAGCGGACGGCCGGGGCCCGTGACGATGCGGATCGGCGAGCTCTTGAAGGAGGCGATGGTGCGCGAGGCGGGGGAGTTCCATCGCGGGACCGGTCAACCGAAGCCGAGGAAGACGCCAGCCCGATAGGAGACGCCCATGGACAATTACTCAGACCTGACCGGCAAGACGGTGCTCGTGACCGGTGGCTCGCGCGGCATCGGCGAGGGCATCGTGCGCTGCCTCGTCAAGCAGGGCGCGCATGTGGTCCTCAACTACTCGACCGGGCGCGACCGGGCCGAGAAGATCCAGCGCGAGCTCGGCAAGGACAAATGCCAGATCATCGGCGCCGACGTCGGCAAGCTGCTGGACCTGAAGCGCCTCTGGAAGGAGGCGGTCGGCTGGCGAGGCCGCATCGACGTTCTCGTCAACAACGCCGCCGTCCGCCAGCCGATCGCGATCGAGGCCTCCGATGAGGACTGGGACGCGCACTGGAACGAGGCCTTCCGGGTCAACCTGCTGTCGGTCGCCCATCTCTCCCGCAAGGCGATCCTGCATTTCCGCGAGAAGGGCGGTGGCTCGATCGTCGGGATCACGGCGCGCATCGCCGTGCGTGGCGACCGCACCAGCTTCTTCCACGACGGCACCATGAAGGGCGGCATGAACTCGCTGCTGCGCGGCATCGCGCGCTTCCATGCCAAGGAAGGCATCGAGACCTATCTGATCTGCGTCGGCGTGGTCGAGTCTGCGCAGGCGACCGACATGGTCCGCATCTACGGCAACGACGAGATGCTGCGCGAGATCCCGGTCGGGCGCTTCGGCACACCCGCCGAGGTCGGTGACATGGTCGTCCTGTGCGCGGGCGGGCATATGAAGTATGCAACCGGTTGCACGATCGATCTGGTCGGCGCCTCGTTCCTGCATTGATCGGAGAGCGCGACCCATGAGCATCGGCACATCGCTGCGGCGCTTCGAGGACGAGCGGCTGCTGCGCGGCGAGGGGCGGTTCGTGGAATCGCTGCGGATCGAGCGCTGCCTCGAGGCGGTGCTCGTACGCTCGCCAGTCGCCCATGGACGCATCAGGCGCCTCGACGTGACGGCTGCCCGGCGGGCGCCCGGTGTCGCCACGGTGCTGACCGGGGCGGATCTGGTGGCGGCCGGCGTGCGGCCGATGAAGTGCCGCCGCCCGATCGACAGCTCCGACGGAACGCCGTTCCGGGAGCCGACCCGTCACGTGCTGGCGGTGGAGACGGTCAGGTTCGCGGGCGAGGCGCTGGCGGTCGTGGTCGCGACAACGCGCGAGGCGGCGCTCGATGCGGCCGAGCTGGTCGAGATCGACATCGATGAGCTGCCCGTCGAGGTCGATGGCCGGCAGTCACGTGAGCGGGCCTTCACCTGGGAGCAGGGCGACCGCGCAGCCGTCGAGAGGGCCGTCGCGGGAGCGAGGTTCGTCACGCGCCTCGCCGCCCTCAACAACCGGATCGCGATCGCCCCGATCGAGCCGCGCTCGGTGGTTGCGAGCTACGAGCCTGCGAGCGCCCGGTTCAACCTCACCACCCAGAGCCAGGGCGTGCATCTGATCCGGGCCGTGATGGCGGATGTGCTCGGCATCGATCCGGCGAGCCTGCGCGTGCAGACCTTCGATGTCGGTGGCAGCTTCGGTCTGAAGCTGATCGCTCATCCCGAGCAGGCGGTGCTGCTGGCGGCGGCCCGAGCGGTCGGTGGTCCTGTTCGTTGGGTCTCGACCCGGTCCGAAGCGTTCCTCTCCGACAACTACGCGCGCGACCACGCGAGCGAGGCGCTGCTTGCGCTCGACCGTGAGGGACACATCCTCGCATTGGCGGCTTCCACCATCGGCAATCTCGGCGCCTACGCGTCGAGCTCCTCGCCGGCCTGCCTGTCGGTTCACTTCGCGCGAACGTTCGGATCAGTCTACCGGGTGCCGGTCCACCATGTCCGGGCGACGGGGGTCTACACCAACACCACGCCGACCGACGTGATGCGCGGCGCCGGCAAACCAGAGGCCACGGCATTGGTCGAGCGGCTGATCGACCGCGCCGCCCGCGAGCACGACTTCGATCGGATCGATCTGCGCCGTCGCAACCTGATCCAGCCGGGCGACATGCCGCGCAAGACGCTCTCCGGTCATTCGATCGACGGCGGGGACTTCCCGGCGATGCTGGAGAAGGCCGTCGCGCGCTCCGATTGGCAGGGCTGTGCGGCCCGGCGCGCGGAGTCACACGCAAGAGGCAAGCTGCGCGGCATCGGTCTTGCTCTCTACATGCACGTGACCAGCCACCAGATCCATGAGGAATGCCGGGTAGGCCTCGATCCCGACGGCGCGATCAGCGCGGCGATGGGTGCCCAGGGGATCGGACAGGGACACGAGACCACCTTTGCCCAGCTCATCGGCAACGAGATGACCGTGCCGGCCGCGCGAGTGCGCGTGGTGCAGGGCGACACCGCGGCACTGCCCCCGGTCGGCGCCGCAACCGGCGGCTCGGGCTCGCTGCAGGCGACGGGTCTCACGCTGCTGAGAGCCGCTCGCGTGCTGAAGGACAGCTTGCGCAGGCACGCTGCCGAGCTGCTCGAAGCGGCAGCCGACGATCTCCAGCTCGTCGATGGCGGCTTCCGTATCGTCGGCACCGATCGCTCGATCAGCCTGGTGCAGCTTGCCGCGCGCTTGCCGGAACGGGAGCGCGAGGACTGCGCCGGCACCGCCGAGTTCAAGGGCGACCCGGCGTCCTGTCCCAACGGCGCCTATGTCGCCGAGGTCGAGGTCGATCCCGCGACCGGCGAGGTCGAGATCGTCCGCTTCACCGGCGCCGACGACGTCGGCCGTCGCCTCAATCCGATGATCGTCGAGGGCCAGCTGCATGGCGCGATCGCGCAAGGTATCGGGCAGGCATTGAGCGAGCGTGTGGTCTACGACGGCCAGTCGGGCCAGCTCCTCACCGGCAGCTTCATGGACTATGCAATGCCGCTCGCGACCGACTTTCCCCTGTTCGATCTGGTCCCCGCCGACGTGCCCTCGACCGGCAATGAGCTCGGCATGAAGGGAGCCGGCGAGTGCGGCTCGATCGGCGCGCCGCCTGCCATCATGAATGCGATCGCCGATGCCATCGGCCACGACCGGATCGAGATGCCGGCAACGCCCGAGCGGGTCTGGCGGGCAATTCTGGAAAGGGACGAGCCATGACCACCGACCTCCCAGGCCGCGCCGACGTCGTCGTCATCGGCGGCGGCATTGCGGGCTTGTCCGCGCTCTACCATCTGGCGCTCGAAGGCGTCACCAACACGGTCCTCGTCGAGCGGCGCCAACTCGCCTGCGGCACCACCTGGCATTCGGTCGGCAGCGTCGGGCAGGTGCGCGGCTCGCGGCTGCTGACGCTGCTGTCGAGCCGCACCGCGCAGATGCTGCCGGAGCTCGAGCGCGAGACCGGCATGGCTACCGGCTACAAGCGCTATGGCTCGATCGGGCTTGCGCTCAACGCCGAGCGGCTCGAGGAGCTCCGCCGCACCGCCTCGATCGCCAAGGCCTGGGGCCACGAGGCAGCGATCCTCACACCCGGCGAGATCAAGGAGCGCTACCCCCAGGTCGAGGTCGGCGACGTGCTCGGCGGCCTCTATCTGCCGGGCGATGGCCGCACCAATCCGGTCGATACCGTCCAGGCGCTCGCCAAGGCCTGCCGCCTGCGCGGAGCCCGGATCTTCGAGGCGACGAAGGTCGACGGGATTGTTGTCGAGGAGGGGGTGGTGCGTGGCGTGCGAACGTCGCGCGGCGAGATCGTGGCCGAGAAGGTGCTGCTGTGCGCGGGCATGTGGAGCCGCGAGATCGCGGAATCGATCGGCGTGCATATCCCGCTGCTGGCGGCGGAGCACTTCTACGCCGTCACCGAGCCGATCCCAGGACTGCCGCGTGATACGCCGATGGTGCGCGTGCCCGACGAGCGCACCTACTACAAGGAGGATGCGGGCAAGCTGCTGTTCGGCTGCCTCGAGGAGGTCGCCAAGCCCTGGGGCATGCAGGGGATCCCTGAGAGCTTCTGCTTCGACTCGCTGCCCGAGGATCTGGAGCATTTCGGCCCGATCCTCGAAACCGCGATGGTACGGATGCCGATGCTGAAGGACGCGGGTATCAAGCTCTTCTTCAACGGTCCCGAAAGCTTCACGCCAGATGGCAACTTCTATCTGGGCGAGACGGCGGAGGCTCGCAATCTCTTCGTCTCCTGTGGTTTCAACACGATCGGCGTGATGGCCTCGGGCGGTATCGGCTTGATGGCCGCGCAACTGATTGCGAGGGGACAGGCCGATTGGGATGTGAGCAGCTTCGACGTGAAGCGTGCCGCCCGCTTCGAGACCAATGTGAGCTACCTGGCCGAGCGCATCACGGAGGGCCTCGGCAAGCTCTACGGCCTGCAATGTCCCGACCAGCCCTATGGGTCGGCACGCGGCGTGCGGCGCAGCCCGCTGCACGACCGCCACCTTGCCCGCAACGCCGTGATGGAGCATGTGGCGGGCTGGGAGCGGCCGGCGGTGTTTGCGCCGGCTGGCGTGGAGCCCAGGTTCGCCGCGACCTATGGCAGGCAAGCATGGCACGACTGGTGCGCCAGCGAATGCAACATCGCATCCGGCTCGGCGGCATTGCTCGACAATTGCGCGCTGGCCAAGATTGCCATCGTCGGACCGGATGCGCTGGAAGCCGTCGCGGGCTTGGCGACGATCGTGCCGACAGTCGAGGCGGCTGCCGTGCGCAGCCTCATTCTCGGTCCGGCCGGCAAGCTCGAGGCGATCGTGCAGATCGTGCGTATCGCATCCGACCGTGTGCTCGTCATCGGGCCCGCCGGAGACGAGGTCCGCCTCGAATCCCTGGTCGCGGGCCGGCTGCCGGTCGGGCTCCGGGCCATTGCTGTCGACATGACATCCGCATTTGCCGTCCTCGATCTGCTCGGGGCAGGCGTCGCGCCCCACCTCGGCCTGGCCGGCCTGCGCCGCAGAGGTGCTCCTGCCGGAAACGCGGCCGCGATCGACCTCGGTCTGGCCGATGGCCACATGGTGCAGGGCGGCGAGCATGGACTGGAGTGCACGCGACTGATCCTGTCGACCGACAAGGCGGCCCACATCCACGACCGGCTGGTCGATGCCGGCTTCGCGCCGATCGGAGCGTTGGCCCTGAAGGCCCTGCGGATCGAGCGAGGCCTCGCCGGCTGGGGCACGGAGATCGACGCGACGATGACGCCGCACGAGGCGGGCCTGGCCACCCTTGCGGGCAACACCGCGGGCGAGGGGCCGTGTGTGCTGGCCCATGTCGCGCTCGATCAGGCCGGCCCGCTATTGCACGGTCGCGAGCCACTCCGGCATGCAGGCGCGGTGATCGGCTGGATGCTGAGCGGCAGCTTCGGGCTCGACAGTCGGGGGTCCTGCGGCCTCGCCTTTCTGAGCGACCCCTCGATCGATCGGGCCGCTGTCCAGGTCGAGATCGCAGGTGTCTGCCACCGCGCCCAGCTACAGCGCCTGCCCCTCGGCTAGGCTCTGAGCCGGGCATTCGCCGCGTCATAGACGGGCTCGGCGAGGATGCGGGCCTGGTGGCGCGCGCCGAACATGTCGACCTCGAGCGCCGTGCCGGCCGCGGCGAGTTTTGGCTCCACATAGGCGAAAGCGAGCGATTTGCCGGTTGCAAAGCCGTAGCCGCCCGATGTCGTAATGCCGACCGGCCGGCCGGCCTGATAGACCGTCTCGTTGCCGAGGCAGTCGGCGTCCGTCGCATCGACCTCGAGATAGACGAGTTTTATGCGCGGGCCCGATTGCTTGGAGGAGAGCGTCGCCGCCTTGCCGATGAAGCTGTCCTTGCCGAGGTCGACGAAGCGCTCCATGTCGCCTTCGATCAGGGTCACCTCGTTGGTCAGCTCCGAGCCCATGCCGCGATAAGCCTTCTCCATCCGCAGCGAGTTCATGGCGTAGGTGCCGAAGAGCCCGATGCCGTGGGCCTCGCCCGCTGTCATCAGGGCTTTGAAGATCGCTGGCAACCCCGACATCGGCGCATGCAGCTCCCAGCCGAGCTCGCCCACATAGTTGACCCGGAGTGCGCGGGTCGGCACGCCAGCGACCTCGATCTGCTGGCCGGTCAGCCAGCGGAAGCTCGCATTCGAGAGATCCGCCCTGGTGGCCTGGGCAAGCACGTCGCGGGCGCGTGGGCCGGCGAGCACCAGCGTGCCGAAATCGTCGGTGATGTCCGTGATCGTCACATCCTCGCCGGGCTTGCGGGCATTCGTCATCAGGCTCATGTCATGGTGCTGGGCAACCGCGGCTGACAGCACATAGAAATGATCAGGGCCAAGCCTCGTCACCGTGAACTCGGTCTCGATCCGCCCGCTCTCCGTCAGCATGTGCGCGAGCACGATGCCGCCGATCTTGCGCGGCATCCGGTTCGACGAGATGCGGTTGAGGAAGCTTTCCGCGTCGCGGCCTTTCACGTCGTATTTCGAGAACGTCGAAAGGTCCATCAGGCCGACGCGCTCGCGCACCGCCTTGCATTCCTCCCGCACGATCTCGAACCAGTTGGTGCGCCGGTAGCTGTAGTTCTCGCCTGCCCCATTCGGATCGAACCAGCGTGCGCGCTCCCAGCCGGCGATCTGCTGGAACTGGGCACCCTTGGCAGCAAGCGTATCGTAGAGCGATGATACGCGGACCTTGCGGCCGACCTCATGCTGCATGCCGGGCGGCATCACCGTATACATGTTCTGATAGTCGTTGATGCTGGTGAGCTTGGCGTAGTCGAGCGTCGCCCAGTTGCCGAACCGGCGTGGGTCGAACTCGCTCATGTTGATCTCGGCGGCGCCGTGCACCATCCATTCGGCCAGATACTTGCCCATGCCGGCGCCCTGGCAGACGCCGATCGAGACGCCTGCCGCCATCCAGTAGTTGGGCGCGCCCGGTGCCGGGCCGAGCAGGAAGTTACCGTCGGGCGTATGTGTGATTGCGCCGGAGATGACAGACTTGAGACCCGCCTCCGCGAACAGCGGTAGCCGCTCCGTCGCCCGCTCGAGCCAGGGTACCAACCGGTCGAGCTCTGGCGCCACCAGCTCGCTTTCGAAATCCCAGGCGAGCCCGTCGTCGAAACAGGTGTGCGCCGTCTCCTTCTCATAGGGTCCGATCAGGATGCCGTTCGTCTCCTCGCGCAGATAGCAGTGGCTGTAGGGATCGCGCACGACCGGCAATTCCTTCGCCATGTCGATCAATTCCTTGATCGGCTCGGTGATGACGTAGTGATGGAGCATGTTGGCGATCGGCACGTTGTGACCGGTCCAGGCGCCGACGATGTCGGCATAGGAGCCCGCCGCATTGACCACGTGCTGGCAGAGGACGACGCCCTGCTCAGTCTCCACTCGCCACTCGCCACTCGCCACTCGCGAGACATTGGTCACGCGGTTGCGGCGCGAAACCTTGGCGCCGAGCTTCTTGGCACCGGCCGCCATGGCGAGCGTCACGTCGGCAGGGGCCACATGACCGTCGGTGACAGTCAGGAATCCGAGCTTGACGCCGAAGGTCTCGAGGAACGGGTGGTGCTTCTTGATCTCCTCGGGCGAGATCAGATGCGCCTCGTAGTCGAGGAGCTTGCTCATGGCATGCACGCGCTTGAACCAGTCTGCCTCCTCGTGGGAGATCGCGAGCCGGATGCCGCCGCAGCCGTGCCAGGAGACGGCCTGTCCGGTCAGCGCCTCGAGCTTGGGATAGAGCTCGGTGCCATAGACGTGGATCTTGGAGAGCGAGTAGGAGCCGTTGAAATGGGGGCACTGACCCGCCGCGTGCCAGGTCGACCCCGACGTCAGCTCGCCCTTCTCGATGAGCAGGACGTCGGTCCAGCCTTCGAGTGCCAGGTGATAGAGCAATCCCACCCCGACGATGCCGCCGCCGACAATGACGACGCGGGCATGGCTTGGCAGATCCGGCATTTCTTCCTCCTGCGAACGAGCCTCGTCCCTCTGATAGCCGGTCGGGAAGGATTTGCGAAGCAAAGGAGCATTTGCGGCAGCGCCAGTCCGTGTGAGTACCCTGGGAGCCCTCCCAGTGGACGAGAAGCAAGCTTTGGCGAGCATTGGGAATGCCCAAGCTGCCAGAATCCCGACGACCGCGCACGAGCCCTCATGATGCCTATTTCAAGCGGCTCATGAGCGTCACAGCCAATGCCGACCGGTTCATCCGGGAGCGCTTGCCGCCCGAAATGGCGTCGCTGCTGCACCCCGAGCCACCGACGCTGGTGCGAGGCTCCTTCGTCGGCTCGAGGCTCGACCGCGCGTTCACCGATTTGCTGTTCAGCGTGCGCCTTGCCGATGTTGCCGGCACGGCAGCAGGCAGACACGTCCTGGTGCACATTCTGTTCGAGCACAAGAGCGCCGCCGATCGGCTGACGCGCCTGCAACTGTGGCGCTACATGGGGCAGATCTGGGAATGGTGGCAGCGCAATGCGAGGCGGCAGCTGGGGGCGTCGGCAATGCCGCCGCTGATCATCCCGATCGTTGTTCACCATGGCGCCGAGCCGTGGCCGCACTCGACCGCCTTCGAGGATCTGTTCGGTGCGACTCCCCCCATCCTCTCGCCCGTCGTGCCGAGGTTCCGCCACGTGCTGGTCGATTTGGCCAGGATCGCGGACGATGAGCTGTCGCGCGATCCGCAGCTGCGAGCAGAGTTGCTGGTCCTGAAACGCATCCAATGGCCCGACCTCGCCCTTCACGTGGAGAGCCTGTTGATCGAGATCCTGGTGCTCGACGAGGTGGCATTGGAGACAGCGCTCGACTATATTGCCGGAAAGCTCGGGTCCGTCGAGATCGACGTGGCGCTGGAGCAAGTGATAGCCAGACGTGGAGGCGAGAGAATGGTCGGGTACGTGGAGAGCCTCAGGCAGAAGTATCGGGCCGAGGCAAAGGCCGAAGGCAAGGCAGAAGGCAAAGCAGAAGGCAAGGCCGAGACATTGGCCAAACTGCTGACGCGCCGCTTCGGGCCGCTGTCCGAGGATGCCCGCCAGCGCATCGCGGATGCCGACACCAAGGCTCTCGACCGCTGGCTCGACCGCGTCCTCGATGCGAGCGATCTCGACGACGTGCTCGGGGGCCGGCGGAAGAAGCAAGGCTGAGGCCGGATCACCGGCCCCAGCCGGCTCTCACGCCGCCCGCTTCACCAGATTGCGGTTGATCATGCACTCGGCAATCTGGATGGCGTTGAGCGCGGCGCCCTTGCGCAGATTGTCGGAGACGACCCAGATCGACAGGCCGTTCTCGACGGTCGAATCCTCGCGGATTCGGCTCACATAGGTCGCGTACTCGCCGACGCACTCGACGGGCGTCATGTACCCGCCGGCCTCGCGCTTGTCGTAGACCATGATGCCGGGAGCCGACCTGAGGATCTCTCTGGCCTCCTCGGCCGAGATCGGATGCTCGAACTCGATGTTGATGGCTTCCGCATGACCGACGAACACGGGCACCCGCACGCAGGTCGCGGTCACCTTGATCTTGGGATCGAGGATCTTCTTGGTTTCGGCGACCATCTTCCATTCCTCCTTCGTGTACCCGTCCTCCATGAAGACGTCGATGTGGGGAATGACGTTGAAGGCGATCTGCTTTGGAAATTTCCGCGGCCCCACGTCCGTGCCCGGCACGTACTTCGACTTGGTCTGGTCGAACAGCTCGGTCATGGCGTCCTTGCCGGCACCCGAGACCGACTGGTAGGTCGCGACCACCACCCGCTTGATGTTCGCCTTGTCGTGCAACGGCTTCAAAGCGACCACCATCTGGGCGGTCGAGCAGTTGGGATTGGCGATGATGTTCTTCTTCCGGAACCCCTCGACCGCATCGGGGTTGACCTCAGGCACCACCAGCGGCACGTCGTGGTCGTAGCGCCAGCAGGACGAGTTGTCGATCACGACCGAGCCCGACCGGCCGATGCGCGGGCTCCAGTCCTTGGAGATGGCGGAGCCCGCCGACATGAAGGTGAAATCGGTCTTGCCGAAATCGAACGTTTCCAGGTCTTTGCACTTGAGCGTCTTGTCGCCGAACGAGACCTCGGTGCCGAGCGATCGGCGCGACGCGATGGCGTAAACCTCGGAGACGGGAAACTCCCGCTCGGCGAGGATGTTCAGCATCTCGCGGCCGACATTGCCGGTAGCTCCGACGACCGCGACGCGAAAGCCATTCTGGCTCATGTGCAAGTCCTCAAATCAGCGGAGAGCTCATGCTCTCCGAGCCGCGTGAGCTAAACGGAAACGGGAGCGGGCGCAAGGCGCGAGCTCGATGTTCTCCCGTTGTCTGCATTGCGGCCCTTCCCCGGTTCTGGCTAGGGTGAGGGCAGCAGAAGTTGGAGGGTAAGGTGATGTCGGCTCAAATCCGCAAGATCGTGACGACGACCGAGACGACGCTGATCGAGGGCGGCAAGGCGGCCGGCCAGCCGTTGAAGCTGTTTGGAGCGGCGGCGGTCGTGAAGAATCCCTGGGCCGGGCGTGGGTTCGTGGAGGACCTTGGCCCCGAGATCCTGGCGATCGCGCCGGTGCTGGGTGAGCTGCTGGTTGCTCAGATGCTGGCGCTCGCGGGCTCGGGCGCGGCGATCGAGGGCTATGGCAAGGCCGCGATCGTGGGCACGGCGGGTGAGATCGAGCACGCCTCCGCCCTCATCCACACACTGAAATTCGGCAACCTCTATCGCAAGGCGGTGGGCGCGGAAACCTATCTCGCCTTCACCAATCTGCGCGGCGGCCCCGGTACGGCACTGATGATCCCGCTGATGCACAAGATCGATGCGGGCAAGCGCTCGCACTATCTGACGGTCCATTTCGCGATCCCCGACGCGCCGGCGCCCGACGAGATCGTGGTCGCGCTCGGCGCTTCCATCGGTGGCCGGCCGCATCACCGCATCGGCGACCGCTACCAGGATCTGAAGGAGATGGGGTCCACCACCGGCTGACCCGGCGCCAGCCCCGGCGGGCCGCAAGCGCATTTTGTTGCAAAAATCGCACATTCCGGTAAAAATCTCCTCGTGCGCTCAATCCTGCGAGGAGTCGGGTCCGTGTTCGCGCTCAGTGCGTTGTTCGGTCGCGTTATCCGTCACGGCGAGTTGACCGTCGTCGACCACCTGGGCCGCAGCCATCGCTTTGGCTCGCCCGGCGCCAGTCCGGCAGTGACGATGCGCCTCACCGACCCCGCGCTCTACCGGAAAATCGGCCTCAATCCCAATCTCGAGATCGGCAACGCCTATGTGGACGGCACGCTCGTCGTCGAGCAGGGGGGCCTCGCGCAATTGCTCGAGATCCTGATGGCGGCGAGCAATGTGATCGACAACAGCCGTCTGGGCTCGATGTTGCGGATCTGGGAGGAGGTGCGCCGGCTCCCTGCGGTCGTCAATCCGGTCGGGCGCGCACAGAAGAACGTCGCCCACCACTACGATCTCTCGGGAAAGCTCTACGACCTCTTCCTCGATAGCGACCGGCAGTATTCCTGTGCCTATTTCGCGGACGCCGGCGATGACATCGAGGCGGCACAGCTGCGCAAGAAGCAGCACCTCGCGGCCAAGCTCGACTTGAAGCCAGGCCAATCCGTGCTCGATATCGGCTGCGGCTGGGGCGGGCTCGCGCTCTTCCTCGCCCGCGAGTTCAAGGTGAAGGTGACGGGCCTGACGCTCTCGGTCGAGCAGTACCGGATGGCGCAAGAGCGGGCGCGCCAGCAGGGGCTCGCGGACCGCGTCGAGTTCAAGCTGCTCGACTATCGGCTGGAAACCCGGACCTATGACCGGATCGTTTCGGTCGGCATGTTCGAGCACGTCGGGCGCCCGCACTTCCAGCAGTTTTTCGCCAAAGTGAAGGCGCTGCTCGCCGAGGATGGCGTGGCCGTCATTCACACCATCGGCAAGACGAGCCGGCCATCCCCGATCAATGTCTGGATCCGGCGCAACATCTTCCCCGGCGCGTACCTGCCGGCGCTGTCCCAGCTCACGCCGAAATTCGAAAAACTCGATCTCTGGCTGACGGACTTCGAGAACCTGAGATTGCATTATGCCGAGACGCTGAAAGCCTGGAACCAGCGCTTCCAGGCGAACCGTGCAAAGGCAGCCGAGCTCTACGACGAGCGGTTCTGCCGGATGTGGGAGTTCTATCTGCTCGCCTGTGAGGCCGGTTTTCGCACCGGCGGCCTCACCGTCTTCCAGCTGCAACTGACCAAGTGCATCGACACTCTGCCGATCACGCGCGACTACATGTTCGAGGCCGAGCAGAGGATGCGGATGCGCGAGCACGAGGCTATGCGCCCGCGGCTTGCCGGCGAATAGCCGGGGCGATTGCGCGAATGAATCGTAAGGCCGCGCCCCGAAACGACTGCTCCGTCTTCCCGGGCGTTCGAAGCCCCCGCATTCAGCCGGGGCGGAGATCGACCCGGGATCCAGGGCCCGGACGGGCCAGTCCCCCGACGAGATCGTGCGAGTTGTTGTGCGTTCGGCCGAAGACGGCGGGGCGAGAAATGGGCTCGATGAAACCGCTTCACTTGTTTTCGCGGGCGTCCTGAGGGCGACGAGCCGATCGCTCCTTCGTGCCATCAGCCGATGTCCTGGGCGATTGGGTTTCGAGTACCCTCCATCCCCCGAATCGATCTAGGAAATGCACCACGCGCAAGCGAAAAACTCCTGCCCTGTGCATTGCGGGGATGGCCGCAAGGTCACCTCCTGCAAGCGGGCCCAAATCGGCTAAGCCTTACCCCATGCAAATCACCGCCCTCAAGAAAACCGCCGCCGCGCTGCGCGATCCCTCGCCCGACAAGGCCGAGGACATCGGGTTCCGCAATCCCCCCCACAACATCGAGGCCGAGCAGGCATTGCTCGGCGCCATCCTCGTCAACAACGAGGCGCTCGACCGCGTGTCGGGCTTTCTCGATGCCCACCACTATTTCGATCCGCTGCACGCCTCGATCCACGAGACGATCGCCAAGCTCATTCACGCCGGCAAGCAGGCGACGCCGATCACGCTGAAGACCTTTTTCGAGAATGCCGAGCCCGTGGGCGACCTGACGGTCGGGCAATATCTCGGCCGGCTGGCGGCGAGTGCAACGACCATCATCAATGCCCGCGACTATGGGCGCACGGTCTACGATCTCGCGGTCCGGCGGAACCTCATTCTGATCGGCGAGGACATGGTCAACACGGCCTTCGACTCGCCGGTCGACTTCGCCCCGACCGAGCAGATCGAGGATGCCGAGAACAAGCTGTTCTCGCTCGCCGAATCGGGCAAGTACGGCAAGGGTTTCGAAGCCTTCGGCACCGCCGTCGTCACCGCGATCGAGATGGCGGGCAACGCCTACAAGCGCGACGGCGGGCTCTCGGGCATCGCGACCGGCTTGACCGACCTCGACGGCAAGATGGGCGGCCTGCAGCCCTCGGACTTGATCGTGCTGGCGGGAAGACCTGCGATGGGCAAGACGAGCCTCGTCACCAACATCGCCTTCAATATCGCGCGCGCCCGCGCCAAGGCGCTCGAGGAGGGCCGCGGCAAGGACGGCGACGACAACGAGCTCGACGGCGCGGTCGTCGGCTTCTTCTCGCTGGAAATGTCGTCCGAGCAGCTCGCGACCCGTATTCTCTCCGAGCAGGCCGAGATCCCATCGGAGAAGATCCGCCGCGGCATGATCAGCGAGGACGAGTTCCGCCGGCTGCGCGATGCCTCCGCCGAGCTCGCGAGCCTGCCGCTCTATATCGACCAGACCGGCGGCATCTCGGTCGCCCAGCTCGCCGCGCGGGCGAGGAAGCTGAAGCGCCAGAAAGGGGTCGGGCTGATCGTCGTCGACTACCTCCAGCTCCTCACCGGATCGAGCCGGCGGGCGTCCGAGGGGCGCGTGCAGGAGATCACCGAGATCACCACCGGCCTGAAGGCGCTCGCCAAGGAGCTCGCCGTGCCCATCATCGCGCTCTCCCAGCTCTCGCGCCAGGTGGAATCGCGCGAGGACAAGCGCCCGCAGCTCTCCGACCTGCGCGAATCCGGCTCGATCGAGCAGGACGCCGACGTGGTACTTTTCGTTTATCGCGAGGAGTATTATGTCCAGCGCGCCGAGCCGCCCATGAGCAAGGTCGAGGAATACGCCAAGTGGCAGATGGAGATGGAGCGGGTGCACGGCCTCGCCGAGGTGGTGATCGGCAAGCAGCGCCACGGCCCGACCGGCACGGTGAAGCTCCAGTTCAACGGCGCGATCACCCGGTTCGGCAACCTGCAGGAAGGCGATCGTACGCCAGATCGGCACGATTGACGGGCGAGCGGCAAAGGCGGTCTGGGGAGGCGGCGATTGCGGCCGCCCTCGACACGCTGCCGGCCCAATCGACTGGCGCCGTCGTCGTCCATCGCCATCGGCTTCGCGAAAACTACCGGGCACTCTGCCGGCTGGCGGCGCCGGCGCAGTGCGCCCCCGTCGTGAAGGCGGACGCTTATGGCTTGGGCGTTGCCAATGTGATGCCGGAGCTGCTCGCGGCGGGAGCGGCCAGCTTCTTCGTGGCGACAGTCGGTGAGGGCCGGGACGTGCGCAGGCTCGCGCCGGCCGCAGCGATCTACGTGCTGGGCGGTCTGCCGCCCGGATCGGCAAGCGCCCACGCCGCGCACCGGCTGCGGCCGGTCCTGAACAGCCTTGCCGAGCTCGAAGAGTGGGACGGCCATTGCCGCACGCTCGGACAGGCCCTGCCGGCAGCAATCCATGTCGACACTGGCATCAACCGCCTCGGCATGCCCGTTGCGGAAGCAAGGCAGGCGGCGACCCGTCCACTCGCCTTCGAGGTCGCGCTGCTCATGAGCCACCTCGCCTGCGCCGACGTGCCCGGCCATGCCCTGACGGACCGCCAGCTCACGGCTTTCGAGGCGACTGCCGCCGGCTTCCCAGGGGTGCCGCGCGCCATCGCCAGCTCGGCCGGCGCAATCGTCACGCCGGCGAGCCGGCTCGACCTCGTCCGACCCGGCATTGCCCTCTATGGCTGTCGTGTCGTCGCGGGGCAGCCGGCGCCATACGCGCCGGTCGTCGCCATCATGGCACGCGTGCTGCAGCTGCGCGACATCGCTCCCGGCGACAGCGTCGGCTATGGCGCGAGCGCGATCGTGCCGGCCGGCCGGCCGCAACCGCTGGCGGCTGCAACTCTCGGGATCGGCTACGCGGACGGCCTCCCGCGCAGCGCTGGCCGGACCGCTGACAGCCCGGCGTTCGTGCTGCGGCTGCCCGACGGGTCGCCCGCGCCGCTACTCGGGCGGGTGTCGATGGATTCCTGTGTGATCGATGTCTCGGCCGCCAGCCGGCATGGCCTTTCCCGTGGCGACTGGGTGACGATCGCCGGGCTCGACCCGCCCTTGCCCTCGATCGACGACCTCGCCGACGCCTCCGGCACCATCGGCCACGAGATCCTGAGCCGCCTGGGATCGCGGCTCGCCCGCGTGCTGATCGACAGCGAGGAATGCTAGCAATGCTGTCTCAACGGATGTCCTCCACTGACTTTGTCATTCCCGCGCAGGCGGGAATCCCGACAGCTCCTGATTTCCATGCGGAGTTGCATCTGGGTGCCCGCCTTCGCGGGCATGACGGCGCTTGTCGCTGGCGCGTCGACTTGCACGAGCATTGACCGATGGCCCGCAAAACCCCGAGCTATGTCTGCCAGAGCTGCGGCACGGTCTCGCCGCGCTGGGTGGGCAAGTGCCCCGGTTGCGAGGAATGGAACACGCTGGTCGAGGAGGCGGCCGATCTCGCGGCGCCGCCGCCCGGCACGCCGCGTCCACAATCCAAGGGTCGCGCGCTCGAGCTGCAGTCGCTTGCTGGCGAATCCGACGAGGCGCCGCGCCTGCTGACCTCGATCGCCGAGCTCGATCGCGTGACCGGAGGCGGCCTGGTGCCGGGGTCGGCTCTCTTGATTGGTGGCGAGCCGGGCATCGGCAAGTCGACGCTGTTGCTGCAGGTGGCGGCCGGCATCGCCAAATCGGGCCGCACCGCCCTCTATTTCACCGGCGAGGAGGCCACGGCTCAGGTGCGGCTCAGGGCCGACCGGCTGGGTCTGAGGAGCGCACCCGTCCAGCTCGCTGCCGAGACCAACCTCTCCAATATCCTGGCAACGCTCGCCAGGGGCAGGCGGCCCGACCTCGTGATCATAGATTCCATCCAGACGCTCTGGTCGGATGGTCTCGAGTCGGCGCCGGGCACCGTCGCCCAAGTCCGGGCTGCGACACAAGCGCTCATCCGCTTCGCCAAGCTCGCCGGCTCAGCGCTCCTCCTGGTCGGCCATGTCACCAAGGACGGCCAGATCGCCGGGCCCAAGGTGGTCGAGCACATGGTCGACACCGTGCTCTATTTCGAGGGCGATCGGGGTCAGGTCTTCCGCATCCTGCGCGCGGTCAAGAACCGGTACGGCGCGACCGACGAGATCGGCGTGTTCGAGATGGCGGGCTCGGGCTTGCGCGAGGTGGAGAACCCCTCCGAGCTGTTCCTGGGCGACAGGAGCGGCACCAGCCCTGGCGCCGCCGTTTTCGCCGGAGTCGAGGGTACGCGGCCGATCCTCGTTGAAATTCAGGCCCTGGTCGCGCCATCGCCCTTGGGCACGCCGCGGCGCGCGGTCGTCGGCGCCGATGGCAGCCGGCTCGCCATGCTGCTCGCGGTGCTCGAAGCGCGTGCCGGGCTCGTCTTCTCGGGCAACGATGTCTACCTGAATGTGGCGGGCGGCCTCAGGATCACCGAGCCCGCCTCCGACCTCGCCACGGCCGCGGCCCTCGTTTCGTCGTTTTCGGGCGCTCCGATATCCTCTGACTGCGTCTTTTTCGGCGAGATCAGCCTGTCGGGCGCCATCCGTCCGGCAGGACACATGACAACGCGATTGAAAGAGGCCAAGAAACTTGGTTTCAAGAGAGCGATACTGCCGGCAGCGGGCGAGATCGACGGCGCCGTCAAGGGCCTCGAGCTCGACCGGGTCGGGCATGTGCAGGAGCTGGTCGAGCGTATCGGGCGGCGCTGAGGCGCTCGAGGGTGTGGGAATCGTGCTAGTGCTCCGTCCCATTCATTCGATTCCGGCGAAGCTGGATCAATGAATGGAAAGACGGAGCACAAACAAAGAGTTGGCTAGTGGGTTGGCCATTCATTTGGGGTACCGAATGAATGAGTCGGAACACTAGCCTGTTGTCCCAGTAGCTGAGGAACCGTGATCATGGTCGGGCCATTGACGTATCTGGACGTGGGCGTGATCGCGCTCTGCCTCATCTCGGGGCTGCTCGCCATGTATCGCGGGCTCGTGCGCGAGGTGCTCTCGATCCTGTCGTGGGCGCTGGCGGCGGGCGCTGCCGCCTATTTCCTGCTGTTCCACCAGGATCTCGCCAAGGCGGCCTCGGAGAGCTTCTTCCAATCCGAGCTGCTCGCGCGCTTCGCGATCGGCGTGCTGGTGTTTGTCGTCGTGCTGATCCTCGTTCACTTCGTCACGATCCGGATCTCCGACACCGTGCTCGAGAGCCGCATCGGCATGATCGACCGGGTATTCGGGCTGGCCTTCGGCGTGGTGCGCGGGTACCTGCTGGTCGCGATCGGACTTGCCTTCTTCACCTTCTTCCTCGGCGACGAGAAGGCCTACCCGACCTGGGTCCGGGATGCCCAGACCTATCCCTATCTCAGGCCGATGTCGGTGGCGGTGACCGACCTCGCCGATCAGGTCCGCCAGTATCTGGCTGAGAAAATGGGCGACTCGCCCTTCCCCGGCACGGGTGGCGGCGAGGGCGCGCCTGCCGAGGAGGCTCCGGCACCAGCAGCAGGGCAGAGCGGCTAGTGCTGACCATATCCAGTGAGCGAGTGACGACACACAGCCTCCCACGTCATTCCCGCGCAGGCGGGAATCCAGACAAGCAGCGGATGTCGCGCATGGAATCGGCTGGTTGCCCGCCTGCCGTTCGGAGCACGGCTTCGCCGTGACGCGGGCAGGACGAGATTGGTATGGGAGCTCGTGACACCGGGTCCTAGTGTTCCGTCCCATTCATTCGACTCCGGCGAAGCTGGATCAATGAATGGAAAGACGGAGCACAAACAAAGAGTTGGCTAGTGGGCTGGCCATTCATTTGGGGTACCGAATGAATGAGTCAGAACACTGGACTCGCCGACGGCTTCGATCGAGGCCGTTGACGAAGCAAGCAGAACAGGCCCTGACTGTCCAGGAAATGCCCCGACCTCGGCCTCGAGTGCTGTAGGGATTGTCGCATGATCCAAATTCGGAGGTGCCGATGAGTGTATCCCTTCTTCCCGACCTGCGGACAGCCTTGATCGTGCTGATGGCGATCGGCGTGCCCAATCTCCTTACAGACGACGCATTCGCCGTCAGAGCCTCTCCAGAGACGGTGGTGTGCAATGGCAAGTGCGAGTCTTGCCTGGAGCTCGAGGTCGACAACGGTGTGAAACGCTGCACGAAATGCGGGGTCGACCCCCAGTGCATAGCCGGCGATCCGGGCCTGTCGGCGGATGTCACGACCATGCTCCAGGCCCACAACGATTATCGGCAGAGACATCGCGTTCCCGCGCTCAGCTGGTCGAGCTCGCTGGCGAAGGGCGCGCAGGACTGGGCCAGTGCCTGTACGCCCGATCCCAAGAAGCCAGATCGCTTCGCGCACTCTGGTTTCGACCACGGCTACGGCGAGAACCTCTTCTGGGGCACCCGTGCCACCTCACAGCAGGCGGCGGACTGGTGGTATGCCGAGATCGAGAAATACGATTTCGACAACCCGAGAGTGTCCTACGAAGCTGGCGACACCGATAGCAGCAGGGAGGTCCGTCACTTCACGCAGGTCGTCTGGAAGGGCACGACGGAGCTGGGCTGCGGTGCCGCCACGTGCGGTGGGGTTCAGTACTGGGTCTGCCGCTATCAGCCGCAAGGCAACTTCAATGGCCAGAACCCCGGCGTCCTCGAGGAGAACGTTCCGCGAGTTGGCGGAGGTGGTGCCCTGTTGAGCAACAAGAAAGCGAAATCCAAGAAGCAGCGGTCCGCGACCGTCGTGAAAGCTGTCGAGGTCTATGATGCTCCCGATGGCG
>JANPDA010000366.1:0-41295 GCA_031431235.1 Hyphomicrobiaceae bacterium
GACGCTCGTCATCCAGACTTTCGTCTACCCGCAAGCCTACATGACACACGGGCTATGGGCGGTTGCGCTGCTCCTCCTGATGAAGTACGGCCCAGGCAAGCTGTCGCTCGACTGGCTGATCTGGGGCCGGAAGGGGGATGGAGTGTAGCAGGTCAGCGACGTGCGGCCCCTACCTTGGGCGAGCAG
Organism: Hyphomicrobiaceae bacterium; assembly: GCA_031431235.1. Classification (GTDB taxonomy): domain Bacteria; phylum Pseudomonadota; class Alphaproteobacteria; order Rhizobiales; family Hyphomicrobiaceae; genus JANNSW01. Next base: position 187 of record JANPDA010000366.1, read on the forward strand.
TGGCACCTGTGCCGATCTCGTTCCAAAGAAACCAAGTCGCTCGGAGATTTTACGAGAAGCGCGGTTTCATTCTTATTGAAGAGACAGCCGGCTCTGGCAACGAACACAAAGAGCCCGACGCCAAGTATGCATGGCGAGGGAGCTGTAGGGCGCAATAGCCCACTTCGGGCGTATTGCGCCGGACGCGAGCACAAGCCTCGCCAGTGTCATTCCCGCTCGCCAAACTGTTTCAAAGGATTTGCGCGTGCGAACTTGGCAAGCATCTCCTCGAAATCGCACGGCTTTGGCGCATCTCGATGATCGCGATGGAACGATGAAAACGGCCAATCCGCCACATTGGCGACGTGCCCATGCTTCACCGGATTGAACCAGCAATATTCGATATGGTTATTCAGGTCGCGCTCGTCACGAATGACATGCTCCCAATAGCGACGCTGCCAGACACCGCGCTCGCCGCGCGCTTTCCGGACAGGATCGAGCCGCTCGCGCTTTGGAAGCGAACGTGAGAACCGGATTTTGATCCACCGCCAACGAACGGAAAAGTCCGAACCGCCTTCTGGCAACGTCCAAACCGCGTGGATGTGATCAGGAAGGATCACCATCGCATCAATTTCGAAAGGAAATGCTCGGCGCGTATCGCGCAGGGCGGAGCGCAGATTGTCGATGTGCTCGACCAGCAAACGGCTATTCCGGTCGAGAAGGTTGACCGTGAAGAAATAGCAGCCGCCTGGGACGAACGCACGACGATAGTTGGGCATGACAAATTGTATGCGGAGTGTGTGGCACGGCGCAATACGCCCCGAAGTGGGGCTATTGCGCCCTACAGGTCCGCCACGTCAGCCCCTGGCCCATCACGTCGCCGCCCCCATCTCCGCTCAAAGACCATTGCCGACATCCGATCCCTGCATCACGTGGTGCTGGCCTCGGCATATCGCTCGTGTGATAGCACAATCCAGCTATTCCCCCTTCCGCAACAGCTTGATCACGCCGGAGAAATCCATTCCGCCCAATCCGGCATTCTCCATCAGCTGATAGACCTGGGCGGCCTGGGCGCCGAGCGGCGAGGATGAGCGGGCCTGGGCAGCCGCTTCTCCGGCAAGGCGCAGATCCTTCAGCATCATCGCGGCCGTGAAGCCGGGCTTGTAGTCGCGGTTGGCGGGCGACGTCGGCACCGGACCCGGTACCGGGCAATAGGACGTGAGCGCCCAGCACTGGCCCGACGACTTCGAAGAGATCTCGAACAGCTTCTCGGCCTCGAGCCCGAGCTGCTCGGCCAGCACGAACGCCTCGCACACGCCGATCATGGAGATGCCGAGCACCAGGTTGTTGCAGATCTTGGCGGCCTGGCCATTGCCGGATCCGCCCGCGTGCACGACTGCCTTGCCCATGGCCGCGAGGATCGGCTTGCCTCGCTCGAAGGCGTCCGCCTCGCCGCCGACCATGAAGGTGAGCGTTGCCGCTTCGGCGCCGGCGACGCCGCCCGAGACGGGCGCATCGAGCATGGCGAGGCCTCGCGCCGTGGCCAATCCGGCGACCCGTCGCGCCGTCGCCACGTCGATGGTCGAGCAATCGACCAGTAGCGTGCCGGCGGCAGCCGCTCCGATCACCCCGCCACCGCCGAGATAGGCGTCCTCCACCTGCGCCCCGGCCGGCAGCATGGTGATGACCGCATCCGCGCCTGCGACCGCGTCGGCGATCCCCTCGGCCACACGCACATTCACGCCGGCGAGCCGCGCCGCCGCTGCCACGTCACGATCATGGATCGCGAGCGTGTGACCCGCCTTCAACAGATTGCGCGCCATCGGTGCGCCCATGTTGCCGATGCCTATGAATGCGATATGGCTCATGCGCTCTGCCCCTGTGCTTGATGAACGATCCGCCGGACGTCGGCGTCCTCGACCGCTTCGAGCGATGCCGGCGACCAGCGCGGCGACAGGTCCTTGTCGATCACGGCTGCCCGGATGCCTTCGAGGAAATCCGGCCGCCTCGCCATCGGCCCGCTCATCCGCAGCTCGAGCTCGAGGCAGTCCCCGATCGTTGCCAGCGATCGCGCCTGCCGGAGCGCGGCGAGCGTCACCTTGAGGGCCATCGGCGAGCGCGCTCTAAGGGTCGCAAGCGTATCCGCTGCGAACCGCGAGCCGTCCCGCTCCAGCCGCGTGAAAATCTCCTCGAGCCGGTCCGCGGCAAAGCTGCGATCGATCTCCGCCCGGTCCCGCGCGAGCCTCGGCTCCTCTTTGCCGCTGCCATCGAGACCGGCAAGACAGCGCGCGACGTCGTCCTTCGATGCCGCTCCGGCGAGCGCTCCTACGAGCGCCGGCCATCGCTCCGGCTCGATCAGCCCGTCGGCGAGCCCGCAGAGGATCGCATCGGCCGCGCCGATCCGCGCGCCTGTCAGGCCCAGGTAGGTCCCGAGCTCGCCCGGCGCCCGCGACAACAGCCAGGTGCCGCCCACATCCGGGAAGAAGCCGATGCTCGTCTCCGGCATCGCGAGCGCCGTGCGTGGTGTCACCAGCCGATGGCTGCCATGGGCGGAGATGCCGACCCCGCCGCCCATCACGAGGCCGTCCATCAGCACCACATAGGGCTTCGGATAGGCGGCGATCTGCGCATTGAGCGCGTATTCCTCACGCCAGAACGTCGCCGCCATGTTGTCGCCAGCCTGCACGGACCGATAGATTTCGCGGATATCACCGCCCGCGCACAGACCGCGCTCGCCTGCGCCGTCGACCACGACCACGAGCACGCGATCGTCGTTCCGCCAATCCTCGAGCGCACGCGAGATCGCCCGCAGCATCGGCAGCGTCAGCGCGTTGATTGCCTTGGGCCTGTCGAGCGTTATTCGCCCGATCCGGCCCGTCCTCGCGATACGAACCTCAGAGTCTTCACCAGCCAGCATTGTTCAGCTCAGCACATGGCGCGCGATGATCACGCGCATGATCTCGTTGGTGCCTTCGAGGATCTGATGCACGCGCAGATCGCGCAGATAGCGCTCGACCGGGAAGTCCTTCAGGTAGCCATAGCCCCCATGCAGCTGCAGCGCCTCGTTGGCGATGTTGGAGCATGCGTCTGTCGCAAACCGCTTGGCCATGGCCGCGGCGATCGTCGCATCGGGATCGCCGCGATCGAGCTTGGCGGCGGCCCGATGCACCATCAGCCGGGCGGCGGCAAGCTCGGTTGCCATATCGGCGAGACGGAACTGCAGGGCCTGGAACTCGGCGAGCGGCCGGCCGAACTGCCTGCGCTGCTTGACATAGGCCGTCGCAAGCTCGAGACAGCGACGCGCCCCACCCAGACTGCAGGCCGCGATGTTGACGCGACCGCCATCGAGCCCCTGCATGGCAAAGGAAAAGCCCTTGCCTTCCTCGCCGATCCGATTGGCGACCGGCACCCGGCAGCCCTCCAGGATCACCTGCGCGGTCGGTTGCGAGCACCAGCCGAGCTTGCGTTCGGGCCTGCCGAACGAAAGGCCGGGCGTGCCCTTCTCGATCAACAGGCTGGTGATGCCCTTGGGGCCGTCTCCACCCGTGCGGACCATCACGAGATAGAGGTCCGACACACCGGCGCCGGAGATGAAAGCCTTGCTGCCATCGACCACATAGTGATCGCCGTCGCGCACGGCTCGCGTCCGTAGCGATGCCGCGTCCGACCCCGAGCCCGGCTCCGTCAGGCAGTAGCTCGCCAGCCAGTCCATGCCGACGAGGCGAGGCAGGAAACGCTGCTGCAACTGCTCGTCCGCGAACCGGTCGATCATCCAGGCGACCATGTTGTGGATCGAAAGGAACGCCGCAGTCGGCGGGCAGGCCGCCGCCAGCTCCTCGAACACCAGCGCCGATTCGACCCGTCCGAGCCCGGTGCCCCCGGAAGAGGCCCGCACATTGATCGATGCGAGGCCGAGCCCGGCCGCACGCCGCAATGTCGGCACCGGAAACGTCTGGGTCTCGTCCCAGCCGGCGGCGAACGGCGCCATCTCGCGCTCGGCGAAGTCACGCGCCGTCGCAACGATCTGCTGCTGCTCGGTCGTCGGCTCGAAATCCATCCTCGCGTCTCCGTTGCGGTCACGGCCGCCGATCACTGCCATCCGAACGCGGTTTTCGGCAACAGCTCGTGGCCGAACCGCTCGATCGCGGTTGCCGTCTCCTGTCCGCCGCGCCGCCGATAGAACTCGCAAGCAATCGTGTTGTCGGTCAGCGCCCACACCAGCAAGCCCTCGAGGTCGCGACGGTCGAGCCGCTCGCGCGCACTCTCGAACAGTTGCACGCCCAGGCCGTGTCCTTGTTGCAGCGGAGCGACGTAGAGCTCGTAGATCTCGGCGGCAAACGGCAGCGATGAGCGGGAGGTCCCAAACGTCACATAGCCGACAGCCATGCCATCCACCTCGACCACGAGCTGGCCATGGGTCTTGGCGAGCGCGGCGCGCCACCAGTCGGCATCCCGCCGCTCGACGAAGGCCCGCAACTGCGGTGCGGGCACGATGCCATTGTAGGCGACCAGCCAGGAGTCTTTGAACGCCCGGCTGAGGGCCCCGGCGTCCTCGGGCCGGCCGTGCCGGACATGGGCGAGATCGGACAGCATGCCGTCATCGTAGGCGAGGCCGAGGCCAAGGCACAAGCGCAGATGGCGACATGGGGCGCGCCTCGCACGCGCATGGCTGGCGATCGGCACCTGGCCCGTGCCATGCTCGGATCAGGCAACAACCGAGAGCAGGAGCAACTCGAATGGCAACCGAGGTCGAAACCTACCGTGGCGCCGTCTATCCCTGGCACTGCGACACCATGGGGCACATGAACACGCAGTTCTATACGGCGATCTTCGATTCGGCGAGCTTCCACATGCTCTCGCGCCTCGTCCCCTATTCCCAGATGCAGGCGAGGAAGCACGGCTGGGCCGACGTGAAAATGACGGTCGTGTACGAGCACGAGACCCCGGCGGGCGCGCTCGTCCATGTGCGCTCCACCCTCACCCGTCTCGGCAGCAAGGCGATCGAGTACCGTCACAGCCTCTTGAACAGCGAGAGCGGCGTGCTCCACGCGACCGCCGACATCGTGACGGTGCTGTTCGACCTGACCGCCCGCAAGGCGCTGCCGATCGACGATGCGATCCGCGCCAAGGGCAAGGAGCTCGGGCTCGCGTGATCAATGGGAAAAACTGCACGGACCCCGCGGCGATGGCCGGCGGAGCCCGTGCTGCATGCTCGGAGCATGGTGTCAGCCGGCCTTGCGGACCTGCTCGAAGCTCTTCTGGGCAACGGTCGAGAAGGACTCGAACGCTTCCTTGGCGACGCGCGCGGACAGCTCGTAGAACTCGCGCGTCTGCTCGGTCGCTTTGGCCATCTGCGCCTGCATGAACTCGGCCTGGACCTTGGCGGCCTCGGGCAGCGTACGCGAGCGCGCCATCATCTCGGCGGCCTTGAACGCGGCTTCCGTGTTCATCGACACGTTGGCGAATACCTGCTCGCCGATCTGGCGGGCGCCGTTCTGGGTGACGGAGGCAACCTCCTCCATCGCCTTGCTGGCGTCCTTGGCGGCGGAGGCCATCATCGTGTAGGCCGCGCGCGACTTGGCGACACCGTCCTCTGCCATGGCCTGGACGCTCTCGGGCATGCGCGCATTCTCTGCCGCATGAAAGAACTCTTCGGTCTGCTTGGCGAACTTCTGGCCCATCGGGTTCATGGCGATTCGATCCTCGGTTGGAAACTGATGGAAGACATATAGGCCAACTCATGTTGCAATGCAATATGAAAAATGATGCAGTGCAGCTTTCTCTGCCGGAGAGGCGTGGGGTCGCGCTTTCCCGGCAGCAAGCGAGAGTCATTGCTGCATTGCACGCAATCGTTTATGCCGCTGGCGAGCACAGCCGAAAATGGAGCTGAGATGACGAGCAACCCATCGTTCCCGCTCGGCGAGCGCGCAAGAGCCTGGGCCATTGCCATGACCCGGCAGCCCAGTGTCAACGGCAGCGAAGGCGAGATCCGCTTTCCAGGCTGGCTGAAACAGCAGATCGAGTTGAGCCCGCATCTGGGATCGGCGGCGGCCTGCATGACGTTCTTGCTGCCCGTCGTTGGCGATCAGGCCGGCCGCTGCTGCCTCGGCCTGCTGGTGAGGGGCCGCGGTCCCCAAACCGTAGTGCTGACGGGCCACTTCGATACGGTTGCAGTCGAGGACTTCGGTGATCTCGTCGGCCTCGCCTGCGACCCCGAGCGCCTCGCGCCGTGCCTGCTCGACCGGCTCCGCGCCAAAGCCAGCCCGAGCCAATCCGAGCAACGCGCCATAGCCGACCTGGAGCACGGGGATTTCATCCCTGGCCGCGGACTGCTCGACATGAAAGCAGGCCTCGCTGCCGGCCTCGCCGTCTGCGAGGCGCATGCCTGCGAGCCCGAGGCCCGGGGCAATCTGTTGTTTCTCGCCGTTCCCGACGAGGAGGCGAGCTCGGTTGGCATGCGGCAGGTTGCGGCGAGCCTCGCTGGCCTCGCAACACAGCACCGCCTCGATCTCCTCGCCGCCATCAATCTCGATTCGATCGCCGATGACGGCGATGGCACGGCCGGCCGAGCGATCGCGCTCGGCTCGATCGGCAAGCTGCTACTGACCGCCTTCGTCGTCGGCAGGCCGGCGCATGCCTGCTACCCGTTCGCCGGCATCAATGCAGGAGCGCTCGCCGGAGCTATCGCTGCCGCTGTCGAATGGGCACCTGGATTGACGGACGGCACACGCGGCGTCGAGGGTGTTGCCGCAACCCTGCTATCGCTCAAGGATTCCAAAGCCCACTACGACGTGACGACGCCAAGCCACGTGTTCGCGAGCTGGAACGCGCTCAGTTTCGGCCGGGCGCCGGCCGAGCTCCTCGATGCGTTCCGTGCCATCTGCGCCGAGGCCATTGCGAGCATCTCAGATCGGCTGACCGAGCGAGCAGGCAGTCGAGGCGCGACGCTCGCTCCGATCGAGATCCCCATCATCGACTTTGCGGTGTTGAAGCAGGATGCGCTCGCCGGCGGCGCGGCGCCGACTGCTCGCTTCGAGGCCGAGGCCCACCGCCTCGCGGCCAGCAACCTCTCGCTGCCGGAGCAATGCCGGCTGCTGACGGAGCACCTGCTGGTCGAGTGCGGCCGCTCGGGACCGCTCGTCGTGATCGGGTTCGGCTCGATGCCCTATCTGCCGGTCGCGTTGTCGCGGACCGCGAGCGCCCGCCGGTTGGCGGTAGCGGTCGATGCGGCACGCCTTGCGGTGGGCCAGCGACACGGCACAGCAATCGGTACGATCAGCCATTTTCCCGGAATCTCGGACCTGAGTTTCCTCGGCGAGGCCGATCTCGGCGCCGTGCCAGTTATCGCGGCCAACACCCCGGTTTTCGGTCATGCGATCCACTGGCCCGCAGTGGGCGCCGTTGCTGGCCTGCCCGCGATCAACGCCGGGCCCTGGGGCCGCGACTATCACACGCCGCTCGAGCGGCTGCACGCTCCCCATGCCTTCGAGGTGCTGCCCGTGCTCGTGCAGGAAATCGCCGGCAGACTGATGCAAAGCATGTAGCCCAGGCTTGCGCCGAGCCCTCTCGCCGTGGGATCAGATGGGATCGCGTGCTGCTCGAGGGGCCAAGCGATGGCGAATGGAGTAGACGAGATCACCCATCGCGAAGCGCTCGCCGCGATCCCAGATCGCGAGATCGCGGTGCTGAAAGAGTGCTCCGATCGGGCTGGGCTGAGGCAGCTCGTCCTGCATCTGGGGCTGCTCGGCATCACGGGCATGCTGATCATGGCGACGGGCAATCCGCTGCTGTTGGGGCTGCTCGTGCTCCTCCACGGCATCACGCTGATCTTCTTGTTCGCGCCGCTGCACGAGACGATCAAGGGCACGGCGTTCAAGACGCCACTCGTGAATGTCATCGTCGCCGAGGTGCTCGGCTTCCTGCTGATCCTGCCGCCGCGCTATTTCCGCTGGTTCCATTTCGCCCACCACGCCTACACGCAGGACCCGAGCCGCGACCCCGAGCTTGCTTGGCCCAAGCCGCAGGGCTGGCGCGCCTATCTCTGGGCGCTGACCGGCTATGGCTACTGGCGTGGCGAGATCGGCATCGTCATCCGATATGCAATCGGTCGCAACATCGACGGGTTCGTGCCGCAGCGGGCGAGACCGCGGGTGGTGGCCGAGGCGCGGCGTTTTCTCGCCGGCTATCTGGCGATCACAGTCGCGGGGCTCGTGCTCGGCTGGTCCTGGCTGCTGTGGCTGTGGGTGCTGCCAGCCCTTGCCGGACAACCCTTCCTGCGCGCCTATCTGCTCGCCGAGCATGGCGGGCTTGCGCTCGTACCCGACATGCTGGCCAACAGCCGCACGACCTTCACCAATGCCGCGGTGCGCTTCCTGGCCTGGAACATGCCCTATCACGCAACCCACCACGCCTTGCCGACGGTGCCGTTCCATCGGCTGCCGGCGCTCACCCGGACCCTCGCGCCGCACCTGAAGAGCACGGCCTCAGGATACATCGCGGCTCACCGCCAGATCGTGCGGTCCTGGACAATCGGTGACAGGCCTTGAATTGCGGCTCGCAGTGATCCCAGATAGGGGAATTCCGACAAATCGGTGCCTGTCACCGATTTTCCATGCCGGGTTTTCCCCAAGTCCTGCCCTTATTGGCGACTAAGTGCTAGGAATCAGCATTGGAATCTCACCCCCAGTGTTGCACAGTCCGCCAGGGCAAAAAAGGAATCGATCCGGGCGATGGCGCTCGAACAACAAATCATCCGGTTTTTCGGCGCAGGGTTAGCGGCCCTCGGCGCCCGGCGACTAGATCTCGCACTCCCGACCGACGCGGTCGCCGGGTCGCTTGATCTCGTCGATCGCCTGGTTGCGGGTGGCATGGGCCCGAACCCGAGGGACCTGCTGACCGCGATTGCCCGGGACATGCGCGCGCTGATTTCCGCCGGCCGCTTCCCGGTCGATGAGATCGAGCGGCACATGCGGGTGTTGCCGGAGCTGTTGGCGACCCACCCGCCCGAGCTGACGGCGATCGCAGCCGCAATCGCCTACTACGCCACTCACGAGCCCGGTAAGCCCAACGGCCAGGAGCCGCCCGCACTCGCAATCGCGCGCTCCGTCGCCGATCGAGCAGAGGCATCCGGCGCACTTGCCCGCCTCGACCTCGACCCGGTCCTGACGGCGCGGCTGATCGAATTGCTGTTCGGCCGCGTGCTCGCCGATGCCAGATATCTCGAGGGGGTCCAGTCCGCACTCGATGCCCTGGCGCCAACGCAGGCCGAGCCCGTTGCGGCAACCACAGCCGGTTACGAGGACGAGGACGCCCAATCCCTTGCTTCACCGGGGCCGGCAGGCAGCGAGGAGCATGTTGCCCTCATCGACCAACCGGACGACCGCCTGCCGCAAGATCTCGCCAGCCTGCTGAAGCGGCTCAATGCGACCGCTGATGTGCCGCTGGCAGCGCTCGCCGCGATGCTGAGTGCCCAGGCCCGCCGTGGTGCCGAGCATGGCCGGATCGAAAGCGCGCTGAAGGAGAAAGCCCAGAGCTTTCGCGACCTCGTCCGACGCATCGGCCGCGCCAGCACCGGCGATTCGATCGTGCAAAGGCTGCGCTCGGAAGCGACCGTGGCACTCGACGAGGGCAAGTTCGACGAGACCGACGCGCTGCTATCGGGCGTCGAGGCGCGGCTGCTGACCGGCAGCATCGCGGCTGGCGCCGACGTCGTCGAGCGATCGAGGGCGGCGGCCGAATTGCGCAGTCAGCGCGGCGCACTCGAGGAGCTGCGGCTCGACTATCAGAAGGCCGCACGCCACTACGAGGCGGCGGCTGGCTGCCTTGCCGAGAGCGACCTGGATGGGCGCTGGAGCTGCACGCTGCGCCAGGGCGCTGCCTTGCAGGCGGACGCCGAGGAGTTCGGCGACAGCGAGGCGCTCGTCGCTGCAATCGTGATCTATGCCCGGGCGCTCGAGCAATCCCCGCGCCAACACGCGGCCGACCGCTGGGCGGTCACGCAGAATCATCTCGGTAATGCGCTGATGACGCTGGGCGACCGCGAGGGGAGTCCGGAGAAACTGGCGCTTGCCGAGAAATCCTATCGACTGGCGCTGGAGATCCGCACCCGCAAGGACACCCCCGAGGAATGGGCGCTGCTCAACTCCAATCTGGGAACGGCGCTCTTGAAACGTGGCGAGATCGAGGGCGGGGCAGAGCACTTTCGCCAGGCCGCCTTTGCGTTTGGCGAGGCCCTGAAGGAGTTCAGCCGCGAGCACACGCCCGCCGACTGGGCGCTCACGCAAATGAACCTCGCCACGGCGCTCAGCCGGTTGGCGGCCCATGACGACGACATCCGCCCGCTCGAGGGTGCCGCCAGCGCCTTCACGGCGGCGCTCGAGGAAATCCCGCGCGACGAGCGGCCGGACGAATGGGCACGGCTGGAGAACAGCCTCGGCAATGTACTGTCCGAGCTTGGCGAGCGCACCGGCGATGGCCGCTGGCTGGAGCTGGCCAACACAGCGTACCGGGCGACGCTGGAGATCTGGAGTAGGGATCGGGCGCCGCTGCAATGGGCACTGGCGACGGCCAATCTGGGCAATGCACTTTGGGCGCTCGGCGAGCTGCGCAGTGATCCGGCCCTGCTGGGCGAGGCCGCCGATGTGATCCTGACGGCACTCGACGTCTTCCGCGAGCTCGGCGAAACCCAGTACGAGCAAACCGCACTCGACAATCTGCGCGCGCTCCGCGAGACCCTAGCCCGCCTGGGTGTCCGCTCCGCCGTTGGCGGCTGATCAAGCTGCGCGGCGCAATGTCTGCATTCGAGCTTTCCCGGTGCGGGTGGTCTGGACCGGGGGCTTTGCCTGCTCGGCTGGCGCGAGTGCGAGCCATTGGGAGACGAGCACGGCAGCAATCACCATTGCTCCCCCCGCCAGCTTCATGGCTGAAATCGGCTCGGCGAGCACGATCGCGGCAAGGCCCATCGTCACCACCGGCTCGAGATTCATGATCATTGCAGCCGGTGTCGCGCCGATCCGCTCGACGCCTGCGAACATGGTGATGAAGGCGAGAACGCTGGCCAGCACGGCGACGAGGAAGGCCGCCCAGGCGATCGCCCCGACATGCACGGAAAATCCGGAGCCGACCGCAAAGCCAAATCCAACGGCAAGCCCTAGCGCCGCCAGCGAGCGGAACACGTTGACAGCGCCCGGATGGGTCGCACCGAGTGCCCGCCCGCTCCAAACGAACGCGATCGCAACTCCCAGCGCCCCCAACGCGGACATGGCGATTCCGCGCGGATCCGCATCGAGCTCGCCGAGCTCGAGGGCAAGCGCAATGCCAGCAAGCGCCACCAGCAGACAGAGGATCTGGCTGGGGCTCGGCATGCGACGGTCGAGGGGAGCTTCCAGGATCGCCGTCAACAGCGGGAAGATGTAGAAGATGAGCACACCCAGGCTGACCGGCAGCAAGGCATAGGCCGCGATGGCCGAAAGGCCGCCAGCGCCAAACACGATCCCCGAGCCCAGCGCGGCGATCAGCTCCGCGCGCGACAGCCGCAACGATACTCGGCCCGCCGCCACGATCGCCAGCGAGATGACGAGGACGAGCCCATAGCGCGCAACCAGCACGGTTTGCACATTGCCGCCGTCTCGATAGAAAACCGGCATCGCCGTGACACTTACGGCGAATGCCGTTGCACCGAGCGCCGTGAGCAAGCCACCGACCAGCTTTGCTCGAACGGCACCGGCGATCATTCACACGTCCATCGGCTATTGCGCAGGCAGGCGGCGGTCAGGTGCCGGCGCGGTCTCTGGTGCCTTCGTCGGCATGACCGTTGCGCCGGGGCATGATCGCCTTCATGTCGGTACGCCACCATTCGTAAGCGTGCGCGGTGGCTTCGGGCTTGGCTCCAGCACCGGACGCGCCGGATCGCTTTGCCTCCGCGCGGTCACCGGCCGAGCCATTCGTTGGCTGCTGACTTGCGGCTTGGCTTGCCGCCTTGATCGGAGCAACGAAGGCCGCTGAGGTCCGCGCTGCTGTCTCGGTCGCATCGCGCAGTGTGGCGGTGGCAAGCTCGGATTGCAGGGCGGTCACGTCCTGGAGCGTCCTGCAGGATGCCAATCGCCGAGGCGCGTCGAAACATGCGCGGGTGCGCCGGCTCCAGAAGCCAGCGACCTCGAGGTTGGCGCGGGTCATGGCGCCGGCCCATTGCTGCATCAGCGCGAGACCGGGATTGAAGCCTTCCATTGGAACTGCAAACACCTTGCCGACCTGCGAATAGTCGAAGGCGTTCTTCTCAAAGGGATTCATAACAAGGCCCTCGTTGGTTTGGCGGTTCGCCAGCTCTGCATCTGTGCCGGCTCCCAGCAGCCGAGATCACAGATTCATGACATTCACTTAGTCACCAAAGACCGCCAGAGTCTATACGGTTCAATGCTGCTCGACGTCGTGGAGGCGGCCTACTCTGGTCTGGGCGCGGTCGCGCCTTCGATCAGCTCGACCAGCGCCTCCAGGCGATCCGCTGCTCGCAGCCGCACCTTCATGATTCGGCCGGTGCGGATCGATGAAGCATGCGCCCGGCTCGCAAAGGAGCCCTGCTCGGTCGGATAGAGCCAAGTCTCTGGGCGTTGTGGCCTCGGCATGGAGGCACGCTGCCGCGATTGTCTCGAGCGGTCAAGCGCCTGCAACAACCCATGGTTGCGTCAATGAAGACAATTCTATTTTTACTTGCAGGACAGGACCTCCGAATACTCGGGCACCCCATGTTTTCACTTGCTCTGCCCTGATTGTCGGTGTTCACTTCGGCGTCGACTGAACATCGATCCCACGTTTGTCAGTTGTTGCGTCATGGCGGGTCAAGAGGGCGTCTGGGTTGCGTCATTGCGTCGTCGGATGACAACCGGCGCGGCCGGTCTGTTTTTGGCCTCGATCGCCAGCTCGGACGCCATTGCCCAAACGAGGGACGCACCCCCGAGCTTTGAATCGTGGAGCGGCGTGTCTGCCAGCGAGAATGCCTGGTTCGCCTATGGCGGCCTCATTGCCGCGCCCTTCGGCGGTGTTTTGGAGGACGGGGTGCGGCTGCGCTTGCAGGGAGGCGGCGGCGCCTATGCCTATGACGGCAGCCTGGAGGTCGGTGGTAACGCCGTCGACGTCCGCTTTCTCGGCCGCTCGACCGTAACCGAAGCTCTCGTCGGCTACCAGATGAAGCTCGGTGCGACGATCACCAAGGCCTATGCAGGGGCAGTCTACGACGTGCGCGTGGTTGCCCCGCTCGCACCGGGCAAGACGCCGCCCGAGCCGGAAATCGGCGGCAAGGCCGCGATCGAGGTCTGGCACGATTGGAGCGAGGAGATCTGGTCATCGCTCGATCTCGTCTATGAAACGCCGTTCTCTGCCTATCAGGCGAACGCCCGTGCCGCTTATCGCGTGCTGCCAGTACTTTCGCTCGGCTTGGAAGCCGGTACTCTCGGCAACGAGAGCTACGCAGCGCTTCGGCTCGGGCTGCTCGCCAAATGGGATACGCCCTATGGCGAGCTGACGGTGACCGGCGGATTGTCCGGCGATGAGATCGATGCGTCCGCTCCCTATGGCTCGCTCGCCGTGCTGACCCGCTTCTGATCGGCGCCGTTCTGGGTTATCAGGCTGTCAGGAGCCGACCCCATGGCAGCCGAGCGAATCCGTCTCTATGTCGAAAGCGCGCTCGCAGCGGGCCTGATGCTCGCGTTAACGGTCGAGCAGGCGAACTACCTCTCGAACGTGCTCCGATTGAAGCCGGGCGCGGGGCTGCTTGCGTTCAACGGCCGCGACGGCGAATGGCTCGCAACCATCACGGAAGCGAAAAAGCGATCCTGCCTGCTCATGATCGAGACGCTGAGGCGACCACAGTCCGGCGGCCCCGATCTGCACTATCTGTTCGCGCCACTGAAACGCTCCCGGCTCGACTACATGGTGCAGAAGGCAACCGAGCTCGGTGTCGCGCGGCTGCAGCCCGTGCTCACGCGCCGGACCGAGGCCCAGCGTGTCAACCTCGAGCGGATGCGGGCGAATGCGATCGAGGCGGCCGAGCAATGCGGCGTGCTGGCCATCCCCGAGATCGGCGAGCCGGCCCGCCTCGAAATGGCGATCGCCAGCCTCGACGCCGGACGACAGCTCGTTTTCTGCGACGAAGCTGCGCCTGTCGCGAGCCCGCTCGACGTTCTCGCAGCGATTGCACCCGGCCCAGTCGCGGTGCTGATCGGACCCGAGGGTGGCTTTGCGCCAGAGGAGCGGGCGATGCTGCTGGCGCGGCCTGGGGTCGCCGCCTTATCGCTCGGCCCCCGGATCATGCGCGCCGACACGGCCGCCGTCGCGGCGCTCGCTCTCGTCAACGCCGTGCTCGGCGATTGGAGATAGGCCATCGCCCGATCAGTTGGAAGCTTTCTTCGTCCGCTTGCCGGAAGTCACCGCCGTTCGCTTCGCCGCGACCTTCTTCTGCGCCAGCATGATCCAGCGACGGCAACTCGGCAACCCGGGATTGCAGGCGACATCGATGCCATTGCTCGCAAGCTCGTTGGCGGCAGCCTTGGCGACACCCGATGCGGAGGAATTCCGCAAGTTGATGGCAATGCGCGGCGGGTGCTTGCGGATGTCGACGAGCTTTGCCATCAGCCGTCCCGCAGCCGGGTCGGATTTGGGCGGCGGCATCGCCGGCCAGACCAGTTGCCGGTCCTCGCGCGGGAGCGGCGTCGCGCAGTTTTCCTGGAGCAGATCGGAGCCGTCATAGCCGGGCAGCCCTGCCCGCACGACATAGCGCGCCTCGCACACGGCGAGCCGGGGCGGCACGCGGCTCGCCTCGAATTCGTCGTAGCCGGCCTTCAGCTCGCGCCAGAACGAGATCCAGGGGCTCGCCGCACTGGCCGCCATCCGCTCAGCCGTCATCCTGAACGGGAAGACGTGCACCGCGATCCGCCGCTGACCGGCATCGAGCGCGTTGACCACGAGCTCGAACACGTCCTCGATCACCGGATTGGTGATGGCAAAACACCCGATCGAAGTGCAGCCGCCATGGATGTAGATCGCCGAGCCCGTGCGGCCATGCGCGCGATCGAAGGCGTTGGGATAATCGATGTCGAGACCGCGCAGCCAGCGTCCATACCAGCGGAGTTGGCCTTCCGCGATCGCGTAGAACCCTTCCGGCGCCTGGCGATCGCCCTCGAAGAGCTTGGGGCCGAGCCTGCCGTCCCAGAAACAGATCGGATAGGTGGCGAACAATTCGAAGTGGCCGGACTTCCCCAGCCACAGCTCGATCTGAGATTCCTGCTTGAAGATCCGGATCAGCGCGGGCGTACCCCGCTCGAAGCCGCGCGCGGCGAGGCTGCTCGCGAGCTTGTTGGGTTTGGCCGACTCGGCAGCGAGCACCGGCGCCGACGCCAAGGCGAAGCCGAGCAGCACCGCCGCGCAGCCTGCCATCACCTTTGCCGTGACGCGAAACATAGGATACAATCCGTCCACTGCGAACACGCCCGGCTGGGACTGTGCCCTTCGACACGCACGCCCAGCCCGCGCAGAAATATCATACCCGTCGCAAAGAACATCCGCATTCTGCGGAAAGCGTGACCAAACGCGCACCGCAGGTCCGGCGCGCGCCTCTCAGAACCGGTCCGCCGCGAACGGCAGCACGTCGATCGGCGTCTTCTTCTGGCTCAGCAATGCACCGACGATCTCGCCAGTCGCGGCCGACTGCGTGAGACCGTGATGGGCATGGCCAAATGCATAGATGATGCGGTCCGACGCCGACGACCGGCTGATGACTGGCAGTGTATCGGGGAGCGAGGGGCGGAACCCCATCCAACGTGTGCCGCCCTCGAATTTGGCATCAGGCAGGAAGCGCCGCGCGCGGGCGATGATGGCGTCCACGCGCTTGTAGTTGGGTGGCAGCTCGAGACCGCCGAACTCGACCGCGCCCCCGATCCGGTCGCCGATGTCGAGGGGCGTCGTGACGAAGCCCTGGCCGTCGAACACGATCATGCGGGTGAGGCCGAGCGAGCCTTTGGGCAGAGTGACGTTGTAGCCGCGCTCGGTGTCGAGGGGAATGTCGTCGCCGAGCAACTTGCAGAGCGGCTTCGACCAGGCGCCCGCCGCGATCACGGCCATGTCGGAGACAATCGTCTCGCCCGATTGAAGGCGCGTCTCCACCCCCGCTCCGACAGGCTGCACCGACTGCGCCGACCCGCGCACGAGCTTGGCGCCGCGTTTCAGCGCCGCCTCGCCGACCGCCGTCGTAATGCTGGCTGGATCATCGACGCTGACGCCGCCCGCGTAGTTGACGCCCGCCACCGCGGCCGGCCCGAGCACCGGCTCGAGGCGCTTCACCGCCTTGTGGTCGGGAAGCAGCTCGACCGGATAGCCAAGCTGCTCCTGGCGCGCGAGCGAGGGCAGCGCCGCCTGGAAGTCGGCTGTGCTTGCATAGATGTAGGCATAACCCTTGCGCCGCAAATGACGCTCCGCGATCCCGAGCTTGCCGAGGCGGCGCTCCCAGGCCGCCAGCGACATACCGTTCAGATCGATGAGCGCCTTGGTCGAGCGCTCGATCCGGTCGGGCGTCGAGGCCCGCATGAAACGCAGCATCCAGGGCAAGATCTTCAGCGCGTAGGATGGCCGGATCGCGAGCGGCCCGAGCGGATCGAGCAGCCATTTCGGAATGTGCCGCCAGACCTTGGGCGAGGCGAGCGGCAGAATGTCGGTATGGGCGATGCCGCCGGCATTGCCACGCGAGGTGCGCTGCGCCAAACCATCGGGGTCGATCAGTGTGACGGTGTGCCCGTCGTCGAGGGCCGCGTGGGCGGAATGGATGCCGACGATGCCGGCTCCGATGACGGCGATGTGCATGGGGTCTCCTGCTGGCGGGTTCAATCGATGCCGGGCCTCTTGCCGAGCCTGGCACCGATCGCGGACGCTATGCCGCCTTCGTCGTTCGCGCCTTCAGCCCCACGTCCAGCATCTTGGGCTTCCTCTTCATGGCCGCCTTCATGATCTGCTCCACGTGAGCCCGATCCTCGCCTTCCAGGGCCAAGCGCGGGGGCCGCGTGAGGGCACTGCCGCGTCCCGCAATCTCCTCGCACAGCTTGATGCACTGGACGAGGTCGGGCCGGGCATCCAGATGCAACAGCGGCATGAACCACTCGTATAGCGGCATCGCCTCCTCGTAGCGGCCCTGGAGCGCCAGACGGAACAAGGTCTCGCCTTCCTGCGGGAACGCGTTCGACATGCCGGAAACCCAGCCCGTGGCGCCCAGCATCACACTCTCGACGATCACATCGTCGAGGCCTGCGAACAGCACGAAGCGGTCGCCGACGAGGTTGCGCACATCGATGAAGCGGCGCGTATCACCAGATGATTCCTTGAAGCAGACGACGGTCTCGCAATCGGCGAGTGCGGCCAGGATCGGTGGCGTGACGTCGTTCTTGTAGATCGGCGGGTTGTTGTAGACCATCAGCGGCAGGTCGATCGCCTTGGCGACGCTGCGGTAGTGCGCGACCGTCTCGGCGGGCTTGGCCGAGTAGACGAGCGCGGGCATCACCATGATGCCGTCGACGCCGGCTTTGCGGGCATCCTTCGCCACCTCGATCGCAAAGGGCGTCGTGAACTCGGCGATGCCGGCGATGACGGGCACGCGACCCTTGTTGACCGCAACGGCCGCCTCCCAGAGCGCGACCTTCTCGGAGCGGGTGAGCGAGCAATTCTCGCCGACCGTGCCACAGATGATGAGCCCCGAGACGCCGTCGCGCAGCAACCCCTCGATCACCCTAGCCGTGGCGTCGATATCGACGCTCAGGGCCTTGTCGTGCTTGAACTGGGTGGTGACGGCTGGAAACACGCCTTCCCAACTGACCTTCGCTGCCATGCCATTTGCTCCTCTGCTTGGTCCAGGACTCCGGGCTCGGACCCTTATCCCACAGGCGAGGTGAGCAAGAAAGCGGCAGCACGCATGAAACGGCAGACCTTTGCGAGACGCTGGTATGCCGGCGGCCTGGCCGATCGCCTACTGGCTATTGCCGAGCCGCTGCTGCAGGCGCACGACGGCAGGCGGCTCTTGCGCTCCAGCAACGAGAGAGGCCCGTAGCCCGTTGCCGCCCGCTTCAGCCTCGACAGCGCCACCCTCTGGCCATAGAAGTTGCTTGGTCCACAGCTAGTTGCAATTCGACTGCAACCCCAACGCCTGTGCCGCCTGGAGACCAGACTGCCAGCGGGCCGTGTTCTGCGAGGAGAGTGCGTGATGTCTGCACCCGAGGCCGTGGCCGATCCGGTCGGCGCCGCACGCGTCGTCGCGGCAACCGCAACGGACTCGCCCTCCGATCCGCCGGGCGACAAGGGCCCAGCCACGACCAGTAGCGCAGGACTGCTGCCTGCGGGTGTAGCCCACGAGCGCTTCATTCCGATCTCGCGGTTCGAAATCGCCGAGCATCTGACCAAGCCCGGCCTATGGCCAACCGAGGAGATCGAGCGGGCCACCCGCTTCTTCCACTACCTCTCCGCCTGGCGGCACATCGTCTACAATGAACGATTGGCCAAACTCGAGGAAGCCTATCTCCCGTTCAGCCCCGACAACGACGTGAGGAGCAATCGGGTGCTGTCGCCCGAGCAGCGGCAAGCGCAGCTGCGATCGCTCGTCAAACATACGGGGCGGCTGCTCGAGCAGGCGAACTTCCAGAAGTTCGAGATGACGGACGTGCACGACGTGCTCGGCCACAAGTCGGAGTATGGCCTCGATTTGCATGTGGATCTGGCGGATTTCGAGGAGCTGCAGGTCTACTGGCGCGGGGCAACGACCATCCGCAAGAAAAAGCGCTCGCTGAAGAAGCTCGGCCTGGGCTCGGTCGAGGTGGAGTACCCCGTGTTCCGCCGGCTGTTCGTGCTGTTGAAGCTGAAACCCGAGGAGCGGCGCGTCCGCGAGGTCATTCTGGCGGAAGGCTGCAGCGAGAAGAAAGCCCGCGGCATCGTCAGCGCCCAGCGCTCCGTGCTGCCCGACGAGGTCACGCCGGACAGCGTCTACATCAAGCTGTTCAAGGATATTCCGCGTGGCGACATCGAGATGGTGTTCCCCAACACGCGCGTGCGCTTCCGGCCACGCGACAAGCTGATGTTTGGAGCCACCGCCGGCGGCGGCACGGTCGCGGGCGTCGTCACCACCGCAACCAAGGTGATGGCCGCGACCAACCCGATGACGATCGGCTTTGCGGTGGTTGGCCTCGGTGGGCTGCTGGCGCGACAGGTGACGACCTTCTTCAACCAGCGCAACCGCTACATGATGGTGCTGGCACAGAACCTCTATTTCCACTCCCTCGCCGACAATCGCGGAGTGTTGACGCTGCTCGCCAACCGGGCGGAGGAGGAGGACATCAAAGAGGAGATGCTGCTCTACACCGTGCTCGCGAAGGAAAGCGTCGCCGAGGCCGAGCTCGGCGAGGTCAAATCCGCGATCGAGGCGTTCCTTTTCAACACCTTCGGCGTGGAGGTCGGCTTCGATGTGAAGGATGCGCTGAGCCGGCTCGTCACCGACGGGATCGTCCGGCGCACGCCCGATGGCAGGCTGATGGCCATGACGCCTGCCGAGGGCATCAACCACCTCGACAAGCTCTGGGACAGCTATCTCGATCCCAAGGGCAAGGATCGCAGTCTCCTCACCGAGCCGGTCTCGGCATGAGTCTCTGGAAGCTTCTGATGCATGCGTCCGAGGCCGACTGCCTCGAGGCTGAGCGGCGCCTGGGCAGCGACACTGGGCTCGAAGCCGGCGCAGTCGCTCGCTTCGAAGCAAAGCTACCGCTCTGGAGCCTCGAAGCCTTCTTCGACGAACGGCCTGACGATATGGCAGTGGCGCGCCTCTTGGATGGGTTGGAGATTGCCGGACCGGTTCAGGTGGAGGCGGTCGGTGAGGAGAACTGGGTCGCCTTCGTCGAGCGCACGTTATCGCCAATCGCAGCTGGTCGCTTCGTGGTGCATGGGCCGCACGACCGGGAGCGGGTGCGGGGCCACCCTTACGCCATCGAGATCGAGGCCGGCGAAGCGTTCGGCACCGCGCATCACGCAACGACGCAGGGCTGCCTTGTCGCTATCGATGAAATCGTGCCGGGAATCGGTGCTGTGCGAGCCCTCGACCTCGGCACTGGGTCGGGTGTGCTGGCGATTGCGATTGCACGGGTCGCACCGGGGATCCAGGTGCTGGCGTCCGATATCGACCCGCGCTCGGCCGAGATCGCGCGCGAGAATGCGGGCAAGAACGGCGCGGGCGACGCCGTCGAGGTGGTCGTTGCCGATGGCCTCGGCCACGAGCGCATCGCCGCGGCGGCTCCTTTCGGCTTCATCGTCGCCAACATCCTCGCGGCCCCGCTGATCGCACTCGCGCCCGCGATCGTGGTTGCGCTCGCGCCGGGCGGGCGGATCGTGCTGTCGGGGTTGCTGGCGACCCAGTCCGCCGAGGTCGCGGCCGCCTATCGGGCGGCGGGTGCCCGCGTCATCGCGGAAAACGTGATCGGGGAGTGGGCGACGCTCGAGCTCGCGAGATA
Organism: Hyphomicrobiaceae bacterium; assembly: GCA_031431235.1. Taxonomy (GTDB): domain Bacteria; phylum Pseudomonadota; class Alphaproteobacteria; order Rhizobiales; family Hyphomicrobiaceae; genus JANNSW01. The sequence continues at coordinate 20,685 of JANPDA010000366.1, forward strand.
GTCGCTCGGCACGATTGACAACGGCGAAGGGCGCGGCTTGGCTGTGAGGGGCGCGCCGCCAGCGACACGCCAGATGCCCGGGAGGATCACATGCAGGCCAGCACCGGAGCAAAACAGCTCCGCCACATTTCCGCAACCGAGGCTGCAGGCCTCGTCCGCTCCGGCGACTGGGTCGACTATGGCTCCAGCTACTGCCAGCCCGACGTTTTCGATACCGCACTGGCGGCACGCAAGCCGGAGCTGAGCAATGTCAAGTTCCGGTCGTGCCTCTCCGTGCGGCCGCGCGCGGTGCTGGAAGCCGACCCGGCAGGGGAGCACTTCTTCTGGTTCAGCTGGCATTTCTCCAGCTATGACCGCAGGAAGCACGACGCCCGGATCAGCCACTACATTCCCGTCAATCTGGGCGAGATACCGGACTATTACCGCCGCTTCATCGACCGGGGCGATGTCGCCATCCTTAAGACCTGCCCGATGGACGAGAATGGCTTCTTCAATTTCAGCGGCACCAATCTCTGGAACCGCGCCATCGTCGAGTGCGCCAAGGTCGTCGTCGTCGAGACATGCGAGAGCCTGCCCTTTGTGCACGGCGTGCAGAATGGGGTTCATCGCAGCGAGGTCGATTTCGTGATCGCAGGCAACAACCAGCCTGCGGCCGAGCTGCCAAACCCACCGCCTTCAGACGTCGACCGCGCGGTTGCCCGCCTGATCGCCAACGAGGTCGAGGACGGCTCCTGCCTGCAGGTCGGCATCGGTGGCATGCCGAACGCGGTGTGCACGCTCCTGAAAGAGTCGGGTGTCGGCAATCTCGGCGTGCATACGGAAATGCTGACCGACGGCATCGTCGACCTCTACAAGGCCGGCCGCGTCACCGGCGCCGCCAAAGCTCTCAACAAGGGCAAAATCGTGTTCAGCTTCGCGCTCGGCTCGCACTCTCTCTATGCGGCGATCGACCGGAATCCGGACTTCCTGTGCTGTCCGGTCGACTACACCAACCCGCCCCACATCATCATGCAGAACGAGCGCTCGATCGCGATCAACAATACGACGCAGATGGATCTGCAAGGTCAAACCGCATCGGAATCCGACGGCCACCGCCACATCTCCGGCACCGGCGGCCAGTTGCAGTTCGTGCGCGGCGCCTATGCGTCCAAAGGCGGGAAATCCTTCATCTGCCTCGCCTCGACCTATGACAAGAAGGGCGCCCGCCGCAGCCGGATCGTGCTCAATCTGACGCCTGGCAATATCGTCACGGCGCCGCGGTCCGACTTGATGTATGTCGTGACCGAGTACGGCATCGTCAATCTCAAGGGCAAATCTGTCGCCGACCGGGCGAAGGCCATGATCTCGATCGCACATCCCGATTTTCGCGAGGGATTGGAGCGCGATGCGCGCGAGCATGGGCTCATTCCAAAGGGATACGTGTGAGGCCAGCGCGAGAGGGACGCGGGGGCGCGTGACGGGCCGACGCGGAAGGTAACGGCGGAGCATGGTGGCGGAGAACCAACAGGGGGGTGCGCTCGCTTCAGCGACACCGCTGCCGCCGATCCCCTGGCTGCCGCTCGCAGCCGTCATCTCGATCATCAGTGTATTTGCGCTCAACGCGGGCTACACTTTTCCCGCGCTCGCGCTGAAGCTCGAGGCGCGCGGCTATTCCTCGACGGCAATCGGCCTTCAGGCAGCACTGCAGAGCCTCGGCACCATCGCGGGCGCGTTCGCGGCACCCTCGCTCGCGCAGCGCCACGGCCAGATCCCGGTGATGGTGGCGGCGCTGCTGGTCGAGGCGGTCGTGATCGCAAGCTTTGGATGGGTCGAGCCGATCATTGCCTGGTATCCGTTGCGATTGGTCCAGGGCTTCGCCGCCAGCCTGCTGTTCGTCATTGCCGAGACGCTGCTCGTCACATTCGCGCCGGCGCACGCACGGGGCCGGATCGTGGGCATCTACGCCTCGATCAATTCGGGGTTCTTCGCGCTCGGGCCGGCCCTCATACCGGTGATCGGCTTCGACGGGCCGCTGCCCTATCTCGTCATTGGCGGGCTGGTGCTGCTGCTCGGGTTGCCGGCGGCGGCACTGCGCGGGCATGCGGAGCCGATGAGTCATGTGCCAGCGCGCGAGCTGGTGGCGGTCGCTGCCATCATTCCGCTGCTGCTGATCGCCGTCTTCACCTTTGGCTTTGCCGATGGCGCACTCCTCAACCTGTGGGGGATTTATGGCCTCGCCCGTGGCATCGATGCCGGTGCCGCCTCGATCCTGCTGGCGCTGATGTCGGCGGGCAACATGGTGCTGCAACTGCCGATCGGCTGGCTTGCCGATCGCTACCCGCGACGCAACGTGCTGATGGCATGCTCGGCGGGAGGGTTGGTCGGCGCGGCCCTGCTGCCCTTGCTCGACCTGTCTGGAACGCTCGCCTATGGGTTCGTGTTCGTATGGGGTGCGCTCGGCTTTGGCATCTATACCGTTTCGCTCGCCATCGTCGGGGACGCTCTGTCGGGTGCGCGCCTGGTTGGGGCCAATGCCGCCTTCGGCATCGTCTGGGGGCTGGGTGCGTTGATCGGGGCGCCGAGCACGGGAATGCTGATGGACCGGATCGGCGCCGAAGGCCTCTCGGCGATGATCGGGATCGTGTTTGCCTTGCAGTTGATCGCCGTTTTGGTGATCGAGCCCGTCAGAGCTCAGCGGTCCGGAACTTAGGACGATCCGAACAACGACTGCTCCGTCTTCCCGGACGATCGGAGCCCTGGCCTATCGCCAGGGCGGAGATTGATCCGGGATCCAGCGCGAGAAGCGGCGAAGCCGCAACATATTGGGCCTTCGGCACTTTTCATGCTGGCTCCCGGCTTCCCGCGCTCCCGCTGGTCGCTTGGCCGGGAAAACGGCTGGGCGGACTGCATACGCTTCAATTCGATTCGTTTATTGTCGTCGGTGTCCTTAGCCCACGAAAGCGGCGGCGGCTGGGCGGTCGGCTGGAAGGCAACGCGGAGGGCCCTTGCGCTCCGAGCGCACCCATATACTCTGAGCGCGTCGAGCGGAGCCTGTCTCGCAGCCAGAGGCTGTGGGGTCAGACCCCTTGGTCGCGGATCTGACGATGGATCCGAAACGCCTGGGCAAAGGGGTCTGACCCCGCCCGATCCTGCTCACTGCGCTGAGGCCGCAAACTTGGCCCCAGATCGGCGCCACGATCGCGTGGAACTGGCGCATGGTGAGATTGCCGGTGCGGAAGTGGATGATCCGAGGTCCGTCGGCAGCGGCCATGGCTCGATGGATGAAATCCGCATCCTTCGTGACGATCGTCAGGTCGTTCTCGGAGGCATGCCGCCAGATGTCCGTGTCGGTCCGCGCCGAGCCGAAGTCGTCGGCGAAAGTGTAACCGGGTCCGGACCACGGCTTGAACCACCGTGGCAGATTGGCGTCGATCAGGTAGCCGGCCCTCACACAACAGCTTGGATGCTGTAGCCCCGGTCCATCATGCGACTTGCAAACTCCAGGCAAGCCGCCACGTCCTCCCGCTCCAGCATGGGATGCTGATGCAGGATCTCGTCTATGGACTCGCCTGCTGCCAGGTAGCCGAGGATCGTGGCAACCGTGATGCGCAGGCTGCGGACGGTCGGCTTGCCGTTGCAGACGTCCGCTATGACGGTAATGCGGCCGGTCAGGCTGTGGGACTGGGTCATGGCGCCACCATACACCGGACGGGGCGGGATCGCGAGGCGCATCCCGCCACTGAGTTGCCCGCAAACTGGCGGATTGCAGCCCGGTCGAGCCGGGCCGTAACCCGCCTATGGGTTTGACGGCACTGGCGGGGTTACGGCGCTTGCGCGCCTCTCTCGAGCAACACGTCGCCAGCACGTAGGGCGGATTGGCGAAGCGTATTCCGCCATGACGAGGCAATGCACCTGCATTTCGGCGGATTGCGGCGCGAAGGGCGCCTAATCCGCCTTACGTGCTGTCGCTCTTCACGACCGAATGTGGCACCAGCATCGTCCGCCCAACCGCCATCCCCTGACCCCGCCCCGCATCCATGCTATGGCACGGCCGCAACCCAGCCAACCAACACCAGAGCCCGACATGGCGAAAATGAAGGTCGTCACCCGCTTTGCCCCCTCGCCGACCGGGTTCCTGCATATCGGGGGCGCGCGCACGGCGCTGTTCAACTGGCTCTATGCCAAGGGCCGGGGCGGCAGCTTCCTGTTGCGCATCGAGGATACCGACCGCGAGCGCTCGACCGAGCCTGCGGTCGAGGCGATCCTCGATGGCCTGAAGTGGCTCGGTCTCGACTGGGACGGCGAGCCCGTGCGCCAGGCGACCCGCGCCGCCCGCCACCGCGAGGCGGCCGAAGCTCTGCTCGCCAACGGCCGCGCCTACCATTGCTACTGCTCGCCCGCCGAGCTCGATGCGATGCGCGCGGGCGCCGAGGCCGAGGGCCGCCCGCCGATCTACGACGGCTCCTGGCGCGACCGGCCGGCCAGCGACGCCCCCAAGGGCGTCGAGCCGGTCATCCGCCTGAAGACGCCGCGCGCAGGCGAGACCGTGGTCGACGACGCCGTGCAGGGCCGCGTCGTGTTCCAGAACAAGGACCTCGACGACCTGATCATCCTCCGCAGCGACGGCACGCCGACCTACAACCTCGCCGTCGTGGTCGATGATCACGACATGGACGTGACCCACGTCATCCGTGGCGTCGACCATCTGACCAATGCCGCCCGCCAGTCGCAGATCGCGATCGGGCTCGACTGGGAGCGCCCGATCTTTGCCCATGTGCCGCTCATTCACGGGCCGGACGGCGCGAAACTGTCGAAGCGCCATGGCGCACTCGGGGTCGATGCCTACCGCGCCATGGGCTATTTGCCGCAAGCACTCCGCAACTACCTGGTCCGGCTCGGTTGGAGCCATGGCGACGACGAGATCTTCTCGACCGCGAGAATGATCGAGTGGTTCGACCTGCCCCAGGTCGGCCGCTCGGCTGCGCGCTTCGACTTCGCCAAGCTCGAGGCGCTGAACGGCCACTATATCCGGGAGGCGGACGATCACGACCTGCTGCGCCACATCGAGGTGATGTTGCCCGAGAGCGAGGCGACGCGCCCACTCGCGGCACGGTTCGGCGCGGCTGAGCGCGCGCGGCTGCTGGCGGCGATGCCGGGCCTGAAGGAGCGGGCGAAAACGCTGGTGGAGCTCATCGACAATGCTGGCTATCTGTTCGCGAGCCGCCCGCTGCAGATCGATACCGGCGCCCAGAAGCTGCTGTCGCCCGAAGGGCTCGCGGTACTTGCCGCACTGGTGCCGGTGTTGCAACGGATCGGTCAGTGGGACACCACCGCGATCGAGGCTGCGGTCAAGGCCCACGCCGAGGTGGCCGGCCAGAAACTCGGCAAGATCGCCCAACCCCTGCGTGTGGCGCTCACCGGCCGCACCACCTCGCCCGGCATTTTCGACGTGCTCGCCGTACTGGGCAAGGACGAGTGCCTCGGCCGGATCGACGATCGGCTGGGGCAAGGCTGAAATCTTCCCGGCGCCTCCCGATCACGAAGAATTCGCCATTCGCCTTGCTTGAAGGCTGCCTCGAACGCGGCTAGCGTCGCGACCGGTTGTGCATCGCACAACGAACTGATCCGATCCGCCAGCGGGGCATCTGGAGAGTACGATGAGCGACGTCACGACAGCGAAAATCATCATTGATGGCAAGGAGTTCGAGCTACCTGTGCGCCGCGGCACGGTCGGCCCAGCGGTCATTGATGTGTTGGAGCTCTACAAGCGGACCGGCTACTTCACCTACGACCCCGGCTTTACCTCGACGGCGGCCTGCGAAAGCCGGATCACCTACATCGACGGTGACAAGGGCGAGCTGCTCTATTGCGGCTATCCGATCGACCAGCTCGCCGAGCGCGGCAGCTTCCTGGAGACATGCTATCTGCTGCTCCATCGCGAGCTGCCGACCAAGGCGCAGTTCACTGCCTTCGACCATTCGATCACATATCATACCATGCTGCATGAGCAGATGAACCGGTTCTGGACCGGGTTCCGCCGCGACGCGCATCCGATGGCGGTGATGGTGGGTGTGGTCGGGGCGCTCTCGGCCTTCTATCACGACTCGACCGATATCGACGACCAGCGCCAGCGCGAGATTGCGAGCCACCGCATGATCGCCAAGATGCCGACCATCGCGGCGATGGCTTACAAATATTCGGTCGGACAGCCCTTCATCTATCCGCGCAACGACCTCGATTACGCGGCGAACTTCCTGCACATGTGCTTTGCGGTGCCGTGCGAGCCCTACAAGGTCAATCCGGTGCTCGCGCGCGCCATGGACCGGATTTTCATCCTGCACGCCGATCACGAGCAGAATGCCTCGACCTCGACGGTCAGGCTCGCCGGCTCCTCGGGTGCCAATCCTTTCGCGTGCATCGCAGCCGGCATCGCCTGCCTCTGGGGCCCATCGCATGGCGGCGCCAACGAGGCCGCGCTCAACATGCTGCGCGAGATCGGCACGGTCGACAAGGTTTCGGAATTCGTCAAACGCGTGAAGGACAAGAGCGCGGGCGTGCGCCTGATGGGCTTTGGCCATCGCGTCTACAAGAACTACGATCCACGTGCGAAGGTGATGCAGAAGACTTGCCACGAGGTGCTGGATGCGCTCGGCGTGCGTGAGGAGCCCTTGCTGAAGGTCGCCATGGAGCTGGAGCGGATCGCGCTGGAGGACGAGTATTTCATCACGCGCAGGCTCTATCCCAACATCGATTTCTATTCCGGCATCACGCTGCGGGCAATGGGGTTCCCGACGTCGATGTTCACGGCCCTCTTCGCGCTCGCCCGCACCGTCGGCTGGATCGCCCAGTGGAAAGAAATGATCGAGGATCCCGATCAGCGCATCGGCCGCCCGCGCCAGCTCTACATCGGCGCGACCGAGCGGCCCTATGTGGCGATCGACAAGCGCAGCTGAGGACGCCAATCGGAGGAAGCACGCGGCATGGCCCTCTCGCCCAACGAGATTCCGAGAATGTTCGGCGACGTACCCCCGTTCATGGCGGTCGAGCATGCGCCCGACCTCGCCAAGGCGGGCACGGCCGATGCCGTCGTGATCGGCATGCCCTATGACGGCATCGCCACCTTCCGCGGTGGCGCAACTCGACGTGCGCCCCAGGAAATCCGCAAATTCTCGCTGCTGTTCGGCAGCTACCACCTCGATTGGGACCTGCACGCGCTCGATCTGGTGCGCGTGCTCGACTGCGGCGATGTCGATGTGGTGCCGGGTAACACGCCCGAGAGCTATGCGCGGCTCGAGCGGCGGATCGCGGAGATCCAGCGGATCGGCGCAGTGCCGCTGCTGATGGGGGGCGATCACGGCGTCACCTATCCGGCGGTGAAGGCGGTTGCTTCCCACGTGGGCGGCCCGCTCGGCTTCCTGCTGTTCGACACCCACCTCGACCTCTGCGAGAGCTTCAACAACGACCGGCTGACGCGGGCTTCCCCCGTCATGCGGATCTGCGAGCTGGCGCAGATCGACAAGAAGCGCATCGCCATCATCGGCCCGAAGGGTCCGCGCAATCTTCCCGAGTGGACTCCGCTCGCCAAGGAGTTGGGACTCACCATCTATCCCCAGCGGGTGGTCGAGAAACGCGGCATCGAGGCCGTCGTAAAGGAGGCGCTGGAGATCGTGTCGCCGGACGGGCGCCCTCCCTATGTCAGCGTCGATATCGACGTGGTCGATCCCGCCTATGCGCCCGGCACCAACTCGATCGAGCCGGGCGGCTTCACCAGCCGCGAGATCATCAATGGCGTGAGGCTCGCCTGCGAGCGGGGCTTCTGCGGTTTCGACGTGGTCGAGGTCTCGCCCGACTTCGACTCCCGCTCCGGGCACACGGCGACGCTCGCGGCCAAGCTGATGGCGGAAGCGATCTGCTGCATGGCGGCGCAGCGGTCCGGGAAGGTGAGAGCGTGGGACGCCGGATGACGCTCGCTCCGGCTGTAATTGCCCGAGGTCCAGCGAGATTTGTTGCCAAAGGGCTCGTGATCCGCTTAATCGGGCGGCTTTCCTGCTCGCGCATGGGAGGTGCCCGGTGACCGGCCAGCGAAGCGACGTTTCCATTCAGCCGCAGCCCCTCGTCGGCATCATCATGGGCAGCCAGTCCGACTGGCCGGTGATGCGCCACGCGGCCGATGCGCTCGCCGAGCTCGGCGTGCCGTTCGAAGCCCGCATCGTTTCCGCCCACCGCACCCCCGAGCGGCTCTATGCCTACGCCAAGGCAGCGGCCGGGCGCGGGCTCAAAGTGATCGTCGCGGGCGCGGGCGGCGCGGCGCACCTGCCCGGCATGACGGCTGCGCTGACCGCGCTGCCGGTGCTCGGCGTGCCGATCGCGACGAAATCGCTCGACGGGCGCGACAGCCTGCTCTCGATCGTGCAGATGCCGGCGGGCGTCCCCGTCGGCACGCTGGCGATCGGGGAAGCGGGCGCGACCAATGCGGGCCTGCTCGCCGCCGCCATTCTCGCCCTCGGCGATCCAGCACTCGCCAAACGTCTCGAAGCCCGGCGTGCGAAACGGACGGCTGCCGTGGCGGAGGTGCCGCGCGATGACCTCTGAGCGCTTTCCCCTTCCTCCTGGCTCGACGATCGGCATTCTCGGCGGTGGTCAGCTCGGCCGCATGCTGGCACTCGCGGCAGCTCGGCTCGGCCTCAGGTGCCACATCTACTCGGATGTGGCCGAGGCACCTGCCTTCGACTGCGCGGGCGAGCACACCGTCGCGCACTATGGAGATGTCGAGGCCGTCGCGCGATTTGCGGCGAGTGTCGACGTCGTCACCTACGAGTTCGAGAACGTCCCCGTCGTAGCTGTCGATGCGGCGGGCGGGCTTGCTCCTGTCTATCCCCCGCGCGAGGCGCTCGCCCGCACCCAGGACCGGGTCGTCGAGAAGCAGCTCGTTGCTGGCCTCGGCTTGCCGGTCGCACCCTTCGAGGCGGTCGAGGATGCCGCCGGACTCGCGGTGGCGATCGGCCGGATCGGCACGCCTGCATTCCTGAAGACGCGTCGTTTCGGCTATGACGGGAAGGGACAAGTGCGCCTCGAGGCTGGCAGCGACCCGATGGCTGCGCTCGCGGCCCTCGGCGGGGTGCCGGCCATTCTGGAGGGACGGGTTGCATTCGAGTACGAGGTCTCCGCTCTCGTGGCTCGCGGCCGTGACGGATCGGTGGTTCACTACGACGTGCCGCGCAACAGCCACGAGGCTGGCATCCTACGCATGTCGGAGGTGCCCGCGGGACTTCCCGAGCCGCATGTGGCGCGGGCCCGCGAGATCGCGGAAATGATCGCTTCGGCGCTCGACTATGTAGGCGTCATGGCCGTCGAGATGTTCTATCTGGGCGAGGGCGCCGTGGAGCCGTTGATCGTCAACGAGATTGCCCCGCGCGTGCACAACTCGGGTCATTGGACGATCGATGCCTGCCGCGTCAGCCAGTTCGAGAACCACATCCGCGCCATCGCCGGCTGGCCGCTCGGGCAGACCTCCCGCCACAGCGATTGCACGATGGAGAACCTGATCGGCGAGGATGCGCACGATTGGCTGCGCCTCGCCGCCGAGCCGGACCTGGCGCTCCACCTCTACGGCAAGTCCGACGCCCGCCCGGGCCGCAAGATGGGGCATCTGACGCGGTTGGCGCCTCTTCTCGGCGCCCCTCACCGCCGCCCCAGATAGGCTTCGCTCCGCATCTCGACCAGACGGCTCGCGGTGCGCTCGAACAGCTCGACGCCGTCGCCGGCCGCATGGATCTGGCCCGGCTCGGCGTCGGCCGACAGGATCAGATGCACCCGGTTGTCGTAGAACGAGTCGATCAGCGTGACGAGCCGGCGCGCCTCGTTGCGATGCTCGCGCCCGAGAAGAGGGATGCCCTGCAGTATGACCGTATGATAGGCGCGCGCGATCGCAAGGTAGTCCGCTGCTCCGAGCGGACGCCGGCAGAGCTCGTCGAAGGTGAACCAGGCGACGCCCAGGTGGGATTCGGGGACGGCGAGCTGGCGACCCTTCACCGCGAGCACGGCGGGCCGGCCGCGGCGTACGCCCGAGATGCGATGGAAGGCTTCACGCAACCCTGCGGTCGCCGCCGCTCCAGTCGGCGTGAAATAGAGCTGCTGGCCGGTCAGCTTCTCGAGCCGGTAGTCCTTTGCCGCCGCCAGCTCGATCACCTCCATGTGCTGCTCGATCGATGCGATGAACGGCAGGATCTGCTCTCGGTTGAGGCCGTCCTGATAGAGATCGCGCGGCGCGGCGTTGCTGGTTGCGACCACGACGACGCCCGCTTCCATCAGCGATTTGAACAGGCGTCCCAGAATGTGAACGTCGGCGATGTCGGCGACGTGCAACTCATCGAAGCACAGCAGCTTTGCCCGCGCCGCGATCTCACGCGCCACCGGCGGAATCGGATCGCCTTCGCCGCGCTTGCGGGCTTGCCCGATCAGCTCGTGCGCCTCCCCCATCAACTCGTGGAAATGGACGCGCCGGCGCGGCTCGAACCGGACTGCCTCGAAGAAGAGGTCCATCAGCATGGTCTTGCCGCGGCCGACCTTGCCGTGGATGTAGAGGCCCTTGGGGACTTTGGGCGTGCCGCGCAGGCGCGAGAGCAGTCCGTTTCGCTCGCCCTCGAAGCGCTCCAGGCGCTGTGCGAGATCGTCGAGCCGGCCGACCGCATGGGCCTGCGCGGGATCGGGCGCGATCTCATCCGCAGCGATCATGGCGCGGTAGCGCTCGACCAGTCCCATTTTCATGCGTGCCCCTCCTCACGAGGGGCTAAGCGCCGGCACGCTCGCGGTCAAGCGACATGGCGCCGGAGTTGACGCGCTCCACCGCCATGAGGACGCGCTCTGGCGTCGCCGGCGCATCGAGCATGGGATAAACCCGATATCGGCCCGCGGCCGCGACGGCGTCGGACAGTGCCATCAACGCCGAGATGGCGAGCATCAAGGGGGGCTCGCCGACTGCCTTCGAGCGCCAGATCGTGTCCTCGGTGTTCTCGCCTTGCGCCCAGAGCCGCACGTTCATCACGGGTGCCCGGTCCGAGCAGGCTGGTATCTTGTAGGTCGAGGGCGCATGGGTACGGAGCCGTCCCTGCCGGTCCCAGACCAGCTCCTCCGTCATCAGCCAGCCCGCGCCCTGCACGTAGCCGCCCTCGATCTGGCCGAGGTCGATCGCAGGGTTCAGCGACTTGCCCGCGTCATGCAGAATATCGACCCTGAGGATCCGGTTCTCGCCGGTCAGCGTGTCGATCGCGACCTCGGTCACGGCCGCTCCATAGGCGAAGTAGAAGAACGGCCTGCCCCGCCCAGCCGGCCGGTCCCAGGAGATTTTCGGCGTCGCGTAGAAGCCCGTCGATGAAAGCGAGACCCGGCCGCGGTAGCACTCCCCCACGGCTTGCGCGAAGGGGAGCACGCGCTCGCCCACCTTGATGGCGCCTGGCAGAAACCGGACCTCCTCAGGGCTCGTCTGGTGCTGTGCCGCGAGGAACTCGGCCATGCGGGACTTGATCGTGCGGGCGGCCTCGCGTGCCGCCATGCCGTTGATGTCGGAGCCCGAGGAGGCCGCGGTCGGCGAGGTATTGGGCACCTTGCCCGTCGTCGTCGCCGTGATCTTCACGCGCGCAAGGTCGACCTGGAACTCCTCGGCCACCACCTGGGCGACCTTGATGACGAGCCCCTGGCCCATCTCGGTGCCGCCATGGTTGAGACCGATCGAGCCATCCGAATAGACGTGAACGAGGGCGCCCGCCTGGTTGAGGTGGGTCAGCGTGAACGAGATCCCGAACTTGACGGGGGTCAACGCGATGCCGCGCTTCAGGATCGGGCTGCTTGCGTTCCATTGGCGGATAGCGGCACGCCGAGCCTCGTAGTCGGCACTCGCCGCCAGCTCCCCGGTGATCGCGCCGATCACACAGTCCTCGACCGGCATGTGGTAGGGTGTGACATTGCGCGTGGCCCGGCCGCCGGTCTCTTTGTCCGGGTAGAAATTGGCGCGACGGATGTCGAGGGGATCGCGCCCGAGCGCGTGCGCGATCTGATCCATCACCCGCTCGATGCCGACCATCCCCTGCGGCCCGCCGAAGCCGCGAAAGGCGGTGTTGGAGGCCGTATGCGTGCGGCAGCGATAGGAGACGATCCGCACATTCGGCAGGAAATAGGTGTTGTCGGCATGCAACATCGCGCGGTCGGCGATCGCCATCGAAAGATCGAACGAGAGGCCACAGCGTGCCGCCTGCTCGAAGGCAATGCCGAGGACACGGCCCTCTTCGTCGAAGCCCACGCGATAGTCGATCCGAAAGTCATGGCGCTTGCCGGTAATCCGGAAATCGTCGTCCCGGTCGTAGCGGACCTTTGCCGGTCGCCCGGTTCGTTTGGCTACGAGCGCGGCAAGCGCAGCCGGCAGATTGCCCTGCGTCTCCTTGCCCCCGAAGCCGCCACCCATCCGTCGGCATTCGACCGTGACCGCGTGATTGGCAACGCCCAGCACCTTGGCGATGGTGTGCTGGATCTCGCTGGGGTGCTGGGTCGAGGAGTGAACGAGCACGTCATCGTCCTCGCCCGGAATGGCGAGCGCAACCTGGCCTTCGAGGTAGAAATGCTCCTGCCCGCCGATTTCGATCCGGCCTTCGATGCGATGGGTTGCAGCGGCGATAGCGGCGTCGGCATCGCCGCGCGCGATGGTGTAGGGCGGGTCGGTGCCTTGCAGGAAGGAGCGAGCGGCCATCGCTTCCTCGATCGTCAGGATCGCCGGCCGCTCCTCGTACTCGACCACTGCGAGCTTCACGGCCTGACGCGCCATCTCCAGCGTCTCGGCTGCAATCGCAAACAGCGGCTGGCCGTCATGCTCGACGAGGCCGTTGGCGAGCATCGGGTCATCGCCGGCGAACGGAGAAACATCGTTGACGCCGGGAATGTCGTCGGCCGTGAGGACCACGACCACACCCGGCGCCGCCCTCACGGCCTCGAGATCGAGCCGGATGATGTCCGCATGCGCCTTGGTGCTGAGGCCCATCAGCACGTGCAACGTGCCGGGCGGCTCGGGGATGTCGTCGGTGTAGACCGCCTCGCCGGTGGTGTGCTTGGCGGAGGAATCCTGGGCGATCCACTCCCGCACGCCGCCGCTGATCCGCTCGCTCGCCATGGCCTCACCCCACAACCGCGCCACGCCCCGCGAGCCGGGTCTCGGCGAGCGGCGAATGGGTCTCGTGATAGAGCCGCAGCAGCAGATTTTGCGCAACCTTCAGGCGATAGCTGGCCGACGCCCGCATGTCGCCGATGGGCTGGAAGTCGCGCTCATAGGCTGGCAACGCGGCCTCGACCGCCGGGAGGCTCCAGGGCTGGCCTTGCAGCGCAGCCTCGACCGCGCGGGCACGCTTGGGGATCGCCGCCATACCGCCATAGGCGATGCGGGCATTTGCGACCACCCCGCTTGCAACGCTGATACTGAAACACCCGCAAACGGCGGAAATGTCCTGGTCGAAGCGCTTGGAGACCTTGTAGCAGCGCAGCTGCTCGGGCTCGTCGAGCAGCGGGATCTCGATGGCTTCCACGATCTCACCAGGGCGGAGGTCTTGTTTGCGGTAGTCGATGAAGAAGCTCTCGATGGGGAGAGTGCGGCGCTCGCCATGGCCGCGCAGAACGAGGGTCGCACCGAGCGCGATCAACGCGGGCGGCATATCCCCGATCGGTGAGCCATTGGCGATATTTCCGCCGATCGTCCCGGCATTGCGGACTTGGGTCGAGCCGAGCCGGCGCAGCAGCTCGCCGAGATCGGGAAAGCTCCGGGCAATCGTCCCGAGCGCATGCGAATAGGTGACCGCCGCGCCGATCCTGAGCTTGCCGTCGCGCTGCTCGATCGTCTTCAGCTCAGCGACCCGATCCAGATGCACGATATCGTCGAGCACGCGGTGCTGCTTGGTCACCCAGAGCCCGGCGTCGGTCGCGCCGGCGACAATCGTGACGGGCGCGTTCATGTGGTCATCGAGCGCTGCGAGATCCGCGGGCGAGCGGAACCGGCAATTTCCATGATTGAGATCGACCGTGCCGCTGTGCGCGATCCCGCGGAGCAGTTCATGCTCGCGGGCGTTGCGCTCATCCTGCCAGGCCGGAACCCGCAGATCCCACATCCGCTCTGCCGCCTCGATGATCGGCCCATAGCCGGTACAGCGGCAGAGATTGCCCGCGAGTTGGTCGTCGATGCCCCGGCGATCGGTCCGATCGCCTTGCCGGTAGGCCGTGAACAGCGACATCACGAACCCCGGGGTGCAGAAGCCGCATTGCGAGCCATGGCAGTCGACCATCGCCTGCTGACAGGGATGCAACTCTCCCTTCGGCCCCTTCACACCCTCGACCGTGGTGACGGATTTGCCCTCGAGCATCGGCACCAGCAGGATGCACGCATTGATCGAGCGGGTGCGGACACGATCCCCGGCGAGCTCAGCGACCGAAACCGTGCAGGCGCCGCAATCGCCTTCCGCGCACCCTTCCTTGGTTCCCGTCAACCGCCGCTCGAGCCGCAACCATTCGAGCAGCGTCGTCGTCGGCCGGCCGCGGAAGGTGACGATCTCGCCGTTGAGGATGAAGGTCGCATGGTCACGGATCGCCATCCCCTCAGCTCCCCCGATAGGTCGAGTAGCCATAGGCAGAGAGCAGCAGCGGCACATGATAGTGCTGCTCGGGTGAAGCGATGCCGAACCGGATCGGGATCTCGTCGAGAAAGGCGGGCTCCGGCAAGGCCGTGCCGCTCGCCCGCAGATAAGCGCCCGCGTGGAAGACGATCTCGTAGCGCCCGATTGCAAACGCCTGCCCTTCGAGCAGCGGCTTGTCGCAACGCCCATCCGCATTGGTCGTCGCCGCTGCGACCAGGGTTCGCGCGTGACGCTCCAGCCGGAACAGCTCGATCCGTACGCCCTGCCCCGGCAAGCCGGCACTGGTGTCGAGGACATGGGTGGTCAGCCGGCCCATTGGGTTTGCGCTTCCTCTCGAAGCAGGTAGAACATTGGCGACTGATAGCGCACAAACCCCATGTTCGTCATGTCCACACTCATCTCGCCCCGGCCTTCAGGACTCGACGCAGGAAACTTCGTCGCCCGGTTCGGCGGCATCTACGAGCATTCGCCCTGGGTCGCCGAGCAGGCCTTGGCCGACGGACTCGTGCCCGGCGACGACACGGTCGAGGGGCTTGCAGCACGCCTGCGGCGGATCGTGGAGGCGGCTGGCGATCAGCGCCGGCTCGTGCTTCTGCGTGCCCACCCCGAGCTTGCTGGCCGGCTGGCCATGGCGGGAGCGCTCACGGCGGATTCGACCAGCGAGCAGGCCGCCGCCGGCCTCGATCGCTGTAGCGCTGAGGAATTCTCCCGCTTCACGGAGCTGAACACCCGCTACAGTGCGCGCTTCGGACATCCCTTCATCATCGCCGTGCGTGGCCTGACCCGTCCGCAGATCCTCGCCGCCTTCGAGCGGCGTGTCGCGAACCCTCCAGCAACCGAGTTCCGCACCGCGCTCGACGAGGTGCACAAGATCGCCCTCCTCCGGCTGCTGCAGTTGGCGGATGGTGCATCATGACGACAATCCGCCTCCCCGGCCGGCTGCAAGCCGAGCCGGGGCCCAGGGGCCGCCGTCGCCGATGGCCACCGCACCCGGCACAGGGTCCCGGCGCTCGGTCGGGAGTGCAGTCTTGGCGAAATCGCCTCGACCGGGGCGCATCCTCGGCCGGGACGGCGAGTGCCCCATGACCGCCAAGCGCAGGGAGCTGTCGCTCGCCAACCACATCGACGGCATCCGTTCCGGTGATCGTATGGTGCTCGCCCGCGCCATGACGCTGGTCGAGAGCCGCAAACCCGCCCACCAGAAGCTCGCGCAGGACCTGCTGCAGGCGCTGCTTCCCGACACCGGCAACGCCCATCGGATCGGGTTGACAGGTGTTCCGGGCGTGGGCAAGTCGACGTTGATCGACCAGCTTGGCTCCAATCTCACGGCCGCCGGCCGGCGTGTCGCGGTGCTGGCGGTCGATCCGAGCTCGACACGCACCGGCGGCTCGATCCTGGGCGACAAGACCCGCATGTCACGCCTCGCCAACGACGCACACGCCTTCATTCGCCCCTCGCCCGCCTCGGGCACTCTGGGCGGCGTCGCCCGCAAGACGCGCGAGACGATGATGCTGGTGGAGGCGGCTGGCTTCGATGTGGTGATCGTCGAGACGGTCGGCGTCGGACAGTCGGAAACGACGGTCGCGGGCATGGTCGACATCTTCGTGGCGCTGATGCTGCCGGGCGCGGGCGATGAGCTGCAAGGCATCAAGAAGGGCCTGCTCGAGCTGGCCGACATCATCGCGGTCAACAAGGCGGACGGCGAAAACCGGGCTCGGGCGCAGCGGGCCGTGGCCGAGTACCGGGCCGCGCTCGGCATCCTGACGCCCGAGAGCCCGTCCTGGTCGCCGCCCGTGCTGATGATCTCCGGGCTGGCGAACGAGGGCCTGGCCGACCTCTGGCAGCAGATCGAGGAGCACCGCACCGCGCTGACGGCGACCGGCGAGTTGGCGATGAAACGCCGCCGCCAGGCTGTCAGCTGGATGCGGACGATGATAGAGGATCGCCTCCAGGCGCTCCTCTGGCGTGATGGGGCAGTTGTGAAACGTCTGGCCGCGCTCGAGGCCGATGTGTTGGCTGGCCGCTCGACAGTGGTCCGTGCGGCCGAAGAGATCTGCGGAATGATCGGGCTGGAAGCAAAGAGCAAAGCATGAAGCCGAGACCAGAAAGGCGCGTTCTGCTGACGGGCTTCGGCCCGTTCCCCGGTGTTGCGGAGAATGCGTCCGGCAGCCTTGCCGTCGCCGTCACCCACCTCGCCCGGCAACGCTGGCGTGATGCCGAGATCACCTGCGTCTTGCTACCAACCGAATGGCGCGCGGGTCCGTCGGTGCTGACGACGACCCTCGCCGAACGCCGGCCCGATGTCGTCGTGCATCTAGGTGTCTCGGGCAAGGCGAGCGGCCTCGTGATCGAGACGCTCGCCCGCAATCGTGCAAGGCCGGTCAACGATGCGGCCGGCCGGGTGCACTGTGATGATCGAGTTGCGCCGGGCGGACCGGCCTCGCTGCGCGCGCCCGTCGCCATCCGCGGGCTGATGGCGCGGCTTGCCAGGGAAGGCGTGCCCGCCGTCCGCTCGAACGATGCCGGGCGCTACATCTGCAACGCCGTCTACTATCATTCGCTTGCTGCCGCGCACCGGAGCGATCCTCGCCGGCAGGTGGTGCTGGTGCATCTGCCGCCGCTGGTCGGCGAGGCCGGCGTGCTCGAGGCCGACAAACCCGTCAAGTCCATGCCCGGCGATCTCGCCGTCACCGGACTGATGAGCGTGATCGGCTATTGCCTGGGTCATGTGCGACCGCGCCGCGTGCTCGGTGCAATCGAAAGGGCTGCTGAGACATGGACATCGATCGGCGTCTGATGGTCGGCGGCGGCCTTGGCCTCGTTGGCGCGGCGGTGGCAGCGATCGCGGGGCCACGTGATGCTGCAGCTGAGGCTGCAAACGGCAAGACCGCTCTGCTGGCGCCGCTCGAGCCGGGCAGCGCCGAGGATCAATCGGGCATCTTGCAAGCGGCGATCGAGCGAGCGGCTGAATTGGGATTGCCAGTGATGCTGCCGGGCGGGCGGTTCCTCGTCGGCGGTGTCACGCTACGGACGGGAACTGCTTTGATTGGCGCTCATGGCCGTACGACGCTCGTTGCGACCGAGGGCAGGGCCGTGCTCGCCGCTACCAATGCCGATCGAATCCTGATCACGGAGCTGGTGCTCGATGGCGGCGGCCGAGCGCCGCCGGCGGGAGCGCTGCTATCGCTCGTGGGCTGCAAGCACGTCGTCGTTCGTGATTGCGAGATCGGCGGCAGCGCCGCGGATGGAATAGCCATCGATGGCGGCGGGCCGTTTCACATGGCGAATTGCCGTACTGTCGATTGCGCCGGCGCAGGTCTCCGCTCGAGCGGTACGGCCGGCTGCCAGGTCACGGCGAGCTCCTTTACGGGCATCGGGGGCGTCGCCATCCTCGCCGAGCGGGGCGCGCAAGGCGTTGTCGTCTCCCAGAACCTCATCGATGGCGCGGGCGGCGGTATCGCCTTGACGGGCTTTGCCAATGGCAGCCGGCTCGCGGTCGTGCAGGGCAATCTGGTGCGTCGGTGCAGCGGCAATGGCATCGCAATCGAGGCAGATGCAGCCGTGACGGGCAATGTGGTCGAGGAAGCCGAGCTTGCAGGCATTCTCGCAGGCCAGGGGGCGAGCAAGCGCGACGTTTCGATTGTCGGCAACCTCGTCCGTGACTGCGGGGTCGGGATCGGGCTCTCGTCGAGCGTGGAAGGCGGCCTGATATTCGTCTCGCAGAACATGATCGCGGGCTCGAGGAACGGCGCGATCCGGGCGATGGACGGTATCACCCCGATCGGCCCCGACCTCGCCCGTGCGAGCGCCGAGGCCTACCCGAACCTCGCCATCCTCCAGAACGTCGCGAGCCGCTGAAGGGACTGGCCTCAGGCGCGAGGATGCGAGCGGTCGTAGACCTCGAGCAGGCGTGTGCGATCGACCTCGGTGTAGATCTGCGTCGTCGACAGGCTCGCATGCCCCAACAGCTCCTGGATCTGGCGCAGATCGGCGCCCGCGCCGAGGAGATGCGTCGCAAAGGAATGCCGCAGTGCATGTGGTGTCGCCGTGTCGGGCAGTCCCAACACCTCGCGCAGGCGCTCCATCAACAATTGGATGATGCGTGGCGAAAGTGGCCCGCCCTTGGTGCCCACGAACAAGGGACCATCGGGCTCGAGCTCGAAGGGAACGAGCGCCAGATAACGCAGGACGGCCTTGCGCACGGCCGGCAGCACCGGCACCAGCCGTTCCTTGTTGCCCTTGCCGAGGACGCGAATCACGTCGCGCGTGCCGGAAGGCGCATCGCGAACGGTCAGGCCGAGCGCCTCTGAAATCCGCAAGCCTGCCCCATAGAGCAACGTCAGCACCGCCATGTCACGGGCAACGACCCAGTCGAGCCCGGCTGCAGGTCCCCCCGCCACCACCTCGAGCGCCTTGTCCACGGTCAGGGGCTTGGGGATCGAATGCGCTACCTTGGGGCTTGCGACCGCCATCACCGCCCGATTGCTGGAAAGCTCGGACGCGTCGAGCCAGCGGAAGAACATCCGCATCGCCGACATCTGTCGCGACAGCGTGCGTGACGACGCGCCCGCCTTGCGCCGCGCCGCCATGAAGGTCCGGAAATGCCGCGGCTGGAGCTGATCCAGATCGGCCAGGCATGGCGGATAGCCGAGGTCGAGCGTCAGTCCCGCCAGGAACTGGCGAATATCGCGCTCATAGGCTTCGAGCGTCTTGGCGGCGAGGCCGCGATCCTCCCGCATGTGGCTCATCCAGCGCACGACTGCGCCGACGACATCACCCGACAGATCGAGCTCTGCTGTCAGACGAAATGGCTCGTCTTGGTCGTCCATTCGAGGCCTCCCGCATGGCCGGGTGTCTTCGTTCACTTTCCGTTCGGATTAGGGCGGGCTGGTTAACGGCGGGTTAACGCAAGACCGGGCACGCCGCGCTACCAGACGCCATGGGCTAGACCGTTCCAGGTATAGCGCCAGATGGTCGGATGGAACCACTGGTAGGAAGGCAAATCGTGATTTCGAATCGTCAACCGGCCCTGCAGAGCATCATCGATCGCGGCGGCCACCCATGGGCGCGCGGCTGCGGCGAGCAGGAACGAATAGGTCGTGACGTTGTCCCGGCGGGTCGGGTTGGCAGGAGCGGTATAGAGCACGCCCCCGGTGTCGACGCCGCGATCGATCAGATGCATCGTCACTCCGAAATTCGTCTTGTCACCGGTGGCAAGCGCCCAATAGCCGCCATGGACGCCACGGTACTTCGGATTGATTCCGGCGTGATAATTGATGAAGGGCGCTGGCGTGCAGTCGAGCGTCTCCTGGCGGATGATGCGGGTGCCAACGACCAGCACGACCTTGGGCTGCAGCTGGCGCAACACGTCGCGGCACTCGGGCGCGTTCACACTCGCCACCTCGATGAACCGGCACTTGTCCGGCCGCCGGGTATCGAGACGCTCGCTGGCGATGATCTCGTTGCGACGCTGGGAGCTCAGCTTCCAGACGAATCGCTGGACGAAATCGAAGCCCAGCTGACCGAGCACCGGCACCATGCCGAGCATGCGCCTGCGCCGACTGAGGAACAGGCTCCTGGGCTCGGGGGCCTCTTGCA
Source organism: Hyphomicrobiaceae bacterium (assembly GCA_031431235.1). Lineage (GTDB taxonomy): Bacteria > Pseudomonadota > Alphaproteobacteria > Rhizobiales > Hyphomicrobiaceae > JANNSW01. Next base: position 40,925 of record JANPDA010000366.1, read on the forward strand.
CGATCGTGATGGGTCCGAAACGCTCGACGAGGTCGTTTGCGATGATCCAGGAGAAGTGACCCCCGGCGGTCAAGAGCACGATGTCGGTGCGCGGTGAGCCGGATGCTGCGGGAATGCTCTGTTGGGTCATGACCGTCGATTGCCAGAGGGGATGATCCTGCTGACAAGCAAGGAGCGCGCCAACGGCGCAGGCTGGCTAGGGCGTGTCGTCAGTCGAGGTGAGTCTGTCGAGCCACACCGCATCGAAAATCGCGCGCGGCCGTCGTTGCCGTCGTCTGTCGAGGGATTCCCAAATCACTTTTTCTCCGACCCATGGGCTGTCGGCAATGGGGAGGCCGACAGATGCAACGCTACGCCTTGCGCGACGACCA
>JANPDA010000367.1:0-1998 GCA_031431235.1 Hyphomicrobiaceae bacterium
GATCTCGATCTCGTTGGCGTCCGCTTTTCCGGCCATGCTCCGGAGCATGGTGATCGTGATGTACAGCGTGCCGGTGAGCACGTGCAGACCGTGGAAGCTGGTGACAAGGTAGAAGGTGGTCGCGTACCCGCTCTTGCCCCAGGTCAGCCCTTCGTTGACCAGGCCGTGGGAGACGATGCCGAAGTACTCCTCCAGCACCGCGCCCACCGGGGAGAGCTGTGATGGCGGCAAGCTTCGAGTTCGGTGTAGGTTGGCGTCGAGCCCTCTTGGGCGAGACCCAACATCGAGCCAGCGGCGCAATGTTGGGTCTCGTGCCTCGACCCAACCTACAAAAACCGGGACCCGGCCAAGGCGGCGAGCAATCTGGCCAGTCCCCCGTCGCAGTGGTAGCATGCAAGACATGATGCGGAGCACCGCGACAGCAACACCGATGAAACCGGACTACGACTTCACCGGCGGGGAACGCGGGACATTCTTCCGCGGGAATGCGGTTCTGGTCCCGCCCGCGCACCTGAGCCACGGAGCCATTGCCATGATCGCCTTAGGCAGCCTGCATAAACAAGTGAATCAAAAAAGGCCTCGGGTGCAACGGAAAGCGCTGCGCGGGGATTCCTGAAGGGGAATCGATTGCGGTAGACGCTGGAGATGACGAACGCGGCGGAATTGATTCGGCAACGCTTCGAGGCGCTGGACCCTGTTCTCGACGAACAGGCGCGGCGACGGTTTGCGGCCGCCGAGGCCCTTGCTTTGGGGCGAGGCGGCGTGACGCTGGTTGCGAAAGTCACCGGCATTGCACGCTCGACAATCAGGCGCGGGCAGGACGATATCGAGCAGAGCCGCGCTGCTGGCTGCGGGCGTGTGCGGCGACCGGGCGGCGGCCGCAGGCTCAAGACAGAGACAGATCCGACGCTGCTCAATGACCTGCAAACGCTGCTCGAAGCCTCAACGAGGGGCGATCCGATGTCGCCGTTGCTGTGGACCTCGAAGAGCCTCGACAAGCTGTGTGCCGCATTGAAAGACCTGCAGCACAGCGTTTGTCCCAATGTCGTCGCAGACCTGCTGCGCACTCTCGGCTACAGCCTGCAGAGCAACCGCAAAACGCGGGAAGGCAGCAAACATCCTGATCGGGACGCGCAGTTCCAGTATCTCGACGCGAGCATGAAAGAACACATGGCGGAGAAATCGCCTGTAATCTCGGTCGATACCAAAAAGAAGGAGCTGGTCGGCGACTTCAAGAACGGTGGCCGGGAGTTGTGCCCGAAGGGAACACCGGAAAAAGTGCGTGTCCACGACTTCATCGATCCCGAGCTCGGCCGCGCGGTTCCCTATGGCATCTACGACATCGCCGACAACAAAGGCTGGGTGAGCGTCGGTGTGGATCACGACACGGCGGCGTTTGCCGTCAACACGATCCGCAGCTGGTGGAAGACGATGGGAGCGACCCGCTATCCCAACGCCAAGCGGCTCATGATCACGGCCGACGGCGGCGGATCGAACGGATCGCGCGTGCGCTTATGGAAAATCGAATTGCAGAAGCTCGTCGACGAGATCGGCATGCCCGTCACGGTCTGCCATCTGCCGCCGGGCACCAGCAAATGGAACAGGATCGAGCATCGGCTGTTCGCCTTCATCACCAAGAACTGGCGGGGGAAGCCGTTGGTCAGTCACGCGGCCATCGTTCAACTGATCGGCGCAACGACGACCAAGAAAGGCTTGGCCGTCCGTGCCGAGCTCGATGCCAACACATACCCCGCAGGCATCAAGGTCACTGATGCCGAGATGGCAGAACTGACCATCGAGCGTCACGAGTTCCACGGTGAGTGGAATTATACACTGAGACCGCGGCCCGGTTGATTGGAGCGGTTAATTATGCAGGCTGCCTAAGCGTTAACACTAGCGTATCGGTCGTGCTCTCGCCTGCCCGCGTCTGGGAGCCCAGCGCGCGAGAGGCAGGACGTGGCAACCGTTGACCCGATGCGGACGATGTACGGGGGCAGA
>JANPDA010000368.1:0-6155 GCA_031431235.1 Hyphomicrobiaceae bacterium
GCCGCCCGAGGCGACCTTGGCGAGCGCTCCCGCGAGCGGGGGGCTGTGCCGCGAGGTCATGACGAGGCCAGCCACTCCAAACGCCGCCGCCGAGCGCAGGATCGCCCCCACATTGTGGGGATCGGTCACCTGATCGAGCACGATCAGCAGTGCCGGTCCCCGCTCTGTCGCCACCACCAGATCGCCGAGATCGGGATCCTCGAGCGGCTCGGTCTCGACCAGGGCGCCCTGGTGCACGGCGTCCCCACCCAGCTCCCGGTCGAGGTCGCGCGGCGAAACCGATAGCGGCTCGATCCCGCGCATGGCAACGGCCTCCCGCATGCGATGGAGCGCATTGTCGGTCAGCAACACTCGGTGCAGGCTGCGCTTGGGATTGCGGATCACCGCTTCGACGGCGTGGACGCCATAGATCAGCGTGGGCCCCTCGGAGCTATGCTCGCGTTGCGGCCGGCCCCGATGGGGAGCTCCACCCTTGCCTCGGCTCATCGGCGGCATCCGGCCAAGCGTGCCAGGGCCATCGCCGCAGGCTTGCTACATCGTGACAAGAGAATTTCGAGCCGTCCGATCTCGATCCGCTGTCGGGTCATCCCAAGTCCTTTGTCAGGGCGACGGGGCGAGATGAACCGGTTCTTCATTCCGTTCTCCCATAGTCATCACGCCAAAACCTTTGCAACATGCAAACAGCGAGGATTTAATGCGCAAACTCGTCCTGATTCCAGCCGTGCTCGCCGTGTCGTGCCTCACAGCGGGTAGCTTCGTTTCTGTCGCGTCGGCCGCGGGCCCGGCCAGCATCGACCAGACGACGGCAATCGCCGATGCCCAGAGCAGTCCCTCCCGCGTGCACGACTACTGGTCGCATGGGTGCTTCTATGTCCACACCTGCGTCAAGTGGAAGTATGGCTACTGCAAGCGCTGGGGCCATGTGCAGAGCTATTGCAACTACCAGCCTTCGGGCAAAAACTACGGCGGGTCCAATGGTGGGGGCTACTGAGCCCCGAGGCTGTCCGGTCGCTGCCTTCGACGGTCCGGAAGCCCCTTCCACGGGTGCTTCCGGATCGTTGCCATTTGCTCGCCTCGGCTCAGCGCAGCTTCAGCGTCGCCAAGCCGACCAGCGCCAGGATCACGCTGATGATCCAGAAGCGGATGACGATGGTGGGCTCCTGCCAGCCCTTCTGCTCGAAATGGTGATGGAGCGGCGCCATTCGGAAGACCCGTTTGCCGGTGAGCTTGAAGGAGGCGACCTGGATCATCACCGACAGCGTCTCCAGCACGAACAGCCCGCCGACGATCGCGAGCACGATCTCGTGCTTGGTCGCAACCGCAATCGAGCCGAGCGCACCGCCGAGTGCGAGCGAGCCGGTGTCGCCCATGAAGATCATGGCGGGTGGCGCGTTGAACCATAGGAAGCCGAGCCCTGCTCCCACCAGCGCGCCGCAGATGATTGCCAGCTCGCCCGTGCCCGGCACATGGTGAATCTGCAGATACTTGGCGAAGATCACGTTGCCCGACAGATAGGCGATCAGGCCGAAGGTCGCCGCCGCGATCATGACGGGCACGATCGCCAAGCCGTCGAGGCCGTCGGTCAGGTTGACGGAGTTGCCAGCGCCCGCAATCACGATCAGACCGACGATCAGGAACGCCGGTCCCATGTAGAGCAGCACATCCTTGAAGAAGGGCACGGTGAGGGAGCTCGCAAACACCGGATCGCCGATGTGCATGACAGCCCAGGTGGCAGCCGCCGCGACGCCAAGCTCGAGCACGAGCTTGATGCGGCCCGAGAACCAGTGCTTGGTCTTCTGCCTGGAGACCTTCAGATAATCGTCGACGAAACCGATCGCACCATAGGCGAGCGTCACGCCGAGCACGATCCAGATATACTCGCTGCTCCAGTTGGCCCACAGCAGCGTTGCGACCGTGACGCCCATCAGGATCATCAGGCCGCCCATGGTGGGCGTGCCCTTCTTTGCCACGATATGGCTCTGCGGGCCGTCGTCGCGGATCGGCTGCCCCTTGCCCTGGCGCATCCGCAAGAGATTGATCAGCGGCTTGCCGAAGATCATTACGAACAGCAGTGCCGTTATCAGCGCGCCGCCGGTACGAAACGTGATGTAGCGAAAGACGTTCAGCGCACTGATCTGGTCGCTGAAATTGCCAAGCTCGTAAAGCATGCGTGCCCCTCAGGCCTAGATCTGATCGATTACCTTGCGAATGGTGCTCGTACGGCGGTTCAGCTCCCCGCAGCGATCGCCCGCTGTTCCCTCAGTTCGGACAGCCGGGTTTTCAGTGCCTCGACCAACGGTCCCATGCGCGTGCCGAGCGACCCTTTTATCATGACGGCATCGCCGGGCTTGACTGCGGCAAGAAGCGCGTCCCGCAAGGCGTCCGAGGTCGCAGCGTAGTGCCCACGTCGGCCCGCTGGCACGCGCTCGTAGAGTTGCGCCATGTGCGGCCCGCAGGCGAGCAACAGATCGATGCCCGCACTCTCGACCGGCCCGGCGAGCTCGCGATGCAGCTCGTCCGAGCGCTCCCCCAGCTCGCGCATGTCGCCGAGCACCGCGATTCGGCGCGGATGGGCTGACCGCGGCGTCTGGGCCATGGCTGCGAGCGCGGCCCGGACCGACGCCGGATTGGCATTGTAGCTTTCGTCGATGAGCAGCACTGGCCCGTCGGCAAGCTCGTAGCGGACGCGCTCGCCGCGTCCGGTCGGAGCCCGCACCTGCTCGAGCTGGGCAGCCGCTGCCGCCACGTCGGCGCCGGCGAGCGCGGCGGCCGCCAGCACGGCGAGCGAGTTCCACACATAGTGTTGGCCGGGAGCGCCGATTCGATAGGCGATCACCCGGCCGAGGATCGAGGCGCTGACCGTGCTGCCGCTGTCGTCGCTGTCGGCGCCGATGAGCCGCGCTTCGGCCTGCGCGCTCTCGCCAAAGGCGACGATGCGGCCCGCTCCACATCTGAGCGCCCGGGCCATCAGGCGCTCGAAATGCCGGTTGTCCCGGTTGAGGATGGCGATGCCGCCCGGCTCGAGGCCTTCGAAGATCTCGCCCTTGGCATCCGCGATCGCCTCCTCGGAGGCGAAGAACTCGATGTGGACGGGCGCAACCGTCGTCACGATCGCGATGTGAGGGCGTGCCATCCGCGTCAGCGGCGCGATCTCGCCCGCATGGTTCATGCCGATCTCGATCACGGCGAACCGGGTCGCGGCCGGCATCCGGGCGAGCGTCAGCGGCACCCCCCAATGATTGTTGTAGGATTTCTCCGAGGCGTGCGTCGTGCCCTGCGGCGCCAGGCAGAGGCGCAGCGCCTCCTTGGTGCCGGTCTTGCCGACGCTGCCGGTGACAGCGATCACACGCGGCGTGCCACGCCTGCGAGCTGCCCGGCCGAGGGCCTCCAACGCCCGCAACGGGTCGGGCACGCGCAACAGTGGGCCTGTCGTTTTCTCCGCGACCCAGTCCTCGCGCACCAGGACCGCAGCAGCACCGCGCTCGAACGCCTTGGCCACGAACTCGTGGCCGTCGCGCGCACTGGCGAGAGCAACGAACAGGTCGCCCGGCTCCAGCGTGCGGGTGTCGGGCGAGACCCCGCCCAGGATCGGGGCGGCAGCCCCCTGCAACCGGCCGCCGGTTGCCGCCTCCAGGGCATCGGACGTCCACAGCGGCTCAGCCATGGCCGGTCACCGCTCTGATGGCCTCGCCCACGACCTCCTGGTCGGAGAAGGGCAGCACCCGGTCACCGACATATTGCCCGGTTTCGTGCCCCTTGCCGGCGACGAGCACGACGTCGCCCGTCCCCATCGCCCGCACGGCGGCGAAGATCGCCTCGCGCCGGTCGCCGATCTCGCGCGCGTCCTTGGCCGCGGCGAGGATCGCGGCGCGGATCGAGGCCGGCTCCTCGGTGCGCGGATTGTCGTCGGTCACGATCACGCTGTCGGCTTGCTCGCTGGCGATCGCCCCCATCATCGGGCGCTTCGCCCGATCACGATCGCCCCCGCAGCCGATCACGCAAATGAGCTTGCCCGTCACGAAGGGGCGCAGCGCTGCCAGTGCCGAGCTGAGCGCCTCGGGTTTGTGGGCGTAGTCGACGATGACGATGCCGCCCTTGGCCTCCCCCGCCACCTCGAGCCGGCCCGGCACGCCCCGCAAGTCCTCGAGCCGTGGGAACACACCCTCTGGCGGACTGCCTGTCGCAATGCAAAGCCCCGCCGCCATCAGTGCATTCTCCGCCTGGTAGCCCCCGATCAGCTGCAGCCGCACCTCGTAGCGCTCGCCCTCGTGGCGGACCGCGATGCGCTGGCCGAAGCCATCGCGCTCGCTCAGCTCGAGCCGGATGCCGCGACCCTTGCGCCCGACCGTCATCACTTTGAGATCGCGCGAGTAGGCCGCTTCCACCACCTCGTCGTGGCGCGCTGCGTCCGCGTTGATGACGGCGGTCGAGCCTTCCGGCAGCAGCGCACGGAACAGGCGCTTCTTGGCGTCGAAATAATCCTCATACGTTGGATGATAGTCGAGGTGGTCATGGCCGATGTTGTTGAATGCGCCTGCCTTCAACCTCACGCCATCGAGCCGGCGCTGCTCGAGGCCGTGGCTGGAGGCTTCCATGGAAAGATGCGTCACGCCCTCGTAGCTGAGCTCGGCCAGCATCTTGTGGAGCGTCACCGGCTCGGGTGTCGTCAGGCTATCGACGGTCGAGCCGTCGGGCCGCACCAGCCCGATCGTGCCCAGGCTCGCCGCCTGGAGGCCAGATGCGGCCCAGATCTGGCGCACGAACGAGGCGATCGAGGTCTTGCCGTTGGTGCCGGTGACGGCGACAATCATGTCGGGCTGGACCGAATAGAAACGTGCTGCCGCCAGCGCCAGCACCCGGCGGGGATCGCGCACCCGCACCAGCGGCACGTTGTCGGGCACCTGCAGCACGGCGTCGTCGGCGAGCAGGATCGCAGCCGCACCACGGGCCGTGGCATCGGCGGCAAAGCGGGCGCCGTCGAGCTTGGAGCCGGGCAATGCCGCAAACAGGAAGCCCCGCCGCACCGCGCGGCTATCGGGCGTCAGCCCGCTGATCTCGATCTCGGCGACGCCGATCGGGAGCTTTGCGTCCTCGGCCAGGAGTCTCTTCAGCTGCATCGATCGCTCGCACCGGGTCCCGAATCGCACTCGAGGACATCGTGTCCGGTATTAGGGTCGGCGCGAATGATGGTCAAATGCGGTCACCACGGCAACACCCGTCATTCCGAATCCTCGCCAAACACACCGAGGTCGCACGGCTCGGAGTTGGCCCGCCCACGACCGTCATGACGTGTGGTGACGCTTTCAGCCGTCGAGGCGTTCTGGACAGGCCGGCTCACGAGCCTTTGCCGACGAGCTCTGCAAAGCCTGGGATAACCGTGGCGGCGGCCATTGTCGGAGCGAAGCCTCCCGGCTAGCTTCCCCAGCCAATCGGCCCGCCGATCAGGCGGGCCCATCGCAGAAGGTGAGTGGGCACAATGCAGCAGGAAGTCCATCAGGCGTCGGCCCAGCAGTCGACGCACGCGCAGCTCAAATCCGTGGTCAAGCGCATCGAGCGGCTCGAGGAGGAGAAGGCAGCGCTCGCAGGCGACATCAAGGACGTCTTCAACGAAGCCAAAGCCAACGGCTTCGACGTGAAGGCGCTGCGCAAGGTCATACGCCTGCGCAAGCAGGACGCAAGCGCGCGTCGCGAGGAGGAAGCGATCCTGGCGACCTACATGGCAGCGCTCGGCATGCTCGAAAGCTGATGGCGAGCGGCGGGCAGACCGGCTACTGGCTGGCGGCGGTCTTGACCCGCCGTCCATTGGCCGGTTTATCGAGCCCGGTGCCGGCATAGAGCGCGTTCGTCACGTCCTCGCCCGAAAAGGTATCGGCCCACACGAGGCTCGCGAACTGCTTGCCCTGGTTGAAGCTCAGTTGCACCGCCGCGGCGTCGTCGATGGCGTCATGTGCCCGCTCGACGTCGGGATGCACGAGCTGGGCGAGCGCCGTGTGGTCCATTTCAGGGTTCGCGGTCAGGAAGGGACCGATCGGGAAGGGCCGATAGGACAGCTCGTTGTCGTGATCGTCGTCGAACTCGGGCGCGTGCGCCCAGCCGAGCGCGCTCATGAAGGCGCTGGCCCTCACCTGCTGGGGCTGTGGCGGCACGATCGCCGC
>JANPDA010000369.1:0-9178 GCA_031431235.1 Hyphomicrobiaceae bacterium
GGTCCTGCGCGATGACGGCAAGCCGGTGGGCTTCGTCGAAGCGATCGTGGGTGGCAAGTCGGTCGGCGTGCCGGGCCTGGTACGCATGCTCGAGATGGCACATCGCAAGCACGGCCGCGAGCCCTGGGCGAAGCTGTTCGAGCCGGCGATCAAGCTGGCGGAGGATGGATTTCCCGTGCCCTCGCGGCTCAATCTGCTGCTGCATTGGCAGGGCGCCAGATCGTTCGAGGCTGAAGCGCGGGACTATTTCTACGACTCCAAGGGCTGGCCCCGCGCAGCAGGCTCGTTGCTGCGCAATCCACGCCTTGCCGCGGTCCTGCGCGAGATCGCGGCTGGCGGCGCCGACGCCTTCTATCGCGGGCCGCTTGCCGAGAAGATCATCGCCAAGGTGCGCAGCGCTGAGATCCCCGGCGATATGACGGCGGCCGACCTTGCCGCCTATCAGGCCAGGGAGCGCGATCCGCTCTGCACCCAGTACCGGCAGCGGCGCATCTGCGGCATGGGTCCGCCATCCTCGGGCGGCCCAACCGTCGCCATGGTGCTCGCGCTGATCGAGCCGCTCGCGGTCGGGCAGGTGCCGCTCGAGCCGGCCGCCCTTTCGCTGATTGCCGAAGCCGAGAAGCTCGCCTTCGACGACCGCGACCGCTACATGGCGGATGCCGATTTCGTGCCCCAGCCAGCCGGTCTGCTCGATCCCGCCTATCTCGATGCCCGCCGCAAGCTGATCGATCCGAAGAAGCCGATGGCCAAGGCCGAGGCCGGCGTGCCGCCGATGCGCGAGGGCCTGCTCTATGGCACCGATGCGACCCATGAGAGTGTGGGCACCAGCCACATCTCGATCGTCGACAAGGACGGCAACGCGGTCGCCATGACGACGACGATCGAGGCCGCCTTCGGCTCGCGCATGATGGTCGAGGGGTTCCTCATCAACAACGAGCTGACCGACTTCTCCTTCGAGCCGATCGACAAGCAGGGCCGGCCGGTCGCCAACCGGGTCGAAGCGGGCAAACGCCCGCGCAGCTCGATGGCGCCGACGATCGTGCTCGGTGTCGACGGCAGCCTGGAGATGGTGACCGGCTCACCCGGCGGCTCGCGCATCATTCTCTACGTGCTGAAATCGCTGCTCTGCGTGATCGACTGGCACTGCTCGCCGCAACAGGCGGCCGACCTCGTCAATTTCGGCAGCCGCAACGGCCCCTTCGAGGTGGAGATCGGTGTCGCCGGCGCCCAGCTCGGCTTGACCATGGGGCTGCAGGGCCAGAGCATCCGACCGGTGCTGATGACGAGCGGACTGCACATCATCGTCAGACGCGACGGCTTGCTCGAGGGTGCAGCCGATCCCCGCCGCGAAGGCGTCGCACTCGGCGAGTGAACGGCGAGGGGAGACTTCTGATCGTGACCCGGAAGCAGAGCGCCATCCCGCCCCGCATCGAGGGAGCTGAATGGCTCGAGCGCCACGAGACGCAAGCCGTGTTCGCCGCGCTCGCCAGCGCGGGCCATGCCGCCAGGGCGGTCGGGGGAGCGGTACGCAACACGCTGCTGGGAACTCCCGTTGCCGATATCGACATCGCAACGAGCGCGCACCCGCAGGAAATGATGCGTGCCGCCGCGCTGGCCCACCTGAAGGTAGTGCCGACGGGCCTTGCCCACGGCACTGTCACCATCGTCTCGGGCCACATCCCCTATGAGGTGACGACACTCAGGCAGGACGTCGAAACCTTCGGGCGCCACGCCAAGGTCGCCTACACCACCGACTGGGAGGCCGATGCGAGGCGGCGCGACTTCACGATGAACGCGCTCTATTGCGACGCCCGGGGCGAGGTGCTCGATTGCGTCGGCGGCTATGGCGATCTGCTCGCGCGCCGCGTCCGCTTCATCGGCGATCCGCTTGCGCGCATCCGCGAGGATTTCCTGCGCATCCTGCGCTTCTTCCGGTTCAGCGCAACCTACGGCGAGGGCAGGCTCGACGCGGCAGGGCTCGAGGCTTCGATCGGCGAGCGGGCGGGCCTCGACGGCCTGTCGGGGGAGCGCATCCGCGCCGAGCTGGTGAAGCTGCTGATTGCACCCCATGCAACCCCGGCAATCGCGGCGATGGCGCACGCGGGTCTGCTCGGCCGCATTCTGGGAGCCATCGGTCATCTGCCGGCGTTTTCTCGCCTCGCCGATGCCGATCAGCGCCATGGCGACACGCCCGAGCCGATGCTGCGGCTCGCAGCCCTCGCTGTCCGGATCGAGGAGGATGCGGAGCGGCTCGCCATGAGGTTGCGTCTCTCCAATGCCGAAACCAACCTGTTGAAGCTCGCCGCGCAGCATCGTGAGCTCGCGACGATCGACGACGAGCGATCGGCCCGCGCTGCTCTCTATCGCTTGGGAACGACGAGATACGGCTTCGCGCTGCGCCTGGCGGAGGCACTCGATCCCGATGACGTGAGCAAAGCGGGTCGGCGCCAGCTGCTGCAGCTGCCGACACGCTGGCAGCCGCCGCGATTGCCCATCACGGGTGCCGATCTGATCGCACTGGGCTGCAAACCGGGGATCGCCTTCGGGCAGGTGCTCGGGCGGCTCGAAGCAGACTGGATCGCCCAGGATTTCGCGCCGACCAGGGACGACTTGCTGGTGCGCGCGCTGGCCCACTTTACATCAATCAACAGGTAGGGCGCTGCCATCGCCCTGCCGCGATTGCCTCGTTCTGCTGCTGGCACGCCGCATGGCGACGACCACTCTCGAGGGAGACGGCCGATGTCCACACCCGTTCGCTGGCCTGCCGGCAAGCTGCTGTTCGCGGGCCTTGCCCTATTGTTCGCGTTGCTGGGCATCGCGCTCTTGGTCTTTCGCACAACGCTCGGGCTGGAGCCTTCCCAAGCCGTCCTGATCGCCGCTGCGCTGCTGCTGACGGCCGCCGCCGACGCGCTGATCCTTGCCCGCTGGGATCGCCTTGCGGTGTCGCGCAGCAAAGTCTGAGGCCGCCCGCGCCCTGAAAGGCGGGCATGACGCAGGCTGGTAGGCGCTATTGCGTTTCGACGACGCAGACGACCGAGCCAGTCGCCTCGGCCTCGATCATGCTCGACACCAACCGGTAGGTGCCCTCGAACTCACCCGTGCTGGCATCCCTGTGCGCCACGATCGTCAAATCGACAGGCCCGTTGGCGGGAATGGCAGCGTCCTCGGCCACGTCGCCGCCGGCTTCCGCACCGGAATCGCCGGACTCCTCGACCGTCCGCGCCAACCTCAATCGCAGCTCGTCCTCGTCGCTCCAGTACTGAGCCACGTGATTGCCGTCGAGCAAGATCGAAAGGTTGCGCTTGCGCCCAGCAAGCTTCACGCTGATCTGGCCAGCCGCCTCGTAGATCGCCCCGCCACGCGCGGGATCGGTCGAGGCATCGAGCTCGATCTCGAGTTGCCGCCCGCTCGCAGTACAGTTGAGGCCGGCGGCCTCGGCCATGCCCGGACCAGCCATCACCAGCGAAAGAAACAGGATCTGCCGACGCATATGCCTTGCTCCGTTTCTCACCCCATCATTTGCGACAGATTGCGCGGACCGAGCTAATCTCTGATAAACATAGAAAAATCCATGGCCGGAGGGTAAACGGACCGAGGCAGGCCGTGCCGGCCCGGCACAGCGGCGGCAAACGACATCGGCCTCGCATCATCGCCCGGCGGCCTCACCCCAGTCGCTTCAGGAATGCGCCGAGCCGCAGCAACCCTTCGGGCCAGGGGCCATGGCCGGATGCGTCATCGATGTGGCCGGAGTCGCCCGCGTCGGCGAAATCGGCGCCCCAGTCGAGCGCCAAGCCCCGCGCCCGCTCGAATGCCATGTAGGGATCGTTGCGGCTGGCAACGACGAGGGAGGGAAACGGCAGCGGATCGGTCGGCACCGGATGGAAGCCACCTTGCTCCGCCGGCCAGGTCGAGCTGGTCTGCGCGAGATCGGTCGGCGCCACCAGAAATGCACCCGCCACCTTGCCGCGATCGAGCTGGGGTGCCGCATGCACGACCGCGGGCACGCCACAACCATGGGCGACGAGCACGACCGGACGCTGGGCGGCGGTAACCGCTTGCGCGATCCGCCCGACCCAATCGGCGAGCAGCGGGCGTTCCCACTCGTCCTGCTCGACGCGTCGCGCCGTCCGCACGTGCGCTGCCCAGCGCGACGGCCAATGGTCGGGCCCCGCATTGCCCCGGCCCGGCACGATCAGGATCTCGACTTCGGCGATTTTGTAGGGCATCGGGCTCAGGGGTTGGGCAGGAACGCCAGACCTTATAGTGGGCAGTGGTGCTCGCGTCACCTCGAGCGGCGGGCCCGGCGCGCCAACGACAACGGGTACCGGCCCGATGACCCACCGCACCGTCATGCCCCCGCGTAGGTTGGGTTGAGCCCATGGCGAAACCCAACAGAAAGCAGTGCGAAGCTCGTTTTCTCTTTGCAGCTGCGCGGCAAAGTCGTTCGTTGCGCTTCGCGCGCTTCTTTGCTGTCGGGTTTCTCCGCGCGAATGCGCGCTTGCTCTACCCGACCTAAAGCGGGCGACACGATAGCCTTGCCGGAGCTTGCGGTCTTGGCGTCACCTCACGCCGGCGCGCCGAGTGGACGGATCTGCCAGACGCCGGGCGCGAGCGCGGTCGGGCGGATGTCGAGCCGCTGGCGGACCGCTCGCCACAGCAGCACATTCCAGATCGCCATCGAGAAGGCGGTCGCCGATGCGGCGCCCGCAATGCCGAGCGTGCCGGTGAGCGCGACCGCCAGCACCGCATTGAAGGCGACGACCAGCAGCGTCAGCCGCAAGGTCGTGCGCTGATGACCCGTCATGTTGAGCAGCACCGCGACCGGACCCATGCCGGTGTTGACGAGTTGGCCCAGCGCCAGAATGCGCAACGCCGTCGCGCCGTCACGGTAGGCCTCCCCGAAGAGGCCGAGGATCGGCTCGGCGAACCCCACGACCAGCAAGCTCGCCGGCACCGTCAGCAGCAGGCTCATGCGCACCGCCCCCGAGACGGCATCCTGGAGCTCCTGCGGCCGCTCCGAGGCTGCCAGCCCCGAGATCCTGGGTTGCATCAACGTGTTGACGGCCATGATTCCAAATGAGATGGCCCAGACCACCCGCTGCGGCGGGCGGTAGAGACCGGCAGCGACGTCGCCGGCCATCAGCTTTACGATCAGCGTGTCGCTCTCGGTGATGAGGAAGAGCGCAGCCATCAGTACAGCGTAGGGCGGGGCTTCGGTGAGCCAGTGGCGCGTGCGCGACTGGCTCTGCGCTGCAGGCTGGCGGCTCATCACCCACCAGACGAGCGCGATGCCCGCCCCGGCAGCCGTAGCCGATGCCGCCAGCCTGAGCTCCATGGCGAGGCCGGCCGAAAGCGCCAGACCCGTCAGCATCACGCCGGCAACGGCCAGCAGAAATACCACCTGCACCAGCGACTGCGCGATGCAATCGCCCACCAGCACGTGCCCAAGGCCTTGCAGCGCCGCCCCCGACACCCGGTAGATCGCCAGCAGCGGCAGAGCGAGGCAGGCCGCGACATAGGACCCCGCATGTGCCGGCTGAACCAGCCCGGCGGCGATCCCGCCGAGTCCAAGCCCCGCCGCGGCAAGCCCGAGCAGCACCGTCACCATTCCCGCATGGGCGAGCAAGCCACGCGCCTCGCCAGCGTTGCCCTCACGCCCGAGGCGCGGCAACTCGCGGATCAGCAACGATTCATGGCCGAGCAGCACCGCGATGGCGCCGAGCGACAAGAGCGAGGTGAGGAAGGCCACCAGCCCGAAATCCTCGATTGCCATGGCGCGCGCCAGCAGCAGCGTCGCCAGCAGTCCCGAGGCGGCGCCGGCGACCTTCAAGCAGAGCGCGATCAGCGCACGTGTGGCCAGTCGCTCGGCAAACCGCATCGCCATCACTGCGCCGCCAGCGCGAGCGCCCGCGTTTGCCCGACAGGGGGCATGGCGTAGCCGAGCCCAGCGAGATCGATCCCCGTCAACTCGGCGAGGCGGGCATTGGATTGCGCATAGTCGTTGCCGATCAGCCGTTCGATCCGCGCCCGCACGGCCGCTTCACGCCGATTGGCGAGGACGCCGGGCACGACCGGCGCGAGACCCCGCACAGCCTGGCGCCACAGCCGGGTCGAGCCGAACCCGAACCGGCCATTCAGATTGTTGGGGCTGCCGAGCAGATTGAGCGGGCGCAGCCAGTGGTGCAGCGCCGCGACACCTGCCCCGCGATGGTTCACGCGCTCGGTGTGGCCGAGCTTGCCGTCGTCGAGGGGGGGCACGCCTGCGAAATCAGTGAGCTGGCGCAGGAACCGGGCCGGGCGGTCGCGGAAATCCTCATACGCCAGCACCAGCACCCGCCGCGGCCCGAACAGCCGCTGGTAGTAGGCGACTGTCGCATCGTAGCGGAGGTGAACGCGATTGAAGAGCGGCACCTGGAACTCGTTGTAGGTCGAGAGGTAATTTTCGATGCTCGCGAGCCCGCCGCACCAGAGGAAATGGTCGTAGGAGGACTGGATCAGTGCCTTCTGCTCGCGGACGGTGATCAAGATCTTGGCCTCCGGCGCCACCGCGTAGATCCGGTCTGCGATTTCCTTCTTGGCGACGCCCCCGCTCCAGATGTGTCCCGAGAGGTCCTCGTTGGAGATGACGGAGCACCCCTCGAGGCCGGCGACCAACCCGTCCAGATGGGCGCGAACGCGCTTGGCGTCGAAGTCGAACGGCGTCTCGAGGCGGCCCTGCCGATAGGCCTCCCAGCCCCGGCCGCAGATCAGCTCCCAGCCGAAATAGAGGCAGTCCTTGCGATCGGGCGCAACCACCGTGAAGCCGGTGCCGGGCGCCGCGAACAGCTTCTCCTGCAGCCAGCTCGTCGCCGTCTTGTGGAAGCCGATATGAATGAGGAGGTTCATGGCCCGCCAATCCGCGTAACGGCAGCACCATGGCACCACACCCGGACCAGCCAGCCGTTGAACGCGCGAGCCTAGCACCAAGAAGGTTAAAGAGAGGCTTGCACGCGTGAGAGGCAGCGCTCGACCGGTCGGACGGTGAAGCGCTGCCTCGTCTGGTGGAATGAAGGACCGCCCGGCTCTGCAGCGGGCAGGCGGCCTGCATGCCATGCTTGCCTCAGAAGTAGAAATCGCCGTTGTCGAACTGGCCCTTGGTCGCGCCGACCACGAAGAAGTCGCCCGACCCGTAATTGATGCCGACGCCGTTCGAGTATTGCGTGAGCGTGAGATTGGAGATCGAGTAGGCGCTGGCGACGCCCGTCAGGTCGATGGTGTCATAGGTGTCGTTGTAGTCGTAGATCCAGTCATTCGAGCCGTCACCATCTTTGAAGACGAACCGGTCGTAGCCCGTACCGCCATAGAGGCTGTCGGTACCGGTGCCGCCATTGACGGTGTCGTTGCCCGAGCCGCCTTCCAGAATGTCGCCGTTGGCGCCGCCATAGAGCTTGTCGGCGTTGGCCCCGCCGAGCAGATGATCGTAGCCGCTCTCGCCCCAGAGCGTGTCGAGGCCGGTGCCGCCATCGATCCAATCATCGCCGATACCACCGGCGAGTTTGTCGTTGCCGCTCTGGCCGTAAAGCTCGTCGGCATTGCCCCCGCCCCAGATCATGTCATTGCCGGAGCCGCCATAGAGATCGTCGTAGCCTTCGCCGCCGATGAGTTGATCGTCACCCAATCCGCCGTAGATGATGTCGTCACCGCCATTGCCCCACACCGTATCGTTTCCCGCGTAAGCATAGATCGTGTCGCCGAAACCGCCATTCGAGTAGGAATTGGCGAGATCCGTCAGATTAACTATTGCCATGATTCATCTCCTGAGGTTGTTTTGTTGCACTATTTCGCTCTCATGTGAAACGAGATTTCCATGACCCCTATTTCGCATGAACTGAGATCAGTATGATTGAGTTTTTGGCTTCTTATTCACTCTGTCTCTTCGACCCGGGCCGCTGGACACTTCGGCTGTTTCCGGCTCGATGAATGTAACTTAAGTGCAACCGGCTCGAACGCCTGTTCCGGGTGGAACAGTCCGGCAAGATATTTTTTGCATTGAAAATGGGCGCCTCCCGCGCGGGCGTGATGCGAGAGGGCTTCGGCGTGGCCTACCAAGGCAGAATTGGTCTACCATACCCACATCCGTCATCCCGGACGATGTCATCAGGCATCGATCCGGGATCTTCGCCAAATCGACCGCGATGCCATCGGCGATCCCGGCGCGCGTGCCGGAAATGGCTCGGTTCGGCATCGCTCCACCGCGACCGGCACTTGGCCGGGATGCCGGTAGGGGTGTCCGCCGGTGACGCCAGCGAAACCTGTCGAAGCCAACGTGGAGTGCAGCGTGCGCGTCTTTCTCGCTTTCCTCGCGGCCTATACGCTCAGCCAGTTCTTCCGCTCGTTCCTGGCGGTCGTGGCGCCGGACCTGGCGGTCGATCTGAGCCTCACGACGCAACAACTCGCCAACATCTCGGCTGTCTGGTTCTGGGCTTTCGCCATCGCTCAGCTCCCGATCGGCTGGGCGCTCGACCGGCATGGGCCGCGGCGCACCATGCCGCTGTTCATGCTGACCGCGGCCGCAGGCGCCGCCACCCTCAGCCAGGCGTCGAGCTATGCAGCCTGCCTTGCCGGCATGGGTCTGATCGGGCTCGGCAGCGCGCCGATCTACGTGAGCGCTGTTTTCACCTTCGCCCGCACGGCGGCGCCCGAGCGGCTCGCCACGCTCTCATCCTGGCTGCTCGGCATCGGCACGGCCGGCAATCTGCTGGGCGCAACGCCGCTCGCGCTTGCCGTTGCAGCCTTTGGCTGGCGGCCGACGTTCATCGCGATCGCAAGTCTCGCCGTCGGCATTGCCGGACTCGCATTCGTGTTGCTGCCCGAGTTGGCGCTTGCCGCCAAGCCGCCGCTGGCCAAGAACCGAGGCTTCGGCTCGGCCTTGCTGCAAATCGCCTCGATCCGCGGCCTCTGGCCGCTGCTGCCGATCATCCTCGTCAGCTACGCCGTGATGCTGTGCGAGCGCGGCCTCTGGATCGGCCCCTACCTCGCCCAGGTGCATGGGCTCGACGCTGTGGGCCGCGGCAATGCCGTTCTGATCATGGCAGCGGCGATGTCGCTCGGCGCGCTCGCCTACGGCCCGCTCGACCGCTTGCTCGGCACGCGCAAATGGATCGTGCTGTGGGGGACGCTCGCGACGGCGGGCCTGCTG
>JANPDA010000370.1:0-5407 GCA_031431235.1 Hyphomicrobiaceae bacterium
CCCGGCCACCACGCCACGGCCACGACTGGCATGGGTTTCTGCCTGTTCGGCAAAGCGGACGTCGCCATCCACCATGCCAAGGTCAATCACGGACTGAAGCGGGTCGCGACCGTCGACTGGGACGTGCACCACGGCAACGGCACCCAGTCGGCCTTCTATCGCGACCCGAGCGTGCTGACGATCTCGCTGCATCAGGACAACCTCTTCCCGCCCGACTCGGGCGGCCTTGCCGAGAACGGCGACGGGCCGGGCGAAGGCTTCAATCTGAACATTCCACTGCCGCCCGGCTCGGGCAACGGCGCCTATGTCGCAGCCCTCGAGCGGGTGGTGATTCCGGCGCTGAAGCGCTTCGAGCCGGAGCTGATCGTGGTGCCGTCGGGGTTCGATGGCTCGGGCGTCGATCCGCTCGGGCGTCAGATGATCTCGTCGGACGCCTACCGCACCATGACGCGGCTGCTGATGCAGGCGGCCGGCGAGTTGTGCGGGGGCCGGATCGTGATGACCCACGAGGGCGGCTATTCCGCCATGTACGTGCCCTATTGTGGGCTCGCGGTGCTCGAAGAGCTGTCGGGCATCCGCACGCATGTGGAGGATCCCTGGGCGCCGCTGATGGCAAAATGGGGACAACAGGACCTGCAGCCGCATCAGGCCCAGTTGATCGACAAGGCGGCAGCGCTCGTCGCACGCATCAGATAGTCGTTTCCAAACAACCGGGAGGAAGACATGGCGAAATCGAAGAGATCCGAGCTGGCTGCGGCAAACATCGTGCCGAGCCGGCGCAGCTTCCTGAAGGGAGCCGCAGCCCTCGGCGGTGGCGCTGTGATGCTGGCCGGCATCAATGACGGCGCACGCGCGGCTGGCGAGGTGATCCCGGTCGGCCAGGCGGCGCCGTTGACCGATTTCGCGGCCGCCGACGGCGTCGAGTTCAAGAACGGCTTGACGCTCGCCTGCGAGGAGATCAACGCCTTGGGTGGCATCCTCGGCCGCCCCCTCGAGCCCCACTTCGAGGACACCAAGCAGATGGGCGACGCGACCAACGTCCAGGCGGTCCAGCGGCTGATTGATCGCAATGCGGTGCATGCGATCATCAACGGCTACAACGTCGGCGGTGGCGGCGCGATCCAGGAAACCGTTGCCGACGCCGGCATCATCTACGTGCACTACGATACCACGATCACCCACAACAACCTGATCAAGTCCAATCCCGACCGCTATTTCGGCTCCTTCCAGGGCGATCCGGCCGAGTACTGGTACGGGCCGGGGTTCCTGAAATTTCTGGATAGCCTGGAGAAGCGCGGCGAATGGAAGCGCGCCAACAACAAAATGGCGATCATCACCTCGGCCGGCGTCTACTCGGTCAACATCGCCAACGCCGTCAAGGAGAAGTCGGGCGAGTCTGGCTGGGAGGTCTCGATGTTCGAGACCGTCAACGTGCCGATCTCGGAGTGGGGTCCGACCTTGGCCAAGATCCGCCAGGATCCGCCCGGCGCGATCTGCATCACGCACTTCTATCCGGCCGATCTAGCCCAGTTCATGATCCAGTTCATTCCCAATCCGACACCCTCGCTCGTCTACATGCAGTACGGCCCCTCGATCCCTGCCTTCCGCGATCTCGGCAAGGAGGCGGTCAACGGCGTGCTGTTCTCGACCGTTGTCGGCGTGCTGCCCGACGAGATCGGCACGCCCTTCATCAAGCGCTACCGCGACAAGTTCGGCGCGGCGGCGGGCTACAACTCGGGGTGCCAGCCCTATGATGCCTGCTACATCTGGGCGATCGCGGCCGCCCTTGCCGGCGGCAGCGGCGAGCCCGGCAATGTCGAGCAGAACAAGAAGGTTGCCTCGCGCATCCGCTCGATGATCTACCGCGGTGTCAACGGCACGACGCGCTTCATCCCGGGCGAGCAGGCGGCCTATACCTATCCGACGCAAACCAAGGACCCCTCGCTCGGCATGCCGCACAACTACCTGCAGATCCAGGACTTTACAAAGGACGCAGCGCTGATCGCGCCCGACCCGTATACGGTCGCGAAGTTCGTCACGCCGCCCTGGATCAAGGCATAGCCGGCTCGATCGGGGATCACACTCATGGCAGCGCCGCCGCCAGTGGCACCGCATCGCCGTGGGTTGGTCCCCGAGCAGTCCTCGCATGCCGGCGGCGGCGCAATCCTGTCGGTGCGCGGCGTCTCCAAGCATTTCGGTGCCCTCGCCGCGGTCGATGATCTGTCCTTCGAGGTGATGCCGGGCGAGGTGCTCGGCATCGGCGGCCCCAATGGCGCCGGCAAGACCACCCTGTTCGAGGTGATCTCCGGCCTCAGTCCGGCGACCCGGGGCGCCATCCTGTTCGACGGGCGTGACATCACCCAGGCGTCCCCCGAGGCGATCTGCCATGCCGGCATTGCGCGCACCTTCCAGCTGAACGCCGGCTTCGATTCCATGAGCCTTGCCGACAATGTGCGGGTCGCGGCCTATTTCGGCCGGGCCCACCGGTCCTGGCCGGGCGTCAAGGTCGGCGCGGATACGGACGCCGTGGTTGCAGAGGCGCTGGCGGCCGTGGGCCTCGCCGACCGGGCCCACCTGCTGACCGGCAGCGTGCCCGTGCTCGACCGCAAGCTCGCCATGCTCGCCGGCGCAATCGCCACGAAGCCGAAGCTGCTCTTGCTCGACGAGCCGGTCGGCGGCCTCAACCCCAAGGAGATCGATCACGTGATGGGGGTCGTGCGCACGATCGCCGCGCGTGGCATCACCATCATCCTGATCGAGCACATCATGCGCTTCCTGGTCGAGTTGTCGACGCGCGTGCTGATCATGCATCACGGCGAGAAGATCTACGAGGGCAAGCCCAAGGGCCTCGTCAGCGACCGCACGGTGATCGATGTCTATCTGGGCGAGGGCGCCTCGGAGCGCCTGGGCGCGCTGATGGCCGCGCGGGAGCGGGCCTAGATGGCGGGTCCGCTGCTCGCGATCGAAACGGTGACGGCGGGCTATCGCGGCAATGTGGTGCTGCGCGATCTCTCGCTCGCCGTCGAGGAAGGCACGCTGGCGGCGATCATCGGGCCGAATGGCCACGGCAAGTCCACGCTGCTGCGGGCGATCTCGGGGCTGGTGCCGCTGAGCAGGGGCACGATCAGCCTTGCCGGCCGGCGCATCGACCGGCTGCGGCCCGACGAGGTGGTCGCCGCTGGCGTCGTGCACGTGCCACAGGGCGACCTGCTGTTCCCGGAGATGACGGTTGTCGAGAACCTGATGATGGGCGCCTACCTGCCGGCGGCGGCCGCCCAGATGCCGAAGCGGCTCGACGAGGTGTTCGCGCTGTTGCCCAAGCTCGCCGAGCGGCGCCATCAGATCGCGTCCACCTTGTCGGGCGGCGAGCGGCGGATGACCGGCATCGGCCGCGGGCTGATGGCGGATTCACGCGTGCTGTTGCTGGATGAGCCCTCGCTCGGGCTCGCGCCTATCCTGATCGATCAGATCTACGAGGTCGTCGTGCGCTTGAAGCGTTCCGGCCGCACCATTCTGCTGGTCGAGGAGAATGCCTCACGCGTCGCCGACAAGGCCGACCGCATCCACCTGCTCGACCATGGCAGCTTCGTATGGTCGGGCGCCGGACCCGAGCTGATGGCCCGACCGGAGATCCTGGCAACCTATCTGGGAGGATGATGGCCCGTGATTGCCATTGCACACGCTGCGACGGACGAGGGGCTTGTGCGCGCCACCACCTCCATGGAGCGCTGAGCCATGGACGTTCTCATCCAGATCGTCGCTTCCGGCCTCACGCTCGGCGCCATGTATGCCGTCTCGACGATCGGGCTCGCCCTCGTCTACGGCTCGCTCAACATGCTCAACATGGCGAACGGCGCGCTCCTCGCGCTGGGCGGCTACGTCTGCTACTTCGTGGCGACGACCCTCGGGCTCCCGGCTCCCCTCGCCGTGCTGGCAGCCATGCTCGTCTGCGGGCTCGCGGGCCTGCTGATCTACCTCACCACCGCCCTGCCGATGCTGCGCTCGGGCGAGTTCGAGACGCGCATCTTCATCGCGACCATCGGGCTCGGCTCTGTGCTCGAGAACGTGATCCAGAAGGTGTTCGGCCCTCAGCCGCTGCCCCAGCCGCTCAAAGCTCCCGGTGATGTGGTGATCGGCGCCGTGCACGTGCCCAACCAGAACCTGCTGATCCTCGCGACCGCGTTGCTGCTGATGGTGCTCGTTGCCGGATTGCTGCAGCGGACGCGGATCGGCCGCGCAATCCGGGCGACCGCCCAGAACCGCGAGGCGGCTCAGCTCATGGGCATCCGCGTCGGGCAGGTCTATGCGATCGTGCTGGCGCTCTCGGGCGCGCTCGCCGCCATCTCCGGCATCATGATCTCGTCGTTGACGTCGCTATCGCCGACCATGGGAGCCGAGCCGATGCTGAAGGCGTTCATCATCTGCATTCTCGCCGGCCTCGGCAACGTCCATGGCGCCGTCGCCTCGGCACTGCTGCTCGGACTGATCGAGGCCGGCGCGCAATATCTCCTCGGCGTGCGCTGGAGCTTTGCCCTGCTCCTGCTCATCGTCATCGCCGTTCTCGTCTGGCGGCCTTATGGCCTGTTCGGCAGGCGTCAGGTGGTGCGGCTGTGAGCGCGGCGAGGCGGGATCTGCTGGTTGGGCTCGTGTTGGTGGTGCTTGCCGGCTGCCTGCCGCTGGTGGTTGGCACCCGCTATATCGTCACCCAGGCGACCCTCTTCTTCATCTACGCCGTCGTCGTCACCCAGTGGAACCTGGTGCTCGGCGTCGCCGGCATCTTCTCGCTCGCGCAAATGGCGCTGTTCGCGATCGGGGCCTATGCGACGGCGATGCTCGGCTTCTATCTGCTGGTGCCGATGGCGTTCGCCATGCCGCTCGCGGCGCTGGCGACGGTCGTCGCCAGCCTGGTGATCGGCCTCGCCTGCCTCAGGCTGCGCGGCCCGTATGTGGCGCTGCTGACGCTGGCGATTGCCCAAGTCATCTATGTGCTCATCATCAACGACACCGAGTGCTTCACGACGGGGCCGTCAGGTTGCCTGCCGCTGATGGGGGGCGTGCGCGAGCCCGGTCAGGAAGGAGGACGCGCCGAACACCCAGAGCTGGGTGCGGAAGCGGCTGATCCCGCGTGACATGGCATAGCCAGGATTGTCGCGCAGCGCCTGGAAGGCAAGACCCAGCGGCCCACGGATGACGACAATCGAGAAGGCGAGCGCGAGCGCGGTCAGCCCCAGCCCGACATAGAAGTGGGCGATGAAGTATCTGGGTCCGATCAGCGCCCGCAAGCCCAGGTCGCCGAAGCGTCCGAGCCCGCGCACGCCCCCCATCAGCGGCAGGCAACCTGACGGCCCCGTCGTGAAGCACTCGGTGTCGTTGATGATGAGCACATAGATGACTTGGGCAATCGCCA
>JANPDA010000371.1:0-3771 GCA_031431235.1 Hyphomicrobiaceae bacterium
GTCATGTGGACGGCGAGCGCGCGGAAGTCAGATCGGGCGTCGTCGCTGGCGAGGAGATCGTCGCCCGCGCCGGCTCGTTCCTGCGTGACGGCGATCGGATCGTGCCGGTGTCGGTCGCGACCGAGGAGGCCTCGCAATGAGGCTCGACATCTCGGCCTGGTCGATCCGCAACCCGATCCCCTCGATCGTGCTGTTCGTGGTGCTGTGTGCGCTGGGCATCGTGACCTTCCGCGGGATGCCGGTCACGCGCTTCCCCAATATCGACGTGCCGGTGATCGCCATCACGGTCGCACAATCGGGAGCAGCGCCCTCCGAGCTCGAAACCCAGGTGACCAAACAGATCGAGGACGCGGTCGCGGGCATTGCCGGCGTCAAGCACGTGAATTCGACGCTGACCGAAGGTCAGTCGCAAACGGTCATCGAATTCCGCCTGGAGGTCGATACCGACCGTGCGCTCAATGACGTCAAGGATGCGGTCGCCCGCGTCCGCTCGGACCTGCCGCGCACGGTCGAGGAGCCGGTCATCCAGCGCATCGACGTCGAAGGCCAGGCAATCCTGACTTACGCCGCCGCCGCGACCAACATGACGCTCGAGGAGCTGTCCTGGCACGTCGACGACGTGGTGAAACGCCAGATCCAGAGCCTGAAAGGCATCGGGCGGGTCGAGCGCTATGGCGGCGTCAGCCGGGAGATCCGGATCGTGCTCGATCCCGACCGGTTGATGGCGCTCGGCATCACCGCGGCCGATGTGAATGCGCAGCTGCGGGCGACCAATGCCGATCTGGCGGGCGGCCGCGGCGAGGTTGGTGCGCAGGAGCAGGCGATCCGCACGCTGGCCGGCGCTCGCACCCTCGATGAGCTTGCCCAGATGCGGATCGTGCTGCCGGGTGGCCGGGAGGTCAGGCTCGCCGAGATCGGCCGTGTCAGCGATGCGGCGGAGGAGCCGCGCTCGTTCTCGCGCATCGACGGACGCCCTGGCGTCTCGTTTGCCGTGTTCCGGGCCAAGGGCGCAAGCGATGTCGATGTGAAGCGTGTGGTCGAAGCCCGGATCGCCGAGCTCGCTGCCGCCGATCCCGATGTGAAGCTGAGCCTGGTCGACGATTCGGTCGCCTACACCTTCGGCAACTACGAAGCCGCGATGGAGACGCTGATCGAAGGTGCGCTGCTCGCCGTCCTGGTCGTGTTGATCTTCCTGCGCGATTGGCGCGCGACGCTGATTGCCGCGGTTGCGTTGCCGCTCTCGATGATCCCGACCTTCTGGATCATGAACATGATGGGCTTCTCGCTCAATCTCGTCAGTCTGCTCGCTCTGACGCTGGCGACAGGCATCCTGGTCGATGACGCGATCGTCGAGATCGAGAATATCGTACGCCACATGCGGATGGGGAAATCCGCTTATCGCGCGTCGCTGGAAGCCGCCGACGAGATCGGCCTTGCCGTGATCGCGATCTCGTTCACGATCGTTGCCGTGTTCGCGCCCGTCTCGTTCATGGGCGGCATCGCGGGGCAGTACTTCAAGCAGTTCGGGTTGACCGTTGCCGTCGCGGTCGTCATCTCGCTCCTGGTCGCGCGGCTGCTGACGCCGCTGCTCGCCGCCTATTTCATGCGCTCGGGCCACGGCCACACGGAGCCCTTGCGCGATGGCCTTTTGATGCGTGCCTATACCGGCTTCCTGCGCGTGACGCTGCGTTATCGCTGGCTGTCGTTGCTTGTCGGGCTCATGCTGTTTGGTGCCTCGATCTGGGCGACGGGCCTGCTGCCGACCGGCTTCATCCCGGCGGAGGATGCCTCCCGCATCGTCATGTCGGTCGAATTGCCGCCCGGCTCGGCACTGGCGGAGACGGCGCGCGCAACGGACCGGATGGCCGTGCGCCTGAAGCAGTTCCCCGAGGTCAAGTCCGTGTTCGTGCTGGGAGGCGCCAAGCCAACCGGCCAGGCCGAGGTGAGCAACGCCCTCCTGATCATCAACCTCACCCGCAAGGGGGAGCGCACCATCTCGCAGAAGCAGCTCGAGGGCCGCTTCAGCGAGGCGCTCGCCGCGATTCCCGATGTCCGCTTCTTCATCGTCAACGAGCGCGGCGAGCGGCAACTGTCGATCTCGGTGCTCGGTAGCGATCCCGACGCGCTCGACAAGGGTGTCGCCAAGCTCGAGACGGCGATGCGCCGCACGCCGGGCTTCATCAACGTCGCGGCCAATGCGGGCCTCGACCGGCCCGAGATCCAGATCCGGCCGCGGCTCGATGAGATTGCCCGACTCGGCATCGCGCCCGAAACGGTATCGGAGGCCATCCGCGTCGCCACCAGGGGTGATGTCGGCGCCAACCTCGCCAAGTTCAACACGGGCGACCGGCTGATCCCGATCCGGGTGCAGCTCGACGAGGGGGCGCGTGGCGATCTCGCCCTCATCCGCGCGCTGCGCCTCAGAATCGCCGGCGGCGCCTCGGTGCCGCTCGGGTCGGTCGCCGACATCAGCTTTGGCCAGGGCCCCTCCTCGATCGAGCGCTTCGACCGGGTGCGACGAGTGGTGATCGGCGCGGACCTCGAGAAGGGGCTCGAGCTCGGCACCGCGCTCGAGCGCGTGAAGCAGCTTCCCGCTGCGCAAGCGCTCCCCGACGGCGTGCGGTTCCAGGAGGCGGGCGACGCCGAGATCATGGCGGAAGTGTTCCAGGGCTTTGCCATGGCGATGGGCGCTGGCCTGATGATGGTGCTCGGGCTGCTGGTGCTCCTCTTCGGCAATTTGTTCCAGCCGATCACCATCCTGCTGTCGCTGCCGCTCTCGATCGGCGGCGTGATCGCGGCGCTGCTGTTGACCGGCAACGCCGTCTCGATGCCGGTCGTGATCGGTATCCTGATGCTGATGGGGATCGTCACCAAGAACGCGATCCTACTGGTCGATTTCGCGATCGAGGAGGTGCGCCGCGGCATTCCACGGTTCGAGGCGATCGTCGACGCCGGCAGGAAGCGCGCCCGCCCGATCGTCATGACGACGATCGCCATGGCGGCGGGCATGGTGCCGACGGCGCTCGGGCTTGGCGAAGGCGGCGAGTTCCGCGCGCCGATGGCGATCGCGGTGATCGGCGGCCTGCTGGTCTCGACCGTGCTGAGCCTCGTGTTCGTGCCTTCGTTCTATACGGTGATGGACGACGTCGCCCGCTTCTCGGGCTGGCTGTTCGGCCGCTTCGTCGGGCCGAAGGACGAGCCGGGAGAGCGGAATGGGCAGGTCGTGCCGGCGGAGTAGGGCCGCTGCCGCCAGGGCGAATCCGTGTTATTGTTCTTCCAGGCAGCAAGGAATGCGCAGTTGTCACGGCAATCGACATCGTCGCGAAGAGCGGAGTGGCGGGCAGCGGTAAGCTCGCGGCTCAACGAGCTCGACCACTTGCCGACAGGATGGGATGGTTATGGTGGGAGGCCCGTTTCCAAGGAGAACGCCGCGTTTGCCTCGAAGCTGCTCGAGTCGGTTTGCCCGGCGGACATCCCTGCACCACAGATCGTTCCCGGTTCCGATGGCGACCTGCAGATTGAATGGCACACGCTCGATGGCGACATCGAATTGCACGTCACACGGGCAGATCATGTCCACGCATGGCGCGCACTGGCAGGAGGCGATCCGCGTGGCGAGGAGATCGAGCTAGCGGGCGACTATGCGATCGTCGGCAAGTGGATTGCGGAATTGCTGGGGGCGCCACTTGCCACTTCAACCGCCGCCGAGTGAACCTGATGGGCAAATCCTTCCGCACGATCATCCAGGCATCCTCGATGGTGACGGTGTCA
>JANPDA010000372.1:0-28021 GCA_031431235.1 Hyphomicrobiaceae bacterium
GAGTTCCAAGGCATCCTCGCGCCCCTCACCATCTCGGCGACTGGCGCGCCGATCGTCACGGGTGGAACCAGCACCGGCGCAACCGCCATCTGGCACAATGCCGGCTTCATCGGCGGCACCGCGATCGACGTGCGCGCAACCGTCACCGCGGCCGATGCCGGCGCCGACATCCAGTTCTCGACGTCGGGCGACGACCTGTGGCTGAAAGTCACGAGCGGCGATGCGACCGTGCGCTGGGAGATCTTCCAGGCCGGCACCAACCAGACGGTCAGCGCGGTCGGTGATCCGAGCTTCTCGATCCGCGACCTCGACGGCGACGACTCGATCGTGGCAACGCCGCCAACGCTCGAGGTCGAGGCTGTTGCACCGAATCTCAACGGTCTGAGCTCATTTACGACCGAAACCCCGACCAACCTCGTCTCCCACGTCGGCGGGGGAACGCTGACGGTGCTCGGCACCGCCAACCAGTTCGCCGAGCCGAACTCGATGGTGACCTTCAACTGGAGCAAGGTCTCGAGCTGGGACGTGACCTACTCGGCCCAGATCGGCTGGGGCCAGCGCTTCTTCTTCCATGACGGCGACGGCGACTTCACGTTCGCGGCGCCCAACACGACCTACATGCTCGGACTCGATCTCGACGCCAACAACTCGACCGCGGGCGGCACCGGCTACCACGCGAGCTTCACCGAGAACGGGGCGGCTGTTCCAGTCGTCGATGCCGATGTCGACATCACGCAGCACTCGGCGCTCGGCGCAAATCTGCACAGCGCGACCATCACGCTGACCAATGCCAAGGCGAGCGACCAGCTCCTCGTCGCAGGCAGCACCGCGGCCAGCGGCATCGTCAGCGGCCTCGCCTACTCGATCGCGAGCTCGGGCGGCCAGATCACGGTCGCGCTCTCGGGCACTGCGTCGCTGGCGACCTACGAGGCAGCGCTGAAGGCCATCACCTTCAGCAACACGTCGGAAACCCCAGACACCGCGAATCGCGTGATCGAGGTCGCCGTCACCAACACGACGTTCGGGACGACCAGCAACATCGCGCTCTCGACGATATCCGTCAGCGCGCAGAACGACCCGGTGACGGCGGGCAGCCTCGCCAACCAGGCATCCAGCGACGGGGCGAGCATCTCGCTTGCGACCGCGCCCGCCTTTGCCGACGCCGATGGCGATGCCCTCACCTACTCGGCGGCTGGCTTGCCTGCCGGCCTCTCGATCCATCCCTCGACCGGCGTCATCTCCGGATCCCTCACGGCGCTCGCCTCACAGGGCGGCTCCGGTGGCGCGCATACGGTCACCATCATGGCGAGCGACGGCCACGGCAGCAGCGCGCAGTCGACGTTCACCTTCACTGTCTCCAATCCGGCGCCCGACGCCCGCAACGATGCGCTCGGCGTCAGCGAGAACGGCCCGGCCATCACCGGCTCGCTCCTCACCGATCACGGCTCGGGCGCCGACCGCGATGGCGGCAACGACGGTGACCCGCTGACCGTCGTCGCGGCGCTCAACTCTTCAGGCGGCGCCATCGCGCTCGGCGCGCCCGTCACATTGCCCTCGGGCGCGATCCTCACGCTCAATGGCAACGGCACCTACAGCTACAATCCGAACGGCGCCTATGAGGGGCTCGATAGCGGCGAGGCGGCGACCGAGACCTTCAGCTACACCATCGCCGACGGCCAGGGCGGCACCGACACGGCGACGGTCACCATCTCGATCAGCGGTGCCAACGACGCGCCCACGGCCGGCGCGATCGCGAACCTGACGCGCGCCGACGGCGATACGATATCGATCCCGGCGGGAGCTGCCTTCAGCGATGTCGACGGCGAGACGCTCAGCTACTCCGCGTCCGGTCTGCCCGCCTGGCTCGCGATCAATCCCGCAACTGGCGCCATCAGCGGCACCGCACCCGCCGACGCTTCCCAAGGCGGGCTCGCGGGGAACGGCTCGTACTCGATCACTGTCACGGCGAGCGACGGCACTGCGTCCTCGAGCTCGAGCTTCGCGCTCAATGTCGGCAATCCGGCCCCGATCGCGGCAGCCGATGTCAACGCGACGCACGAGAACGCGAGCCAGATCGGCGGCACTGTGCTCGGCAACGATCACGACGGCGGCGCGGACCATGACGTGCTCACTGCCACCGGCGGACTCAACGCGAGCGGCACGGCCATTCCACTCGGCACGCCAGTCGCCTTGCCGTCGGGAGCGCTGCTCACGCTCAATGCGGGCGGCACCTACACCTACAGGCCGAACGGCGCGTTCGAATCGCTCGATCTCGACGAGAGCACGACCGACACGTTCAGCTATACGATCGCGGATGGCGAGGGCGGCACAGCGACCGCGACCGTCACCATCACCATCGACGGGCGCAACGATGCTCCGCTCGCCGGCACGCTGCCCGCACGCTCGGCGCTCGATGGCGCTGCCGTCAATCTCGATCTCGGCGCCCTCTTCAGCGATCCCGACATCGAGCCGCTCGCCTTCACCATCAGCGGTCTGCCGCAAGGGCTTTCCTACAACCCGGCAACGGGCCTCGTCACCGGCACCATCGATCCCGATGCCTCCCAGCACGGTCTCTACCCGGCGCCGGGCGGTGGATCGGTCTACACCATTCAGGTCGCGGCTTCCGACGGCGACGCCGAGATCACACGCTCGTTCAACTTCACGGTCCAGAACCCGGCGCCGGTCGCGGAGGACGATGCTCTGTCCGTCGCCGAGAACGGCCCGATGGTCATCGGAAGCGCGCTCGCCGACAATGGCTCGGGCATCGACCATGACGGCGGCAGCGACAGCGATGCGATCGCTGTGACCGCGGTCAACGGTGCGGCCGGGCTGCTCGGAGCTGCGGTTGCCGGCTCGCATGGCGGCAGCTTCACCGTGGGCGCCGGCGGCGCCGTCACTTTCGACCCGGCTGGCGGGTTCGAGGATCTGGCGGCCGGCGAAACGCGCACGACCACGGTCACCTATACCATCAGCGACGGCCAGGGTGGCACCGATACCGCCACCATCACCGTGACCGTTGCCGGCAGCAATGACGGCCCCGATGCCGTCAGCGACAGCGGCAGCGTGGCCGAGAGCGGCATCACCGGCGGCGACCTGATCGCCAACGACACCGATGCCGACACCAGCGACGTGCTCACTGTCGCCGCCATCAACGGCAACCCAGCACTGGTCGGCGTGAGCGTGCCAGGCTCCGCGGGCGGCGTCTTCACGGTTGCGCCGAACGGGACCTACAACTTCGATCCGGCCGGCGACTTCGAGCACTTGGCGGCGGGCGAAACCCGAGCCACGGTCATCACCTACACCATTGCCGACGGACATGGCGGCGTCGATACCGCAACCGTCACCATCACCGTGACCGGCGAGAACGACACGCCGCGGGTCATCGATCCTGCGACCGGCCTACCGGCCGCCGACCCCAACGCCAGCGTGCCTGCCCAGCATGTGACCGATGGCGCCACCATCACGCCACTCGCGCTCGCTCCCTACTTCACCGATCCCGACTCGAGCGACGCGCTCACGCTCTCGCTCGATCTGGCCGACCTGCCGCCAGGGCTCACGTTCGATCCCGCGACGGGCACGATCTCGGGAGTTGTCGATCCCTCCGCCTCCCAGGGCGGGCCGAACGGCGACGGCACCTACCCGATCACGGTGACGGCGACCGATCCCCATGGCGCAGCCGTCACCACGCTCGTGCTCTATCGCGTGATCAACCCGGCGCCGATCGCCGAGGATGACGTGCTCGCAGCGACCGAGGATGTCGCGATCGCCGGTCAGGTGATCGCCGACAATGGTGCGGGTGCCGATCACGATACGGCGCCAGATGCCGACGCCCTCCAGGTGGCGGCGATCAATGGCGATCCGGCGCTCGTCGGCATGCCGGTTGCGGGATCGAACGGGGGCAGCTTCACGATCCAGAGCAGCGGCAGCCTCGTCTTCGATCCGGCCGGCGACTTCGAGGATTTGGCCCAGGGCGAGGCCCGCACGACCACGCTGACCTATACGATCTCGGATGGCGAGGGCGGCAGCGACATTGCAACCGTCACCGTGACGGTCGCGGGCGTCAACGACGCGCCCATCGTGCTCGATCCAATGACTGGCAATCCGCCGGCCGACCCGCAAGCGATCGTTCCCGAGCAGGCGGCGAGCGACGGCGAGGCGCCAACAGTGCTCGACCTCACGCCCTACTTTGCCGACCCTGATACGAGCGACATGCTCCAGCTGTCGGTCGATCCGGCCACGCTGCCGCCGGGCCTCAGCTTCGATCCGATGACGGGAACGATCGCGGGCACGCTCGCGGCCGGCGCATCCCAGGGCGGACCCGACGGCGACGGCGTCTACGCAATCGTCGTCACCGCGACCGACCCGCATGGCTCGAGCGTCACGACGACGGTCGTCTATCGCATCACCAATCTCGCGCCAGTCGCCCAGGACGATACGGTCGCGGCGGGTGAGGATGCCGCGATCGGGCTCGACGTCCTCGCCGACAACGGCAGCGGCCCCGATCACGACACCGCGCCCGACAGCGACACGCTTTCGATCGCAGCCGTCGATGGCGACCCGGCGGGCGTGGGAACGCCAGTCGCGGGCTCGAATGGCGGCCTCTTCACGATCGCGGCGGGGGGCCTCGCAGGCTTCGATCCCAATGGCGAGTTCGAGGATCTGGCCGAGGGCGAGACCCGCATCACCATCATCAGCTATCTCGTCTCGGACGGCAATGGCGGCACGGATCTGGCGACCATCACCGTCACCGTGACCGGCGCCAACGATGCCCCCGTCGTGGTCGATCCCGCGACCGGCGAGCCGCCGGCCGATCCGCAGGCGATCGTGCCGGTGCAGTCTGCCGTCGACGGCGCGGCGATGGCCTCGCTGCCGCTTGCGCCTTTCTTCGCCGATCCCGACGCGAGCGATGCGCTCACGCTGTCGCTCGAAATTGCCGAGCTGCCGCCCGGCCTCACGTTCGATCCGGCAACGGCGACGATCTCGGGCACTCTCGACTTCGACGCGTCGCAAGGCGGCCCCAACGGCGACGGCGTCTACCCCGTCACCGTGACGGCGACCGACCCGCATGGCGCGAGCGTCACCACCACCATCCTCTATCGCATCGCCAACCCGGCGCCTGTCGCCGTGGATGATGCACTCGGCGCGAGCGAGGACGCCTCGACCGGCGGCAATGTGCTCGCCGACAACAGTGCAGGCGCCGACCATGACGCAGCGCCCGACTCCGATCCCCTCCACGTCGCGGCCGTCAACGGTGATGCCGGGCTCGTCGGCACGGCGGTCCCAGGCTCGAGTGGCGGCAGCTTCGCCATTGCCGGCGATGGCAGCGTCGCCTTCGATCCGGCCGGCGACTTCGACGATCTGGCCGAGGGCGAGACCCGCACCACGACGATTGCCTACACCGTCTCGGATGGGCAGGGCGGCACCGACGTCGCGACCGTCACGGTGACGGTCACCGGCGTCAACGATGCGCCCGACGCGATCGACGACAACGAGACCACGACTGAGAACAATGGGCTGGAGGTCGCCGCCGCCAATGGGTTGCTCGCCAATGATCGCGACGTGGATGCGAGCGACGAGCTCATCGTTGCCGCCATCAATGGTGATCCGGCGACTGTCGGCGCGCCAGTGACGGGCTCGGCTGGCGGGCAGTTCACCGTCAGTGCCGATGGGAGCTACCGCTTCGATCCCGGGAGCGATTTCGAGGACCTCGCGGATGGCGAAATCCGTGCGACGGCGATCGACTACCAGGTCGCGGACGGCCATGGCGGCTTCGATGTGGCGACCCTCACCATCACCGTGACCGGTACCAACGACGGCCCGGTGGTCGTCGATCCGGCCAACCCGGGCGATCCCAATCCCGATCCAACCTCCGTCGTCGCCATGCAGTCCGGCCGCGACGGCGAGGCGATCAATCCGCTCGACCTCTCGGCCTTCTTCGAGGATCGCGATACCAGCGACACGCTCGAGTTCACGGCAACCGGATTGCCACCTGGCCTCGGCATCAGCCTCGCCGCGGGCGTAGTCTCGGGGACCCTCGACCCGGCAGCTTCCGTGGGTGGACCCTACCTCGTCACCGTCACCGCAACCGATCCGCATGGGGCGACAACCAGCGTATCGTTCCTGTGGTCGGTCGCCAATCCGGCGCCAGTCGCAGAGGACGACTCGCTGTCAGCCAGCGAGGATGCCCTCAGTCTGGCCGCCAACGTCATCGACGACAACGGATCGGGCCCCGATCGCGACGGAGCGCCCGACGGCGATACGCTGCACGTGGCCGCGGTGAACGGCGATGTCGCGCTGGTCGGAGCACCGGTTGCAGGCTCCAGCGGCGGCAGCTTCACGATCGCAGGCGACGGCAGCCTCGTGTTCGTTCCGGGTGACGACTTCCAGGACCTCGCAGTCGGTGAGAGTCGTGCCACGACCGTGAGCTACCTGTTGTCCGACGGGCAGGGCGGTAGCGATCTCGCCACCGTCACGGTGGTGATGACCGGCGTCAACGACGGCCCTCGAGTGCTCGATCCGGCGACCGGGCTTCCGGCGGGAGAACCGAACGCAATCGTGCCCGTGCAATCGGCGAGCGACGGCGGGCCGGCCGAGCCACTCGACCTCACCCCCTATTTCGGTGACCCCGACACGAGCGATGGGCTGACACTCTCGCTCGATCCGGCGAGCCTGCCGCCGGGGCTCGTGTTCGATCCGGCGACTGGCACCATCTCGGGAACGGCCAACCCGTCCGCCTCGACCGGGGGGCCGAACGGCGACGGCGTCTACGTAATCGTCGTCACCGCAACCGATCCGCACGGCGCAACCGTTGCTACCCTCCTCGTCTACCAGGTGGCGAACCCGGCACCCATCGCCCAGGACGATGCACTGCAGTCGGGCGAGGATGCGAGGTTCTCCGGCAATGTGCTCGCCGACAATGGAGCGGGCGCGGATGCCGATGCAGCGCCCGATAACGATCCACTCGCGGTTGCGGCGGTCAATGGCAGTCCGGCGCTGGTCGGCGTGCCGGTTGCCGGCAGCGCTGGCGGCTCGTTCACGATCGCCCCCGACGGCTCGGTCAGCTTCGACCCCGACGGCGACTTCCAGGATCTGGCACTCGACGAGACGCGCACGACCAGCATCACCTACACGGTCTCGGACGGACAGGGTGGCACCGATACGGCGACGCTCACCGTCACGGTCACGGGTGCCAACGACGGGCCGATTGCCGATCCAGCCCATCTGATCGCCGCCCAGCGCGGCATCGATGCCGGAACGATCTCGCCGCTCGACGTGTCCGCCGCCTTCGCCGATCCCGACGATAGCGATACACTCAGCTACGCTGCGGCGGGCCTGCCGCCCGGCCTCTCGATCGATCCGGCGACAGGCATCATTTCCGGCACGATCGCGCCCGATGCCTCCAGCCACGGACGCTATGTGGTGACGGTGACAGCGAGTGATCCTCATGGGGCTTCGACCAGTTCGACCTTCAGCTGGGCGGTGCGCAATCCGGGGCCGCTTGCCGTGGACGATACCGCCCAATCGACCGATGGTGCGAGCGCGCACGGGTCGGTTGCCGGCAACGACCACGATCCCGATGGCGACGACCTGAGCTTCGCCGTCGTCAAGGGCCCCAAGCTCGGAACGCTCACGTTGAATCCCGACGGCAGCTACGTCTACACGCCGCGGTTGGGCGCCCAGGGCGTCGAGCGCATCGTCTACGAGGTGCGCGATGCCGACGGCGGCGTCTCGACGGCGGTGCTGGTGATCCGCGTCGCTCCGGCGGAAAACCCGCTCAATGTGAGCAGCATCGAGGGATACATCCCGTCCGTGCCGGCGAGCGACCTGCTCGGCATCCTGGCCGATCGCCAGCCCGACGATCATGGCGCGATCGAGGTCACCTGGCCCAACAACCTCTTCATCCACTTCGTCGTCTCCGGCGACGACTTCAGGCTCGAGACCCAGTATGGGCTCGGAGCTGGAGGCGAGATCGGCCGCTACCTGCTGGCGTCCGCCGCCGACACCAGCGACGACAATGGCGGGGGCATCATCGATCCGCTCGTCGCGAGCCCGCTCGACGATGCCGATGGGTGGATCACGGACACACGCGAGGACGAGGAGGAAGAGGCCGACGAGCGCCAAGGCTCGCTCGTTGCACCACCAGCTCCGGGCTTCACGGCCGCACTCGACCGCAGCCGCGAAGCGTTCGACCGGCGAGCCCTGGACTGGCTACGCGACCTGGCCGAGGTTGCTTGAACCGTCGAGCCAATGAACGGACATTTGTCCGCTCAAATCTCTTCTCGACGGCATCTCGCGCGCGGGGTTGGTGGGGCGGCCGCGTGCAACATGAGAATCATACCGCCGCCCAGACGACCATGAGAGTCAGTTCATTCAATCGGCGGTATGAGGCCCGGTGGTCCCAGCTACGAGATCAAAAAAAAGCGCGAATCGGAACTCGACGGGGGCCAGGCGGCCCCCGCTTTCTTCGACCCGTGTTGCGCAAAAGCTCTGGAGAAACTGTGCGAATCACTATCGTTTGGCGTCGACCACAACCTGGACGAGCATAAGTATTAATTTTCCCGTAATAGTTGAGCGCTCGGCCGTATGCAACGAGGGAAAAAATGGCGGTGTCGAGCAGAGAGCGGAGCATTGTGCGGCGGCTGGTGCCGGTCGCGACAATCGTGGCGGCAGCGTTGGGAACGGCCGGGCTGGGGGGATGCAGCCTCACGCCGGAGCCGATCGAGGAGACCGCCGCGATCGAGCGGGCGAGTGCAGACCAGGCCGCGCTCTATGCCGAGCAGGAGCCGATCGCCGGCTCGATCGATCTCTACGAGGCGATTGCACGTGGCCTCAAATACAATCTCGACAAGCGCCTGAAGCTGATGGAGCGCGTGTTGGCGGATCGCGCACTCGAATATGGGGCGACGGCCATGCTGCCCCAACTGGCGGCCAGCGCCGGCTATCGCGGTCGTGACGATTACCGCGGCTCGTCCAGCCGCTCGCTGCTGACGGGGCGCCAGTCGCTCGAGGTGTCGACCTCGGAGGACAAGCACCTGCGCACCAGCGACCTGCAAATGGTCTGGAACGTGCTCGATTTCGGCCTCACCTACATCCGCGCCCGCCAGGATGGGGACCGTGTGCTGATCGCGGAGGAGCGCCGGGTCAAGGCGACGCAGAACCTCGTGCTCGACATCCGCGACGCCTATTGGCGGGGGGTCGCAGCCGAGCGCATGCTGCCCCGCATCGGCGGCCTGATGCAGCGCATCGAGGCGGCAGCAGCTACCTCCAAGCGGGTCATCGCTTCTGGGGCTGGCGAGCCTTCCGACGAGCTCAAGCTGCAGCGCGTGCTGTTCGAGCAGCTACGCGACCTGACCGAGGTGAAGCGGCGCCTTGCGCTGGCCAAAGCCGAGCTTGCCGCGCTGATGAATGTGCCGCCCGGCACCGCGTTCCGCGTCGCTATCCCCTCGAGCGACCGGATGCCGGCGCCGCATCTGCAGGTCGCCGCCGACGAGTTGGAGCTTGCCGCGCTCGTCAACCGGCCCGAGCTGCGCGAGGAGGATCTGAAGAAGCGGATCTCGCTCAATGAGGTGCATGCGGCCTATGTGCGGCTGCTGCCCGGACTCGAGCTTCGGATCGGCACCAACTACGATTCGAACTCCTTCCTGTTCGAGCCCACCTGGGAAAGTGCCGCGGGCCTCATCACCAAGAACCTGATGGAGCTTGCAACCGCGGGCCGATCGATCGGCTACGCGGAGCAGGACGTGGCGGTCGCCGATGCGAGGCGCCTGACGCTCAGCATGGCGATCATCGCCCAGCTCCACATCGCGCTGGAGCGCTATGCGCTCGCGGCCGACGTGTTCCAGGCCTCCAGCCGGCTCTATGGCATCGACCGTGAGATCGCCTCGATCGCGACCAAAGGCGCGGCCGCGAGCGCTACCTCGGACAGCGAAGCGTTGACGGCCGAAGCGCGGCGCACGGTCTCGGAGCTGCAATTCTACACCGCCTATGCCGACGTCCAGAACGGTTGGGGCCGCATCCTCAACTCGATCGGTGCCCATCGGTTCCCCGAGGAGATCGAGCAGCAGGACGTGGCGATCCTTGCCGACACGCTGCGCACAACTCTCGACGATTGGCGCCCGCCGCAGCAGGTGTTCGAGGTGGCATCCAGCCAATAACCGGCTTCGGGGTGGGTTTCGCTCGCTCCCCCGAGGGCGGGCGCGGACCGGCAGGCTTCCTTGTTCCGCGTCAGGCATCGGCGCTTCCCGTTTCTCCCTTGGGTTCCGCCATCGTCCGCGCCCGCATCGCAGCCGTCGAGACCAGGGTCGGACCCTGAGAAAATGAGAGCGCCGATGATCGACCGTTGCACGTTTGCTTGTTGCGCTCTCATGGTGTCTTGGGGAATCGCGACCGCCGGCGAGGCTCGGATCAGGGGACTGCTGGTTCCCATGGACCACGCGACCATTGCCAGCCGGCTCGAAGCGACAATCAGCTCGATCGGCCCCGACAATGGCGAGCCGTTCGACGCCGGCGATGTTCTCGTTACTTTCGATTGCGGCCGCTACGATGCCGAGCTGGAGCGGGCACGCGCCGCAGCCGAAGCAGCCGGCGATACACTCGAGGTCAAACGTCAGCTCGCCGGCTCGGGCTCGGCGAGCCGGCTGCAGGCGGTGCTGGCCGAAGCGGACCTGAAGCGGGCGCGAGCGGAAGTGACCGTCGCCACGAGCCAGACCACCCAGTGCCAGATCAGGGCACCCTATGACGGACGCGTGGTGCGCCGGATCGCCAACGCCAACGAGACCGTCGGCTTCGGTACGGCGCTGATCGAGATCGCCGGCAGCGCCGGGCTCGAGGTCCGCATGTTCGTGCCCTCGGCCTGGCTCACCCGGCTCGCGGTCGGCGACAGGGTGAGCTTCGAGGTCGAGGAGACTGGCTCGACGGTCGAGGCCCGGATCGTCGCGACTGGGGCCTGGATCGACAATGTGAGCAAGCTCGCCGAGGTGCGCGCAATCGTTACCTCGCCAGCCAAAGGGCTGGTCGCTGGCATGAGTGGCACCGTCAGGCTCGAGCCACAGGCTACCCTGGCAGCGGGGACGGTGCGGTGAGCGAGGAGATCCCGCGTCAGGTCCTGATCCTGACCCGCCTCGCCCAGCTCGAGCTCGAGCTGCGCCAGGCCGAGAGTCGGGAGGTGCTCGGCTTCATCGCCGTCAATGACCTGCACCGGGTGGTGCCGTTCGATCATGCGGCGCTGTGGCGGGCCGACCTCGGGCGCATCACGGCGGTCTCGGGCGGGCTCAAGGTCGAGGCGACGGCGCCCGAGATCGTCGGGCTCGGCGCGATCGCCGCTGCGCTATGCCAACCGCAGCCGGAAGGCTGCCAGCCGCGGCGAATCGACCAGAAGCAGCTGCAAGGCCGGCTCGGCGAAGTGGCAGGGCGCTTCCTCTTCGGCGATAGCATCCTCGTCCCGCTCGCGCGACCCGGCTCGACGCTCGAAGGCGCCCTCGTGCTGTTGCGGGCGAGCCCGTTTTCCGACGGCGAGCTACGTGTGCTCGGCCGGCTCGGCTCGGCGATCGGCACCGCATTGGCCGCCTGGCGGGCGCCACAGCTCCAGAGCGCCAAGCGCCAGCGAAGGCGGCTCGTCATCGTCGCAATGCTCGCAGCCGGCCTCGCTCTCCTGATGGTTCCC
Source organism: Hyphomicrobiaceae bacterium (assembly GCA_031431235.1). Classification (GTDB taxonomy): domain Bacteria; phylum Pseudomonadota; class Alphaproteobacteria; order Rhizobiales; family Hyphomicrobiaceae; genus JANNSW01. Next base: position 11,663 of record JANPDA010000372.1, read on the forward strand.
GTGCCGATGACCATTCTCGCCGAGGCGACAGTCGTGCCGATCGAGCCGATGGTTGTTGCGGCGCCGCTCGACGGCGTGATCGCAGCGGTGCTGGCCCAGCCCAACCAGGCGCTGGCGAAGGGCGCATTGCTGCTGACGTTCGACCGCACCGAGCTGGCTGCTCAGCGCGACGTGCAGGCAAAGCGAGTGCGCGTGCTGGAAGCCGAGCATGCCCGGACCGAGCAGCAGGCCTTCCTCGACGAGCGCGCCCGTGCCGAGCTGGGGCTGACGCTCGCCCGGCTCGAGGAAGGTCGCGCCGAGCTCCGGCTCGCGGCGGACCGGCTCGCCCGCGCGGAAGTCCATGCGCCGGGTGCCGGCATTGCCGTCATCGAAGGCCGCAGCTCCTGGATCGGCCGGCCGGTGCGGGTCGGCGAGAAGATTCTCTCGATCGCCGATCCAGGCCGGGCAAGGCTCGAGATCCGGATTGCCGTCGAGGATGTGCTGGTGGTCGCGCCGGGCGCGGCGGTCGATCTGTTCCTGGCGATCGCACCGTCGCGGCCGGTGCAGGCAATCCTCACGAGTGTCAGCTACGACGTGCGGCAAGTTGCAGGCGCAATGCCGGCCTTCATCGGGGAAGCCGAGCTCGTCGACAGCACCTCGGTCCCACGGCTGGGGCTTACCGGAACAGCCCGCATCACCGGCGGGCGGGCGCCGCTCGGATACTTCCTGCTGCGCAAGCCGCTCGCCAGCTTGCGCCGGCTGCTCGGCGTGTAGAGGAACCTGACGATGCAGGACGCTCCGGTCAAACCGCTTGCACGCTTGCGCGAGGATGTCGTGCTCCATCGCGGCCGGCGACGAGGCGGTGGTGCTCCCACCATCGTGCTGCACGATCCCGCGTCGAACGCCCACTTCGAGCTCGGCTGGCTCGAGTATGAGCTGATCACCCGCTGGGGTCTGGGCACCGAGGCGGCGATCGTCGCGGCCGTGCGGAGCGAGACGACACTGGTGCCACGACCCGAGGATGTGCAGGCGCTCGCGCGCTTCCTCACGGCCAACGGCCTCGTGCGCGTCACCGCCAAGGAGATCCTCGCTGCCATGGCGGGCGCGGCCCACCCCGGCATGGGTCGCCGACTCGCCAGGCTGCTGTCCTCGGTGTTGTTCCGGCGATTGCCGCTCGTTGCGCCGCAAGCGATGCTGGTGCGCGGCTTGTGGCTCGCCCGCCCATTCTTCACCCGCGCCTTCCTCGTTCTGATGGTCTTGCTGCTCGGGGTTGCGCTCCATCTCGTCTCGCTCGAATGGAGCGCCTTCCGCGCTGGACTCGCCGCGATCGCCAGTCCCGAGGCCATCGCCGGCATCCTCGCGGCGCTCGCCATCGGCAAGAGCCTGCATGAGCTCGCACACGCGTTTGCGACCGTCCGGCATGGTGGCGAGGTGACCTCGATGGGTGTGTCGCTGATCATGCTGTGGCCGGTGCTCTACACCGAGACGTCGAGCGCCTGGACGCTGCCAGACCGGAGCAAGCGGATGGAGATCGCGGCAGCCGGCGTGCTGGCGGAAGGGTGCCTCGCGATCGTCGCGCTGCTGGCATGGCCCTTGATCGATCCGGGGCCGATGCGCAACGCCGTGCAATTCGCCGCGGGAACGCTGGTGCTCATGTCGCTCGTCGTCAATTTGAACCCGCTGATGCGGTTCGATGGCTATTTCCTGCTGTCGGAAGCGCTCGCGTTCGACAATCTGCATCCCCGAGCAGTCGCGATGCTCCAGAGTTGCGCGCGGCTCGTCTTTGCAGGCCATCGAGCGCCTTCGCCCGAGCCTGAGCTGCGCCTCCCTCAGCGCGGCGCGCTCGCATTGTTCGGGGCGGCGGTGCTCGTCTACAGGATCACGCTCTACGCAGGAATAACGCTGATGATCTCGAGGGTGCTCGCTCCCGCATTCGCACTACCGCTCGCAGGCGCGGTGATCGCAGCTTTCCTCATCGCACCCTTGGCCGCGGAGATGGCCTCTTGGCTGAAGCTCGCCCAGGCTGCGAAGGGCCGGCTGCTCGGAGCAAGTCGGGTCGCGCTCATGCTGGCGCCGATCGTGCTCGTCATCATCCTACCTTGGCGGTCGAGCGTGACGATGCCTGCGATCTACGAGGGCGGACGCATTCTCGACGTCTATGCGCCGGAGCCGGCGCTGGTGAAGACTGTGCTTGGCCGGTTGGGTGACCAGGTCGCGACGGGCACCTCGCTCCTTCGGCTCGCGGCCCCCGACGTCGAGCAGCGTCTCGACGCCTTGCGCCAGCGCGCAAACGCGCTCGAGCGCACGATCGAGCTGAAGCGTGGTCGCAGCGACTTCCACGAGGCGCTGGCAGTCGGGGAGGCCGAGCTGCTGCGGATCGGGGTGGAGGTACAGGGGCTCATGTCGCGCCTCGCGCGCCTCGATCTACGCTCACCCTCCCCCGGCGTGATCGAGCTGCTCGCGACGGGGCTTGCCGCTGGCCGCTGGGTTTCGCGCGAGGAGCCGCTCGTGCGCATCGTCGCGGCAAGGGAGACAACGGCGACCGGCTTTGCCGACGAGCGCGACATCGGCCTCATTCGGCCCGGTGCTCGCGCCGCGCTGCTGCTCGATGGCTTGCCTGATCGTGTGATCGGGGCGGTGGTCGAAAGCGTTTTCCAGGAGGGGCTGACCGAGCTCGACAACCCGCTGCTCGCAAGCATCAATGGCGGTCCGGTGATCGTCCGGCAGGGAGCGGCGAATGCACTCCTGCCCGAGAGCGCGCTCTACAAGGTCCGCCTCGCGCTCGTCGCCGCAGATGGCCACGAGCTGCCCATGATCGAGACCCGCGGCTTCGCCAGGATCGAGACGGAGCCCCGCAGCCTCGCCAACCGGCTGATCGAGCGCCTGATCGGATTGTGGCGGCGCGAGGTCGGCTAGTGGCCTGTCTCCGAAATACGCTCAACCTCGCAGTGTCCTCTGAAGCGTAATTCGGAGTTGAAAGGACACTAGCAACTCTATGATTCTAGTGTGGTTTCTCCTCGCAAATGCCATCATCGAGCCAGCCGCGGATACTGGATGGCATTTGCGAGAACCGAGCCGACAATCGTCCGCACGACCGTTGATACCGCCACATCCGAGGGTTATCTTCCCGAAAGGTCTTGCAAACGAAGGGCTCCAGATGCGCCGGGCGATCGCGCTCCTTGTCTTGTGCCTCGTCCTCGTGCCGCTGGCGGTGGGGGGCGCGATCCTGGTTGCCCCGGATCAGCCGGCGCTCGGTCAGACCACGGACACGACCACAATTGCTGCCGAGCCGGTGCCACCGCCGATCGAGGCCTCGGCGCTCGACCGGCTGCGGACCTGGGTGAGCGAAAGCTATCAGCGGGAGCCCTCCTTGACGCTGGCACTGGGGTTGGTGCTGGTGCTCTCGCCATTGATCTCGATCGCGGCACTGCTCGCCGTCAAGCTCGCGAAAGCCAGCGAGCGGCGTGTCGCGCGCAAGGACGCGCCATTGCGCCAAGCCATGCAGGCCGCGGACGACGCGCCGAGCGGCACGGTTGGCAGCAATCCCCCCACGACCGCGCCCAACGCCATCGCAACGCTGCAACTCGTCGGCAGCGATGCCACATCTTTGCCGCTCGAGGGAACGATGGTCCGAATCGGCCGGCATGAGGAGAATGACATTCGCCTCGCGAGCAAGACGGTGCACCGCTATCATGCGGTGGTCCATCTGACGCCCGACCGGCACTATGTACTGACCGATCTGAGCGGAGTGGACGGCAATGGAGTGGTCGTCAACGGCGAGCGGGTGGAGCAGGCGACCTTGAAGCCCGACGACGTGATCGAGCTGGGTGAGGTCAAGCTGCGGTTCTGCCTCGGCGAGGCGGCGGCGATGGCGCGCTAGTTTTCTTTTGAGCAATTGGAGATCGACATGACCGCAGATGACCAGGCACGCGGCGGCAAGCCAGGCGAGAAACCCGAAGCTGGCCTGCTGAAGGAAGGCTTGAAGGCCGTCGCCGGGGAAGCACCGCGGACGGCGGCCGTCGGGCGGGCCGATGATCCCGACCGCACCGCATTGATGCCACGAGCCGACCGCAAGGAGCCAGCGGGTGGCCGCATGGCGGTGTTGCAGGACGCGATGCGGGCCGTCGAAGCCGCGCTCGGCACGACGCCGGCAAAGAGTGCTGGAGCAGCCGGCGAGAAGAAGAGCAGCGAGGTGCCACCGACGCTGGCGGTGCGCGCAGGGGGAGCAGGACGGATGGACCACATGAAAACGCAGGTGGTGCGTGGCCAGAAGCGCCCGATCCGCACCGACTTCCACCAGGAGCCGGTCGTCGCCTGGCTGGTCGTGATCGGCGGCCCGGGGCTCGGCGCCTTCCGACCCGTGTTCGAGGGCAACAACACGATCGGGCGCGCGGCGACGCAGCGTATACCGATCAATTTCGGCGACGACACCATCTCGGCCGAGGAGCAGGCCTATCTGCGCTACGATTCGGCCGACCGGCAGTTCCTGTTCGTGCCCAACCTCGCCAAGACCAATGTGGTCTCGGTCAACGATGCCAAGCCGACCACCGCGGTCAAGCTGGCGCCGATGGACGTCGTTACCATCGGCCAGACGCAGCTCGTGTTCGTGCCGTTCTGCGGCGATGAGTTCGACTGGTCGGAGCTCGCCGATCTCGATTGATGTGCAGGTCCCCTCGATGATCGCGCGTTTTGTCCACGCCAGCCAGGCCATCACGGGCGCCCGCGAGCAGCAGGAGGACGCCTGCGCCTTCGCATTTCCCGATGCGCGGGCGCTTTATTTCACCTCGAGCGGCAAGGTCAATGGCACCGGCGATCTGCTGGCCGTGCTCGCCGACGGCATGGGCGGGCACGCGGCCGGCGCGGAGGCGAGCCGCATCGTCTGCCGTGGCTTCATCGAGGCTTACTGCGCTGCGGGCCCGGCGGCCGGCAGCGACGGCAGCCGCATGCGGAATGCGCTCGAAGCCGCCAACCGAGCGCTCAGCGAGGCCGTCGCGCGCGATTCCAGGCTCGAGGGCATGGGCTCGACGCTCGTGGCCGTCACCTTCGGAGCAGGCGGCGTGCGCTGGGTCAGCGTCGGGGACTCCCCGCTCTACCTATTCCGCAACCGCCATCTGATCCAGTTGAACCAGGATCATTCGCTCGGGCCCGTGCTCGACCAGCTGGCGGCCGCCGGCGAGATTCTGCCCGAGGAGGCGCTCGGCCACCCGCGCCGCCATTTCCTGCGCTCGGCGCTGACGGGGGCCGCGATCGATCTGATCGATCTGCGATCGGAAGCCCTGCCGCTGGAGGCCGGCGACTGGATCCTGCTGGCGAGCGACGGCATCGAGACGCTCACCCACTCCGAGATCGCCAACACCCTCGCCCGCCACGCCGACAGCGACGCCGCCTGTCTCGCAGGCGGCCTGCTGGCAGCGATCGAGGCCGCCAAGCACCCGCATCAGGACAATGCGACCGTGATGGCGGTCCAGCCGGTGCTGGCGGCGGTGGCGGTGTAGGGGGAGTGGGCGTAGGCCAACCCCGCCTCAATACTCGACCGCTGGCGCCAGCGTCTTGGCCTCTTCGACCCAGCGCGCGACCAGCTTCTCGCTGGGGAGTTGGCGGACGAGCTTCCTCGCATCGTTGGCGTCCCGCATCGCCTTGGCGAGGTTCTGCGGATTGCGATTGCGCAGCTCCTTGACCGTATCGACACCGGCGGCCTCGATCAGCTCGGAATATTCCCCGCCCACCCCCTTCAGCCGCATCAGGTCGCACAGATTGACCCATTTGAGGATGAGCACCTCCTCGACCGTCAGCTCGTCCGACAGCTCCTTGCGCCCGCTGCGCGTACGCCCGCGCTCGAGCAGATGGCCGGTGCGGGTGACGCCGATCTTGCGGAAACGCTCCGCGTAAGCCCGGCCAATGCCCTCGACCGCCTCGATCCGATACCCCATATGCCCAGCCTCCACGGCCCGCAACCATTCAGCAGCCCCATCCAGAAGCAACGGGGGATCGCCATCTTCGGCGCATAACCGAGGTTTGCAAAGCCGGATTCGACGTGCCAAAGCATGTTGCATTGCGGCACCCGCCCCGAGTCGCCTGGATGACCTTCCGGCGCCGGACGCCAAGGACAAGGAGCCCGAACACCTCATGGCCAATCCGGATACGGTCTACATCGGAACGAGCTTCCTGAAGGATACCTCCAAACGGGAAACCCTCAGTCTGAAGCTCGCCAACAGGCACGGCCTGATCACAGGCGCCACCGGCACCGGCAAAACCGTCTCGCTGCAGATCCTGGCGGAAGGATTCTCCGACGCTGGCGTCGCGGTGTTCGCCGCCGACGTGAAAGGGGACCTCTCGGGCATCTCGCAGAAGGGCGTGGAAAAGGATTTCATCAAGGCCCGGATCGAGAAGATCGGGTTCAATGAGCACAAATATCAATCCTATCCGGTCATGTACTGGGACCTGTTCGGCGACCAGGGGCATCCGATCCGCTCGACCATCTCCGAGATGGGGCCGCTGTTGCTCTCCCGCCTGATGGAGCTGAACGAGGTCCAGGAAGGCGTGCTCAACATCGCCTTCCGGGTCGCTGCCGACGATGGCCTGCTGATCCTCGACCTCAAGGATCTGCGCGCGCTGGTCAGTCATATCGGCGAGCGGGCGGCCGAGCTCACGACCAAGTACGGCAATGTCACCAAGCAGTCGGTCGGCACGATCCAGCGCCGGCTGCTGGTGCTCGAGGAGCAGGGCGCCAGCAGTTTCTTCGGCGAGCCGGCGCTGGATATCCGCGATTTCATGCGAACGGCTCGTGACGGACGCGGCTATATCAACGTGCTCGCGGCCGACAAGCTGATGAACTCGCCCCGCCTCTATGCCACGTTCCTGTTCTGGCTGCTGTCGGAGCTGTTCGAGGAGCTACCCGAGGTTGGCGACCCGGATAAGCCCAAGCTGGTTTTCTTCTTCGACGAGGCGCATCTGCTGTTCGACCAGGCGCCCAAGCCGCTGTTGGAAAAGATCGAGCAGGTGACGCGGCTGATCCGCTCGAAGGGGGTCGGCGTCTACTACGTGACGCAGAACCCGCTCGACGTGCCCGACAGCGTCTCGAGCCAGTTGGGAAACCGCATCCAGCACGCGCTGCGCGCATTCACGCCGCGCGAGCAGAAGGCCGTGCGGGCAGCCGCGACGACCTTCCGGCAGAACCCCGAGCTCGACACCGAGAAGACCATCATGGAGCTCGAGAAAGGGGAGGCGCTGGTCTCGGTGCTGGAAGGCAAGGGCGCCCCCACGATCGTACAGCGCACGCTGGTGCGGCCACCCTGCTCGCGGCTAGGCCCTGTCACGCCCGATGAGCGCAAGGCAGTGATCGCCGCGAGCCCGGTCAATGGACAGTACGAGAAGACGGTCGACCGGGAGTCTGCCTTCGAAATTCTCGAACGGCGAGCCAGAGGCGTCGAAGACCGGCGCGAGCCAACCGGCGGCACCATCGCTGGCAAGCGGGATGTCGGGTACGAGCAACACGGCGATTTCCGCGTGCCGCCCGCGCGGCGCGGCGACGAGCAGCGGTCGCAGCCCCAGAGCAGCGACCGCTACGACTATCGCCGCAAGGCCGACGGCGAGCGTGCCCCGGTATCGCGCCGGCAGACCGCGGGCGAGGCCTTCGGCAAATCGCTGCTGCGCTCGCTTGGAACGGCGATCGGCAGCGTCATCGGCGGTATCCTGCGAGGGCGCAGGTAGCGATCTGAACGACAACGGAGGCATTCGGCCATGGCCATTCTCGACACCATCTTCAATTTTCGCCGCAACCGCCGAAGCCGGCGGCAAGCCCAACCCCAGACCGCTGGCGAAGCCTTCTTCATCACCTTGATCAAGTCGATCGGCCGGGCGTTGGGAGGGCGGTTCGGCCGCGTCCTGGCCGGCCCGAAGCGACGGCGCAAGAGTTTCTGGTGACCGACTGATCTGAATCAATCTGGCGTATCGTCGTTGCCGATAGCTTTGCTCCACCCAATCACAGGAGCGCGGCATGTGGACACGAATCGGCATGGCAGCGGTTGCAACCTGCCTGATGACGACATGGGGCAATGCAGCCGATGACACGGCCGGATCGCTGGTCGCACGGGGCTCGGAGATCCTGACCCGCGACTGTGGCAGCTGCCACGCGGTCGGACGCCAAGGCGATAGCCCGCTCGCCAAGGCACCGCACTTTCGCGAGCTGGGGCAGCGTTTTCCGATCGAGAGTTTGGCCGAAGCGCTCGCCGAGGGCATCATGACCGGTCATCCGGAAATGCCGGAGCTCTCCTACGAGCCGCCCGACATCGACGCGATCCTCGCCTATCTGGAGGATATCCAGGCAAAGCAATAGACTGCGCTTGGAAATCAGCATGCGATCTGGCGACCAATCGCGTGACTTTTCGACCTGCCTCCGCTTGCTGGCCATGCGGGCGCCAGCCGTGCTAGGCTGAGGCCCAGTGTTGGTTTGTCGTTGCGCGCGTTGGAGGAAGCTATGAGCACGCCCAAGATTTCTCGCATGGAGCCCATGGGCCCCGCCGGCAAGGGTCTCGAGGACTGGGGAGCGATCCCCGAGAAGAGCCTCGTTTCCGGCACGCCGCGCCAGCGCGGTCATTTCGCGCTAGACGACAAGGAGCACGGCGTCTCCGCTGGCGTCTGGGACTGCACGGCCTTCACCGGCACGCTCGGCCCCTACTCCTGCAACGAGTTCATGTTGCTGCTCGAAGGCTCGGTCACGATCATCGATGCGAAGGGCGGAGAGACCGTCATCAAGGCCGGCGAGAGCTTCATCCTGCCAAAGGGCCTCGTCTGCCAGTGGAAGCAGACGGGCTATGTGCGCAAGTTCTTCGTCATCTTCGAGGACGATTCCGGCCTCGTGGCCAAGGATCCCAAGAAGCTGAAAGTGATCAAGCCCGATCCGAGCGCCAAACTCTCTCCCGCCGACGGTCCCGATCCCAAGCTGATCGTCTCCGGGAGCCCGAAGTGGCACGATAAGCTCTACCACGAGGATCCGACCGGGCAGTGGACCGTTGGCGTCTGGTCGACCACCCCCTATGAGCGCAAAGTCATCCCGTTCCCGCGCCACGAGCTGATGCACCTGCTGGAAGGCTCCGTCACCATCTCCGACGGCAAGGGCGGCGCGGAGACGTTCCGGGCCGGCGATACGTTCTTCGTGCCGAAGGGCGCCATGATGGGCTGGAAAAACACCGAGCCCGTGAAAAAGATCTACTGCATCTTCCTGCCCAAGGCCCGTGTCGCCAAGAGCGAGGCCGCGGAATAGGGGGGAGGCGCTCCGGCAGAGCCGGCGTCCCTTTGCGGAAAGTCCATCCATGACTGCAATCTTCGGCGGCGCGGCCCCTGGTCGCGCCGCAGTCGCGTTCATCTTCGTCACCGTCGTGCTCGACATGCTGGCGCTCGGCATGATCATACCGGTGCTGCCACGGCTCGTGGTCGATCTCATGGGCGGCGACACTCCGGGAGCCGCGCAGATCCTCGGGCTGTTCGGGACGGCCTGGGCGCTGATGCAGTTCGTGTTCTCGCCCGTGCTGGGCGCACTTTCGGACCGTTTCGGCCGCCGGCCGGTGATCCTGCTTTCGAACCTCGGGCTCGGGCTCGACTACGTGGTGATGGCGCTGGCCCCCAATCTGGGATGGCTGTTCGCCGGCCGGGTCCTGTCCGGAGTCACGGCCGCGAGCATATCGACGGCTTACTCCTACATCGCCGACGTGACCGAGCCTGCCAAGCGCTCGGCTGCTTTTGGCATGCTGGGAGCTGCCTTCGGGCTCGGCTTCGTGCTCGGACCGGCGATCGGCGGTCTGCTCGGCGGCATGGACCCGCGCTTGCCGTTCTGGGCCGCTGCCGGCGCAAGTCTGCTCAACGCGCTCTATGGCTATCTGATTCTTCCAGAGTCGCTGCCGCCGGACCGGCGCTCACCGTTCATGCTGAGGAAGGCCAATCCAGTCGGAGCGATTGCGATGCTCACCTCCAAGCGCGAGCTCGCCCGGCTCGCTGCCGCGCAATTTCTCTCCCAGCTCGCCCATGTGGCGCTGCCGAGCGTCTTCGTGCTCTACGCCAGCTACCGCTATCATTGGGACGAGCGCGGCGTCGGGTTGACGCTGGCAGCCGTCGGCGTCGCCTCGATGATCGTGCAGGGCGGGCTCACCGGGCCGATCGTTCGCAGGATCGGCGAGCGGGCAACAATGCTGCTGGGATTGTTTGCCGGAGCGGCCGGCTTTGCCATCTACGGGCTGGCCGAGACGGGGACATGGTTCTGGGCCGGGATCCCGGTGATGGCGCTCTGGGGGCTCGCCAGCTCGGCAATCCAGGGCCAGATGACGGCACGCGTCGAGCCGACGGAGCAAGGCAGGCTGCAGGGCGCGATCGCGAGCCTCCAAGGCATTGCCGGCCTGATCGGGCCGGGTCTCTTCACCTTGGTGTTCGCCTACTTCATCGGCAATGGCGCCGGCTGGCACGTCCCTGGCGCCGCGTTCCTGCTGGCGGCCTCGATGCTGGCGATCGCCGGTGCGATCGGCCTGATGTCGACAAGCTCTTCCCGGATGAATACCAGATGAATAACGCGTTCACTTAAGTAAAATCTCCAATGGTGTTGAATATCCTCCATCCGAAGGCGATATCGTGCTCGGGGATGAGCACTGGAACAGGAGAACGCGATGATCAGGAACCTTGCCCTTGCGGTGCTCGGCACCACGATCGTGCTCGCGACGGGATTTGGCGAAGCGCAGGCTGCCAGCTTCAACTGCCGCACCGCCACGCTCGCCGCCGAGCAGGCGGTCTGCACCGGACCCCATCTGAGCCGGTTGGACGAAGACCTCAGCTTCTGGTACGGCCGGGCCAAGCAGCGCGCGGGCTATTTCGACCAGACCTCCTGGCTGCGCCGGGGTCAGCGAAACTGGCTTGCCGAGCGCAATTCCTGCGGCTGGGATCGCGGCTGCCTGAGGCAAGCCTACCGCGAGCGGATCGAATGGCTGCGCAACTACGCCGAGCATGTGTGACCCTCGGCTGCGCATGAGGTAAGGGCCGCCTCCCAGGGCGGCCCTTCCGATTCCAGGCGCTCGCGCAAGCAGGCCAGAGGTCAGACCGATCCGGTCGACATCGCCTCGACGTATTCCCAGTTGACGAGGTTGTCGACGAAGGCCTCGAGGAATTTCTGCCGGGCGTTACGATAGTCGATGTAGTAGGCATGCTCCCACACGTCGCAGCCCAGCAGCGGCTGCGCGCCGTGGACGAGCGGGTTCTCGCCGTTGGGCGTCTTCATGATGGTGAGCTTGCCGTCCTTGGCCGCGAGCCAGCACCAGCCAGATCCGAACTGGGTCATGCCCGCCTGCACGAAATCGGTGCGGAACTTGTCGTAGCCGCCGAGGTCGGAGGTGATCTTGGCATCGAGCTTGCCTGGCAGCTTCTTGCCGCCGCCGCCCTTCTTCATCCAGGGCCAGAAATGGACGTGGTTGAAATGCTGACCGGCATTGTTGAAGAGGCCCGCATTCTTGCCGAACGAGCCCTTCACGATCTTGGTCAGCGTCTGGCCCTCGAACGGCGTGCCCTTAACCAGGTTGTTGCCGTTCGTCACATAAGCCATGTGATGCTTGTCATGATGGAACTCGAGCGTCTCGCGCGACATGTGAGGCACGAGCGCGTCATAGGAGTAGGGAAGATCGGGAAGCTTGAAGGTCATGGGGCGAGCTCCGCGGGTTTGGCCTCAGGGCGGCCGGTCAAGAAGGACTGGGATTGGGCCGAACCGTAGCGGGGGCGTCCGAGGTTGGCAAGGTCGCGAGCGCAGCCGTGCCCGACCCGAGGGATCTTTTGCGCGAGCCGCCAACGGAACTGGTCGGCTGCGACCGTTGCATTTGATGGACCCGACATGATCGAATGGAAATGGCGGCCGAGCAGATGCTGAAAATCCTGACCCTGATCGGGGCCGCCGCTCTTGCCGGCGGCGCCGCCTATTGGCAATGGCCGGGCAAGTCTCACGCGCCCGAGCCGCCCGTCTATGTCACAGCCGAGGTAGCACGAGGCGATGTGCGCCGGGTGGTCGCAACCTCGGGGCCGGTCGGCGCGGTCGTGACAGTGCTGGTGGGATCGCAACTCTCCGGCCAGATCGAAACCCTCAGTGCCGACTTCAACAGCGAGGTGAAATCGGGCGACGTGCTCGCTCGGATCGATCCCAAGACCTTCGAGCGAAGGGTCGCGCAGGCGCGCGCCGATGTGGCGGTTGCAAAGGCCGCGCTCTTGGTCCGCGAGGCCAATCTGGCGAAAGCGCGCGCCGTGCTCAAACAGGCCGGCAAGGCCGTCGAGCGCAACCAGGCGCTCGCCGCCAAGAAGCTCACTGCGCAAACCAATCTGGAATCCGCGACCCGCGATGCCAGCGTCGCCCAGGCCGAGATCGCCGTCGCCCAGGCCGAGATCGAGAGCGCCAAGGCCGCCGTCGCCCAGAAGCAGGCCGCGCTCGACCAGGCCGAAATCGACCTCGATCGAACTTTCATCCGGGCGCCGATCGGGGGCACGGTGATCTCGCGCACGATCGATATCGGCCAGACCGTTGCCGCCAGCCTGCAAGCGCCCGAGCTGTTCCGCATCGCCCAGGATCTGCGCCGAATCCGGATCGAAGCGCAGGTCAACGAGGCCGATATCGGCGATATCGCCAACGGCAATACCGTCGCATTCACGGTCGACGCCTTCCCGGACCGCAACTTCACCGGTCACGTCTCGCAAGTTCGGCTCGCCGCCACCGAGATCCAGAATGTCGTCACCTATACGGTCATCATCGATGCCCAGAACGAGGACCGGCGTCTCTATCCGGGCATGACGGCAAACGTCGTGATCGAGACCGGCATCCGCCAGGGCGTCCTCAAAGTGCCCAACGAGGCGCTGCGGTTCCGCCCGCGCGCGAGTGCGTCGGGTACGCGCCACACTGGCGGGGGAGCCAGCCGCATGCTCGAGCGCACGCAGCGCACGGTCGAGCGGGTGACGGCCGATGTGGGCCTGACACCAGAGCAGGTCGCCGAGCTGAAGAAGCAGCTCGATGCCATCATCGCGCAGCTGCGGCCGCAAGGCGGAGGATTGACGACCCAACAGGACCCGCGGCGGGTCGGCGAGCAGGTCTCCGCGCGCATCGAGCAGGCGATCGCCACGCTCGTCACCGACGCCCAGCGGCCTGCCTTCGAGCGCTGGAAGAAGGAGCGGGACATCGCCCGCAACGCAACAGTCTACGTGCTCGGCACGGAAGGCGAGCCCGAGCCGCGCTTCGTGCGTCTGGGGCTCGCCGACGACACCAGCACCGAGGTGCGCAGCGGCGAGCTGCAGGAAGGTGAGCGCCTGATCCTGCGCGCCGATCCGCGGGCCGGCACATGAGCCAAGGCCGCCTCGACAACGCAGCTCAGCCCCTCGTCCGCGCCCGCGACCTGACCAAGGTCTACTCGCTCGGCGAGCAGACCGTGCGTGCGCTCGACGGGGTCTCGCTCGACATCGCGCGCGGCGAGCTGGTCGCCATCATGGGGCCGTCGGGCTCCGGCAAATCGACCATGATGAACATGATCGGAGCGCTCGACGTGCCGACTTCAGGCTCGCTGGCAATCGATGGCGAGGAGATCGCTCGGCTCGGAGCCGACAAGCTCGCCGAGTTGCGCAACCGGCGGATCGGCTTCGTGTTCCAGCAGTTCAACCTGCTCGCCCGAACGCGTGCGATCGAGCAGGTGATGCTGCCACTGCTCTATCGCCGGTCGCGGCCAAAGGACATGGCCGGGCTCGCCCGCAAACGCCTCGAGCAGGTGGGGCTGGGCGACCGGCTCGAGAACCATCCCCGTCAGCTCTCGGGCGGTCAGCAGCAGCGCGTCGCCATCGCCCGCGCCCTCGTCAACGACCCCGACCTGCTGCTCGCCGACGAGCCGACCGGCGCGCTCGACAGCGCGACCTCCGCCGAGATCATGCGCCTGTTCTGCGGGCTCAATGCCGCGGGCATCACCGTGGTCATCGTCACCCACGAGCCAGACATCGCCGGCTATGCGCGCCGGCGGATCCTGTTCCGCGACGGGCGCATCGTGGAGGATGTGGCGCAGCCCGGCTATCGGCGGGAGCACCCACTGCCCGCGGCCATGGGGGCCTTGGCATGACCATGCTCGATGGCATCGCGATCGCGCTGCGGGCACTGCGCGCCAATCTGCTGCGCAGCGTGCTGACGACGCTCGGCATCCTGATCGGCATCGCCTCGGTGATCGTGATGGTGGCTGTAGGATCAGGCGCACGCAGCGAGATCGACAAGCAGATCTCGAGCCTGGGCTCCAGCATGCTGGTGGTGTTCCCGGGCTCGGGACGGACCTTCGGCGGCCGCGCGGCCGGCGCGGGCACCGATCTGCCGCTGTCGGAAGGTGATCTCGGCGCCACCCGCGACCGGGTGCCGGGGGTCGTCGCCATCTCCGGGCTGCTGTCGGCGAGCGCTACGGTCGTGAACGCCAGCATCAACTGGACGACGACGGTGTCGGGCATCCACGCGGACTATCTTTCGGTGCGCGACTGGCCGCTGACCGCAGGCCGGGAGTTCACGCTGGAGGACGTGCGGCGGTCGGCCAAGATAGCGCTGGTCGGGGAAACGGTCGTGAAGCAGCTGTTTGCGGGCGAGGATCCGATCGGCGCGCAGATCCGCATCAGAAGCGTGCCGGTGACGATCGTCGGCACGCTCTCGCGCAAGGGCCTCTCCTCGTTCGGCCGCGATCAGGACGATCTGGTGCTAGTCCCGATCACGACCGCCCGGGCGCAGATCGTGGGCAACAGCGAGGTCGTGCCCGATCAGGTCGGGCAGATCTACGTGAAGCTCGACAACGGGGCCGATCTCGCCGCGGCCGAGGAGGACATCGCACGCGTGTTGCGAGAGCGCCGTCGCATTCGGCCCGGCGCCGAGGATGATTTCAACGTGCGCAATCTCGCCGAGTTCCTGACGGCGCGCACCGCGGCGCAGCAGACACTGTCCTGGCTGCTCGGCGCGACCTCGGCGATCTCGCTCGTGGTCGGCGGCATCGGCATCATGAACATCATGCTGGTTTCGGTGACCGAGCGGACGCGCGAGATCGGTTTGCGGATCGCGCTGGGCGCAAGGCGGCGCGACATCCTCAGCCAGTTCCTGGTGGAAGCCGTGGTCCTGTGTCTGATCGGTGGCATCATCGGCGTCGCGCTCGGCCTGGGAATCGCTGTCGCAATCGCACGGGCCGCCGAATGGCCGGTGCTGATCGAGCCCCAGTTCATCGTGGTTGCACTGGCGACCGCCGCCATCATCGGCATCGTCTTCGGCTTCTTCCCGGCGCGACACGCGGCGCGGATGAACCCGATCGAAGCGCTGCGGAGCGAGTAGGGCTAGAGCGCATTGCGATCCGATAGGGTCGGATCGGGCGCTCCAGGTTCTTGTTTTGTCGCATTTTCTTTCGACGAACCGGTCGCCACTTCGCCGGAAAATGCTCTACCCCCGCCCACGATAGGGAGCGACGCCCTGGTCGGGAAGCCAGACGCCTTCGGGCGGAGCGCCAGTCTGCCAGAACACGTCGATCGGGATGCCGCCGCGCGGAAACCAATAGCCGCCAATGCGGAGCCAGCGCGGTGCGAGCGTGGCCACGAGGCGCCGGCCGATACCGACCGTGCAATCCTCGTGGAAGGCGCCATGATTGCGGAAGGAGCCGAGGAAGAGCTTCAGCGACTTCGATTCGACCAGCCAGGCGTCCGGCACGTAGTCGATGACGAGATGGGCGAAATCCGGCTGCCCGGTCATCGGGCAGATGGAGGTGAACTCCGGCACCACGAAGCGCACGAGATAGGAGACATCGCTCTGCGAGTTCGGCACGCGCTCGAGCACGGCTGCCTCGGGGCTTGGTGGGAGCTCGGTCGGGGAGCCGAGCTGGGTCAGCCCGGTGACGTCGGTCTCGATCATGCGTCAGCCTCGAGCCATGGAAGTCGCCAGTCGGCCTGTAAGCCGGGTTCTGTAGGGCGGAGGCCCGAGAGCCCCCGCGTGATGGCCATTCATCTGGGACGCCGGTCGCCCGGCGCCTCGTGCAACCAACCCGGGTGGCTCGGCCGACGCTGAGCCTGACGGCCCGGTTGCCCGGTCCGTCGCGCCACCCCTATTCGGTCTTGCTCCGGGTGGGGTTTGCCATGCCGCCTCCGTTGCCGGAGGCGCGGTGCGCTCTTACCGCACCTTTTCACCCTTACCGCGGCCGAGGCCGCGGCGGTTCGTTCTCTGTGGCACTGTCCCTGGGGTCGCCCCCGCCGGGCGTTATCCGGCACCCTAACGTCGTGGAGCCCGGACTTTCCTCCACCGGCTCTGTAACCGGCAGCGGCCATCCGGCCGACTGGCGGGCGGAGTTAGGGGCTTGCGGGGCGGCACGTCAAGGACGATGAGAG